>NZ_JAUJQH010000049.1:0-23197 GCF_030482905.1 Burkholderia sp. AU45251 | reverse complement strand
CCGACGGCTACGACTGCTATCAGAACGCGCTGGCTGAGCGGGTCAACGGCATCCTCAAGGGGGAGTTCCTGCTGCAGCGTCCCGCTGACCTTGAACAGGCTGCCAAGATGGTCGAACAGTCGGTGCGTATCTACAACCACGAGCGGCCACATGCCGCCCTGAAATACAAAACGCCCGATGCGGTGCATCGGGCGTTCTAGCGTCTGGATACTGTCAACCTATTCCAGGACTTGACACGGTGCGCGGCGCATGTTCACGCATCGCCGGCGGGTCGTGGGTTGCGCAGCGGCCCGCATTCCCGGCCGCCGTCGCGCGTGCTACGCTCATCGCCTTCCTGCTTTCGGCACCGCGCGATGAACGTCGATTCGTCCTCCTCAGCCTCCCGCGGCCGTGGCCGCAAGATCTGGTCGGGCACGCGCCTGGTGATCGCCTACGGGATGCCGCCGCTCGGCTGGCGCGACCTCTATCACCGCGCGCTGACGGTGAGCTGGCCCGTTTTCTTCCTGTCGCTCGCGGTGCTGTTCCTGCTGCTCAACGGCGGCTTCGCGATGCTCTACCTGCTCGGCCATGCGTCGATCGCGAACCAGTCGCCGGCCGGGTTCGGCGGTGCCTTCTTCTTCAGCGTCGAGACGCTCGCGACCGTCGGTTACGGCGACATGCATCCGCAGACCGTCTATGCGCACCTGGTCGCGACGTTCGAGATCTTTATCGGGATGTCGGGCATCGCGTTGGCCACCGGGCTCGTGTTCGCGCGTTTCTCCCGTCCGCAGGCGAAGATCCTGTTCGCGCGCTACGCGATCGTGCGGCCGCTGAACGGCCGGATGACGCTGATGGTGCGCGCGGCAAACGCGCGCCAGAACGTGATCGCCGAGGCGCAGGCGAAGCTGCGGCTGATGCGCGTCGAAGGCACGCACGAGGGCTACACGCTGCGCAAGATCCACGACCTGCCGCTGGTGCGCAGCGAGCATCCGATCTTCCTGCTCGGCTGGAACCTGATGCACGTGATCGACGAATCGAGCCCGCTGTTCGGCGAAACGCCGGAGTCGCTCGCGGCGCGCGACGCGTCGTTGCTGATCACGATCGAGGGTTCGGACGAGACGACCGCGCAGGTGATGCAGGCGCGCCATTCGTGGGAGCACGCCGAGATCCGCTGGCGGCATCGCTATGTCGACCTGATGCACGAAGAAGACGGCATCACGCACATCGACTACACGCATTTTCATGAGGTGGTGCCGGTCGACGTCGAGACCGACGAAGGCGGCACGCCGGGCGCGGTAGCCGCGACCACCGTGCCGAGGCCGGCGCAAGCCCGCTATTAGCGTGAACAGGCCCTAGGCCGGCCGGCGGGCGTCACGCATGCAGCAGGCGCGCCGCTTCGCGCTGTTCGATCGCCGCCGCGCGGCGGAACCCGTCGCGGTCCTCGGCACGCGCGACGTAATCGCCCAGCACGCCTTCATGCGGCAGCAGATGCGCGTCGAACGCGATCTTCAGCGTGCTGGCGAGCAGCAGGTCGGCCGCGGTGAAGCGCTCGCCGACAAGCCACGGACTATGGGCGAGCGCTTGCGCGAGCGCGCGCTGCACACGCGTGATGTTGCCCCAGCCGAACGCAACCGGATTGCCCGACGCGCCCGTGAATTTCTCGGCCATCGCCGGTTCGAGGCAGGTCGGCGTGAAGAACATCCACTGCAGGAAGCGGCCGCGCAGCGGATCGTCGGGCGCGATGCCGAGCCCGGCGCCCGGGCAGCAGTCGGCGAGATAGAGCAGCACGGCGCCCGATTCGGCGAACGGCGTGTTGCCGTCGTCGAGCGCGGGCAGCTTGGCCATCGGATTGACCTGGATGAACGCGTCGCTCCCCTGTTCGTGCGAGCGCAGGTCGATCGGCACGAGCTCGTAGACGACACCGAGTTCCTCGAGCATCCACAACGCCCGGAACGCCCGGGTCTTCGGCCAGTAGTAGAGCTTCATTGCGCCTCCGCTTAGGGGGTGGGTGCCGTGTCGATCGATGTTCAAGCGTACCCGAGCGGGAACGGTTCGGACAGGGGCGGTCGATGGTGGAAGTTTATAACTAGTCATGTGTGAACTAGTCATAAATACTGTGGGTGCGGGGTTGATGCGGCTGACGCGGGTTAATGACGTGCCGGGCGGGCGATACGCCAGGCCGGCCGGTATCCCGGCGCGAGCGCACGTGCTCCGCCATGCGGATTTGCCGGGTGGAATATCACCCGTGTGCCCGACGTCGAAGACGCGGCAGGTTGTGGAAAACCGTCGCGCAAAGCAACCCGAAATGCTGTGGATTGGAACGGTGAGAGCAGGGCGAGCGGTTCGGAGGCGGGGGCGAGCGCGGCCGTGCGAACTGCTTGCATACCGATCCTGATTGCCGCGAGAATTCGATGCCTCGCAAACCGAGCGCCGAACACGGGCGCATGCGCAGGATGAAGCAGCGGCAGATGCGCAGCGATGGCGCGGCCGCCGCCGAGCAATGTCAGGCGCTCGCCGTCCGAAAGGAAGTCGGTGAGCCGCCGAGTGATCCCAGGACGATCGGAGTTCCAACGTCATGTCGAAGTGCATGCTTCTTGCCCGCTGCCTGTCGGTAGCGACTGCCATCGCGATGGCGGGTTGTGCGGCCGTTACCGCGAACGAGCCGCTGGCTCACGAGACGAATGCTGCGCAGACGAAAGCGTCCGTCGTCGCATTCCCGCGTGGCAACGGCTTCACCGCCTTCAATGGAAACCGGTACGCGAACGCCGCCGATCTCGACGGGATGGGGCTGGTGCCCTTCACGTCGATCTATGACGTCTGGGGGCTGTCGTGCGATGCAACCCGCTGCTATCACGTACCGACCGAGGGCCAGTTCAAGAAGGTGCTGGCCGGCTATGTGTCGCAATTCAGATCGAACGAATTCATCGCGTTCGATTTCGAGAAGATCGTGATCGATACGGCGCGATCGGAGGCGCAGGCCGAGAACGAGGTGGCACTGTTCCAGACGTTCATCGCCTGGACGCGAGCGGCCTATCCGAATGCCCGGCTCGGCATGTACGACTACGATTTCAATCCGAAATTCCGCAACATCCGCGCGCAGCTTTATCAGGCCGGCGGATTCGATTTCTTTGCACCGACGATGTATCAGCGCTGGCCGAACCATGCGCTGTGGCGAACGAATCTGCGGGCGGTCGTCGAAAACGACCGGGCCATCAACCGATCGCTGCCGATTTATGCGTACGTGTCGCCTTACAAGGCCGGACAGACGGCGAACGGATTTCTGGGCGATGCGGAATGGCTCGGTGAACTGTCCGAGGCAGGGCGAGCCATCAACGGCGTGATCGTATGGACGGAAAGCGCGCCCGGCGATCAGCTCGATACGAGTCAAAGCTGGCTGGCGGACTTGCGACGGATGACCGGCGCCGGACATTGAGCGGCGTCAGCGTAACGGGGCTCGGCGCGCTGCCAGTTGCGAGGTTTTTCGCGCGCACGGCGTACCTGTCGTGTTCGAACGACGTGAAACGCTGTGTATCTCATCGATGAGGATCGTTGACCGCGGTCGGATGCGCCGCCCTTGTTGCGGGCATCCGATACCCGGCAAGACCCGAAAAACCGTGCTTTTCGAAGGTGAATGTCGACCATCGATGTGAACGGGGCGCCCGTTTCGATGTAGTATCCGGTCCCCGCAAGCGACTCGGCATGCTGTGGATGGCGAGGGGCGGTACGCGCGCCGAGTTGAACGGGGTGTTCGCTGAGGTGTGGATATCTCGCCCTTGAATGGACTCGAAGTGCTGTGCATTTCGACGGTGAGTGTGATCGACGGGGCGGCCGCGGCGCTTGTCGCGGTGTGGATATTCTGCGTTTGCAGAGACGCGAAGCGTCATGTATTTCGAGGTGGTTGCGATCGCGGGATCGGCTGGGGGATTCGCTAAGGTGTGAATATCCTGCCCTGGTCGGGACCCGATGTGCCGAGCATTTCGAAAGTGAGTGCGGCATCGAACGACGCGTTCGCCAAGGTGTGGATATCCTCCCTGGAATGGACTCGAAGCGCTGTGCATTTCGATGGTGAGTGTGATCCGCGGGGCGGCCGCGGCGCTCGCAGCGGTGTGGATATTCTGCGTTTGAAGAGATGCGAAGCGTCGTGTATTTCGAGGTGGTGGCGATCGCGGGATCGGCTGGGGGATTCGCTAAGGTGTGAATATCCTGCTTGGGTCGGGACCCGAAGTGCCGAGCATTTCGAAAGCGAGTGCGGCATCGAGCGACGCGTTCGCCAAGGTGTGGATATCCTCCCCGGAAAGGACTCGAAGCACTGTGCATTTCGAAGGTGAGGGTGCATGCCCGATCGAACGAGGTACCCGCCGAGGTGTGGATATCTCGCCCTGGAAGGGACTCGAACCGCTGTGCATTTCAACGGTGAGCGTGGGTGCCCGTCCGGGCCGGCGGCCTTGTGCGGCCGTTGGCGGTGCGGATACCCGGAGCGATAACGCTCGGCAACGACGAACATTTTTCCCTCGGGAGCGCCGGACTTGATCACGTCGTCGAACCTCGCGATCCGGGACGCGCAGCCGTCCGATCACGCAGCCATTGCCGCACTGTTGAGCCAGCTCGGCTACGACACTACGCCGTCGCTGATCCTCGCGAAGATCGAAGCGTTGCTTCCGAGTCCGACGGACACGATCGTCGTGGCGGTCGTGCAACGCGAGGTCGTCGGCAGCATCAGTCTCCACGCGCTGCCGCTTTTCCACGCGGCAGGCTACCTCGGACGCATCACCAGCCTGGTCGTCGATGAGCGCCATCGCGGGGCCGGCGTGGGCAGTGCGCTGATGGCCGCTGCAGAGCGGTGGTTCGACGCGGCCGGATGCGTGAAGCTGGAAGTGACGAGTGGCGACCACCGGCCGGATGCCCACCGCTTCTACGCGCGGCACGGCTTTTTGCGCGACGGACAGCGACTCGCCAGAACGTTTTCCACATCACGCGGCTTCAAGCCCTGATCACATGTGACTCGAAACGCCGTCCAGCAACGGTGAGCGTGAGCGCCTTCGTAAATGGGCAACGGGTGCAGGCGGTGTGGATATCTCCCCTCCGAAGAGACTTGAAACGCTGTGTATTTCGACGGTGAGTGCGAGCGCGTGATCGAATACGGTGCTCGTTCCCGTGTGGATATCCCGCCCCCGAAACGACTCGAAGGGCTGTGCATTTCGAGGGTGAGTGTCGGTGATCGATCGGCCGAAACGCGCATTCCAGCGTGAATATCAGGGTGCCGGTTCAACCTCCGAGCCCATTCGACGCCGGTGCATGTCGAGGAGAAGCGCGAGTCCGTACGCCGGAAACCGCGCCGGTCATGTGGTGAATATCCGGCCTCGGCGACCACGCGAGCGCCCGTGTATTTCCACCGTGATAGCCGGCTCGGCGTCGAAACGCGTGCCGGTTGCGATGTGGATATCCAGGCCTCGCAACCACTCGCGCGCCTGTGTCATTCAACGGTGAGTGTCAGCCCGAAACTGCAACGCGTGCCGGCTTCGATGTGGATATCCCGCCCATGCGACCACTCGAACCCCTGTGCATCCCGGCGATGAGTACCCGCACCGGGCTGAAGCAGAATCCACTCGAAAGTGGGCACGAAGCCCCGCGCATCCGAACGGGGAGCAGGACGTTCCGACCACCGACGTGCCAGCCCGATTCCGTTGTGGACATCCGCTCCCCACGCCACTCGAAACGCTGTGCAATCGAACGGTGAGGATGCCGCCTCGATCCGCTCAAACCCCCGTCAGAAAAGGCTCAGACGCCCTTCGCCGCCCCGCGGGCGACGCCCCGGCATCCCGCCACACCCTCCACCAACGCGCGGCTTCCCCCACGCAGCCACGCAACCTCCGCACACCCCCACTCATTCCGAGCAGCGCGAGAACTCTCTCAAAACCACCCCAAAACCTGCGTAGTTTTTCTCGCCCCGGCCCCGTCCGAGCAAGATGAGAAAAAACATTCTCGGCGCCGCGCGAAAAAATAGAGCCATTCGCTGCCGGCCCCCAAGCGTCGCCTGACGCCTTGCCGAGCAGCCCAGAACAGCACAATCCGGAGACATCCCCCATGACTGCCCGCTTGCCCGTCGACGGCACGCCTGCCCTGTCCGACTACCGCCTGACCGACAACCTGACCGCGACGCGCGGCCGGATCTTCCTGACCGGCACGCAGGCGCTGGTTCGCCTGCTGCTGATGCAGCGCACGGTCGACGCCGAACAGGGGCTCAACACCGCCGGCTTCGTCAGCGGCTATCGCGGTTCGCCGCTCGGCATGGTCGACCAGCAGCTGTGGAAGGCGAAGAAACTGCTCGACGCCGGCGGCGTGCGCTTCCTGCCCGCGATCAACGAGGAACTCGGCGGCACGGCCGTGCTCGGCACGCAGCGCGTCGAGGCCGATCCCGAGCGCACGGTCGAGGGCGTGTATGCGATGTGGTACGGCAAGGGCCCGGGCGTCGATCGCGCGGGCGACGCGCTGAAGCACGGCAACGCGTACGGTTCGTCGCCGCATGGCGGCGTGCTCGTCGTCGCGGGCGACGACCACGGCTGCGTGTCGTCGTCGATGCCGCACCAGAGCGACTTCGCGATGATCGCGTGGCACATGCCGGTCGTGAACCCGGCGAACATCGCCGACATGCTCGAATTCGGCCTGTACGGCTGGGCGCTGTCGCGCTACTCGGGCACGTGGGTCGGCTTCAAGGCGATCTCGGAAACGGTCGAATCGGGTTCGACCGTCGACCTCGACGCGCTGCAGACGCAGTGGCCGGCACCGGAAGGCTTCACGCCGCCGGCGGGCGGCCTGCACAACCGCTGGCCCGACCTGCCGAGCCTCACGATCGAGGCGCGCCTCGCCGCGAAGCTCGACGCGGTGCGCCATTTCGCGCGCACCAACAGCATCGACAAGTGGATCGCGCCGAGCGCGCAGGCGAACGTCGGCATCGTGACCTGCGGCAAGGCGCACCTCGACCTGATGGAAGCGCTGCGCCGCCTCGACCTGACGGTGGCCGACCTCGACGCGGCCGGCGTGCGGATCTACAAAGTCGGCCTGTCGTATCCGCTTGAAATGACGCGGCTCGAAACCTTCGTCGACGGGCTTTCAGAAGTGCTCGTGATCGAGGAGAAGGGCCCCGTCATCGAGCAGCAGATCAAGGACTACCTGTACAACCGCACGGAAGGCGCACGCCCGCGCGTGCTCGGCAAGCACGACGCCGCCGGCGGCTGCCTGCTGTCCGAGCTCGGCGAGCTGCGCCCGTCGCGGATCCTGCCGGTGTTCGCCGACTGGCTCGCGCGCCACAAGCCGGCGCTCGACCGCCGCGAACGCGTCGTCGATCTCGTCGCGCCGCAGATCCTGTCGAACGAGGCGGACGCGGTGAAGCGCACGCCGTACTTCTGCTCGGGCTGCCCGCACAACACGTCGACGAAGGTACCGGAAGGCTCGATCGCGCAGGCCGGCATCGGCTGCCATTTCATGGCGTCATGGATGGAGCGCGACACGACCGGGCTGATCCAGATGGGCGGCGAAGGCGTCGACTGGGCCGCGCATGCGATGTTCACCAACACGAAGCACGTGTTCCAGAACCTCGGCGACGGCACCTACTTCCACTCGGGCATCCTCGCGATCCGCCAGGCGGTCGCCGCGAAAGCGAACATCACGTACAAGATCCTCTACAACGACGCGGTCGCGATGACGGGCGGCCAGCCGGTCGACGGCAGCATCTCGGTGCCGCAGATCGCGCGGCAGGTCGAGGCGGAAGGCGTGTCGCGCTTCGTCGTCGTGTCCGACGAACCGGAGAAGTACGACGGCCATCACGGCCAGTTCCCGCCGGGCACGACGTTCCATCACCGCAGCGAGCTCGACACCGTGCAGCGCGAGCTGCGCGAGACGCCGGGCGTCACCGTGCTGATCTACGACCAGACCTGCGCGGCCGAGAAGCGCCGCCGCCGCAAGAAGGGCGAATTCCCCGACCCGGACAAGCGCCTGTTCATCAACGACGCGGTGTGCGAAGGCTGCGGCGATTGCGGCGTGCAGTCGAACTGCCTGTCGGTCGAGCCGCTGGAAACGCCGCTCGGCCGCAAGCGCCGCATCGACCAGTCGTCGTGCAACAAGGACTATTCGTGCGTGAACGGCTTCTGCCCGAGCTTCGTGACGGTCGAAGGCGCGGCGCTGAAGAAGGCCGCGGGTGCCGCATTCGACGAAGCGGCGCTCGCCGTGCGCGTCGATGCGCTGCCGGTGCCGGCCACGCATCTCGACGCGGCGCCGTTCGACATGCTCGTGACGGGTGTCGGCGGCACGGGTGTCGTGACGGTCGGCGCGCTGATCAGCATGGCCGCGCACCTCGAAGGCAAGAGCGCGTCGGTGCTCGACTTCATGGGCTTCGCGCAGAAGGGCGGCTCGGTGCTGTCGTTCGTGCGGATCGCATCGAGCGACCGGTGGCTGAACCAGGTGCGCATCGACACGCAGCAGGCCGACGTGCTGCTTGCGTGCGACATGGTCGTCGGCGCGAGCGCGGAGGCGCTGCAGACGGTGCGTCACGAGCGTTCGCGGATCGTCGTCAACACGCACCGGATCCCGAACGCGTCGTTCGTGCAGAACCCCGACGCGAACCTGCATGCGGATGCGCTGCTCGAGAAGATGCATCACGCGGCCGGCGACGGCTACCTGTCGAGCTGCGACGCGCAGGCGCTCGCCTCGAAGTTCCTCGGCGATTCGATCGGCGCGAACATCCTGATGCTCGGTTACGCGTGGCAGCTCGGCCTCGTGCCGGTGTCGCTCGCCGCGATGATGCGCGCGATCGAGCTGAACAACGTCGCCGTGCCGATGAACAAGCTCGCGTTCTCGATCGGCCGGATGGCGGCTGGCGACGCAGCGGGCCTCGATGCGTTGTGGAACGCGCGTCACGCGGTGGCCACTCACGCAGCGCCGGAGACGCTCGCCGAGCTGATCGCCGATCGCGAAGCGCGTCTCGATGCCTACGGCGGCGCGCGCTATGTCGAACGCTACCGTGCGCTCGTCAGCGCGGCACGCGCGAAGGGCGACGATGCGCTGACACGCGCGGTCGCGACGACGTTCTACCGGCTGCTCGCGGTGAAGGATGAATACGAGGTCGCGCGGCTGTACACGGACGACGCGTTCCGCACCGCGCTCGAAGCGCAGTTCGAAGGCGTACCGGGGCAGACGTATCGCGTGAAGTTCAACCTGGCGCCGCCCACGGTCGCGAAGGCCGGGCGCGACGGCAGCGCGCCGAAGAAGCGCGTGTTCGGCCAGTGGATGTGGCCGGTGTTCGGCATGCTGGCGCGCGTGCGCAGCCTGCGCGGCACGTGGCTCGATCCGTTCGGCCGCACCGTCGAGCGCAGGATGGAGCGTGCGCTGGCCGACGACTACGAGACGACGCTCGCGCGTGCGCTCGCCGCCACGACGGCCGGCAATGCGGCGCAGGTCACGCAACTGGCCGACCTGCACGCACGCGTGCGCGGCTTCGGTCACGTGAAGGTGCGCAACCTGGCCGGCGTGAAGCGCGCGGAGCGCGAGCTCGCGCTGCAGCTCGGCATCGAAGCGGCGACGAGCGCGGCCGTGCAGCATGCGCTCGACGAGATGAAGGGCGCGGGGATGCTGAAGGGGATTCCGGTCGTCGTCGCGAAGTAACGCGAACGCGGGCGGATGTGAAAACGGCGACGCTGGTGCGTCGCCGTTTTTTTATGGGGCTGCTGCTGCGCCGAAGCGGCAGCTTGCCCTTTAGAGAATGCCTTTCTTGCGCGTCGACAGCGCAGTCTCCGACAGGTCGATCTCGCGGAGCAGCTTCGTCAGCGTCTCGTCGGAAATCTTGCTTTCGCTGCGCAGCCGGTACAGCGCGGAGCGTTCCGCGCGCACGGCCGCGATCCGCATCTGCAGTTCCATCGTTTCGGCCTGCTTCGCTTCCGCGCGCGGCGTGGGACCGTCTTCGGCGAGCGTCGCGAGGCGGCGGCGGTACTGGTCCATCACGCGTGCGGAGATGTCGGCACAGCGTGCGGCGCCCGATTCGTCGAGATCGACCGAGATCGCGTCGTGCGACGAGTCGATCGCGCGGATCGCGGCCTGCGCGGCGGCCGCGCGCGCGGCGCGTTCCTCGTCGCCGAGCGGGCTGCGTGACGAACGCACACCGCGCAGCAGCAGCGGCAGGCCGATCACCGCGACGACGAGCGAGCCGAGGATCACGGCCGACGCGACGAAGATCGCCGTGTCGCGGCCCGGCAGCGGCACGCCGTCGGACAGCGCGACCGGAATCGACAGCACGCCCGCGAGCGTGACCGCGCCCCGCACGCCGCCGACCGTCATCACCGCGATCGTGCGCACGCCGGCCATCGTGCCCGCGAGGCCCTGGCGCGCCGCGCGGCGGCTCGCGAACCAGCGCAGCAGCCAGACCCACAGGAAGCGGATCGCGTACAGCGCGAGCATCATCGCGCAGACGTTGAAGATCATCCGGCCGACGAGCGCGTCGCTCGTGTGGTGCGCGTCGACGAGCGTGCGGCCGATGATGTGCGGCAGCTGCAGCCCGAGCATGATGAACACCATGCCGTTGAACACGAACTCGATCATCGCCCACGTGCTTTCGGCGCGGACGCGCGACGCGACGGTGCTTTTGCGCGAGAAACTCGTGTAATTCATCATCATCCCGGCCGACACGGCCGCCAGCACGCCCGACAGGTCGAGGTGCTCGGCGAACAGGTAGGCCGCGAACGGCACGAGCAGCGTCATCACGATACCGGGGGCCGGATCGCCTTCCTGCTCGGCGTTCAGGAAGCGCGTCGACAGCGCGCTGAACGCCCACGACACGATCGCGCCCGTCGCGAGCCCGCCCGCGGCGACGATCACGAACGTGATCGACGCGTCGCGCAGCGAGAACATGCCGGTCAGCGCGGCCGCGATCGCGAATTTCAGCGCGACGAGGCCCGACGCGTCGTTCATCAGCGCCTCGCCTTCGAGGATGTGCATCAGCTGCGGCGGGATCCGGCCACGGCCGGCGATGCCGGACAGCGCGACTGCATCGGTCGGCGACAGCACGGCCGCGAGCGCGAACGCGATCGGCAGCGGCAACTCGGGTATCAGCCAGTGCGCGAAGTAGCCCACTGCGAGTACCGTCATGAACACGAGCCCGAATGCGAGCATCAGGATCGCGCGGCGCTGCAGGTACAGCTCGCGCTTCGGAATCCGCCAGCCGTCCGCGAACAGCAGCGGCGGAATGAACAGCAGCATGAAGATTTCGGGATCGAACGTGACGTGCAGGTTCAGCTTCGGCCATGCGAGCATCGCGCCGAACGCGATCTGCATCAGCGGCAACGGCAGTTGGAACGGCAGGATGCGCGTGATGGCGCCGGACAGCGCGACGGTCAGCAGCAGGATCAGGACGGTGAAGACGATTTCCATCGATACGGCGAATACGGGGAATGAAACGATCGTACGGAGTGTAGCGTGATGACGTGACGGATGCGTTCGAGCGGCCGGTGCGTATGCACGAAAATGGTGCACTCGACATGCGCCGCGGTGGTGCGGCAGCCCCGTGCATCACCGCGGCACGCGGGTTGCCCGTGCCTTGCACGGAGCTTGCTTGAGGTGGGGCAGCCGTCCGGCGCTGACCGGGCAACCGAGGGTCCAACCATGACATTGCACGCGCCGTTCGCTTCGTCGGGCGCCGCGTTCGAAGGCAACACCAGGAGGAAGGCATGACGATCGTGCAACAGGAGCGTCCGGCCGCCGCATCGCCGTACCGGTTCGAGCGGGAGGTGAGTTCCGGCCTCGAACGTCTGGCGACGCAGCACCGCGACCTGACGCTCACGACCGTGTTCCAGCCGATTTTCAGCCTGTCGCACCAGCGTGCGGTGGGCTACGAGGCGCTGTTGCGCGCGCACGATGCGCTCGACCGCGCCGTGTCGCCGCTCGACGTGTTCGGCGAGGCTGCGCGCCAGGGCGAACTGCTGCAGCTCGACCGGCTCGCGCAGGCGCTGCATCTCGAGAACTTCGCGCTGCTCGGCGCCGAGCGCGAGTGGCTGTTCCTCAATGTCCATCCGGGCGTGCTCACCGATCCGTTCCAGGCGGCCGCGCTGCTCGCGAACCTGAAGCGGCTCGGCATGCCGCCGCGCCGCATCGTGCTCGAAGTGCTCGAACAGCGCGCGGAAGACGTCGAGCGGCTTGCCGAGGCCGTGCGCGAATTCCGCACGCACGGCTTCCTGATCGCGCTCGACGATTTCGGCGCGGGCCATTCGAACCTCGAGCGGATCTGGCAACTGAACCCGGACATCGTGAAGCTCGACCGGATCATGCTGTCGCACGCGGCGCACCGTACCGGGCTCACCGCGATCCTGCACGGGCTCGTGACGCTGCTGCACGAAGCCGGCAAGCTGGTGCTGGTGGAGGGTATCGAGACCGAGCACGAGGCGCAGATCGCGCTGTCGTGCGAGGCCGATTTCGTGCAGGGCTATTACTTCGGCCGGCCGGCGCCGGGGCTGCCCGACAGCGCGGCCGCGACGGGCTGCATCGGCGAGCTGACCGAGCGTTTTCGGCAGCAGACCGACGCGCGCGAGCGGCGCGATGCGCAGCGGCTCGCGCCGTACCTGCGCGCGTTCGAACGCGCGGCCGAGCGCCTGGCGGCCGGCGAACCGCTCGACGAGGTGTGCTGGAACTTCCTCGCGCTGGATGCCGCCGCGCGCTGCTTCCTGCTCGACGCGCACGGCCGCCAGTCGGGCCGCAACGTCGTGCTGCGCGCCGACCGCGCGCTCGCCGAGGCGCGCTTCTCGCCGCTCGCGGACGCGCAGGGCGCGAACTGGCTTCGCCGGCCGTATTTCCGCTCGGCGATCGCCGAGCCGGGGCGCGTGCAGGTCACGCGGCCGTACCTGTCGATCAACGAGGCGCAGCCGTGCGTGACGCTGTCGGTGGCCGTGCGCGTTGGCGATACGCAGCGCGTGCTGTGCGGCGATATCGACTGGGGCGACGACGCAGCGGACGCGGGCTAGCCGCGTACGCACCGCAGGCGGCGGGCGGGGCGAGCGGCGCGGGGCGATCGTTGCGTTCGCCGCGTGCTTCCCCGACAATGGCCCGACCGCGGCCATCGTGACCGCGAGCGCGCCGTCCCCGGGGGCCACCATGGCGGCGAATAACAAGGAAAACACAATGAAAAGACCGATTTCGCTGACCATTCTCGCGTGGATCATCATCGTGACCAACGCGATCACGTGCGTCTATACGCCCTTCACCATCGGCATGCCGACCACCCAGGCGCTGCTGTCGCACTATCTGCTGCCCGTCTGGGCGACGCTCGGCATCAGCGTGATCCTCGAAGTCGTGAACATCGTGGTCGGCATCGCGATCCTCAAGGGACGCGAATGGTCGCGCAAGACCTACATCGCGACGTCCGTGTTCAGCTTCGTGTTCTCGTTCGTCAACATGCCGGCGTCGATGTACGCGGTGCTGATTCCGGGCGTCCTGCTGTTTGCGCTGTTCGTCTACCTGATGTTCCGGCGCCCCGCGACCGCGTATTTCCAGGCGAACGCATGAGCGTCGTGCGCAACGCGCTGGCGATCGTGCTGTTCACGATCGCGGGCATGTGCGTGATCACGGCGCAGACGATGGCGTTCCTGAAGCTCGGCCATACGGGGGCGATGCTCGTGTTCGTCACCGTGCTGTGCGTGTTGTCGGCCGTGCTCCTGGCCGTGGGCGCGTTTGCCGGCGCGTTCCGGCCACGCGCGCGCGGCGCGGGCATTGCGCTGCTCATCGCGACCGCGACCACCGCGTTCGGGATGATCGGCTGGGTGACGCTCCTGATGGCGCCGGGGATCGTCGACGTGATGCAGCAGCAGGGCGTGGACGTGAACGCGCGGATGTTCTGGTTCGCGCCCGGCGCCGTGGTGACCGGCCTGTCCGCGCTCGTCGGCGTGTGGCTCGCGCGGCGCGGCTGACGGCGCGACTCATGGCGCGGCGGCCGGCACGCTGGCGCCCGTCACGCGGCTCGGCTAGGATGCGCGAATTGTCCTGACGATTCGCGGGCCGCCCATGAACCGAAACGCCGCCTCTTCCGTCCTCCTCGAAGTGATCGCCACGACCGTCGGCGACGCGAAGGCCGCCGCCCGCGCGGGCGCCGACCGCCTCGAACTCGTGACCGCGATCACCGAAGGCGGGCTGACGCCGAGCGTCGGTCTGATCGAAGCCGTCGTGGCCGCCGTGCCGATTCCCGTCAACGTGATCGTGCGACCGCACAGCCGGTCGTTCGTGTACGACGCCGACGACCTGCGCGTGATCGAACGCGACGTGCGTGCAGCCGTCGCGGCCGGTGCGAACGGCGTCGTGTTCGGCGCGCTCGACGCACGCGGCGACGTCGATCTCGACGCGCTGGCCCGCATCGCGGCCGCGGCGGACGGCCGTGCGCTGACCTTCCACCGCGCGTTCGACGTGTCGCGCGACCTCAACGCCGCATTCGACGCGCTGCTGCGCGTGCCGGCCGTCACATCGGTGCTGACGTCCGGCGGCCATCCGTCGGTGCTCGACGCGTCCGCGACGATCACGCGGCTGGTGCGGCAGGCCGCCGGCTCGACCTGTACGGTGCTGGCCGGCTCGGGGCTCACGGTCGACGCGGTCGGCGATTTCGTCCGCGCCACCGGCGTGCGCGCGGTGCACTTCGGTTCGGGCGTGCGGCCGCGCGGCGAGGTGCTGGCACCGGTCGATCCATCACTCGTCGAGCGCGTGCGCGCGGCGATCGACGGCGCGGCGGCGCACGTGTAACGCACACGTCGTACGGTGACCACAGCCGGCGTGCGCGCCGGTATGGCACACCAGGACGCCATTCGGAACGGGGGAGCACATGACGGACGCAACGCACGACACGCAGGACGGCGCAGCCGACGACAGCGCGCCGGGCTGGGACGCGATCGACGGCGCGCTCGCGCGCGTCTATCCGGGGCAGGAGCCGAAGCACTACGGCACGCTGCTCAAGTGGCGGCTTGGCGGCCGCGATCCGCTCGACGGGATCAGCGTGTGGAAGCGCGCGGAACCCGTGCCGCACTGGCATTTCGTCACGTACGGGCTCTCCGAGCTGTATGTGAAGGAGTCGGACGATCCCGCCGTCAGCGGCTTCGGCTTCGAGCTGACGATGCGCGTCGCCTGCGGCGCCACCGACGAAGAGCCGCCGAACTGGGTGTTCAGCTTCCTGCAGAATCTTGCGCGCTACGTGTTCCAGAGCGGCAATGCGTTCGACGACGGCCACTGGATGACGGCCAACGGCCCGATCGCGCTCGATACCGATACGCAGCTTTGCTCGATGGGTTTTGCGTTCGATCCGGAACTGCCGGCGATCGATACGCCGCACGGCCACCTGGCGTTTCTGCAGATCGTCGGGCTGACACTCGACGAGGAGCGTGCCGCGAAGCGCTGGCGCACGCGCGCGCTACTCGACACGCTGTTGCCGCATATGCCGCTGTGGGTGACCGATCTCGGCCGCGCGTCGCTGCTCGAGCGTGCGGACGTGCGCCCGCAGGTCGACGAGGGCACCCGGCGCGATGGCTCGTCGAGCGGCTCGCTGTTCACCGACGTGCTTGGATGGGAAACGCGCAAGCGGCTGCTGCGCGCGCCCGTGATCGAGATCACCGTCGGCGCGCGGCAGGTCGACGAACTCGTCACGCTGCTGCCGCTGCGGTTGCCGTTCGACCGGCCGTTCCGCCTGGTCGGTCACGACGGCGCGGTGCGGTTCGTGCACGGTGACGCGAACGACGTGACCGACGAGGACGGCACGCTGACGCTGCGGCTCACCGATGCGACGGTGCAGGCGCTGGCGCGCACGCTGCAGCCGCGCGCCGGCGAGTATGCGGTCGACGGGCTCGACGGCGTGCGCTGGCGCGTGGAGAAGACCGTGATCCGCGATGCGCAGGGCAACGCGGTGCAGACGATCGGATGATGCGCGGCGGCGTGCGGGCGTCCCGTTACGTATTGCGTACGAACCAGGTCCGCTTGGCCGTGCCCAGCAGCACGCGATAGACCCCCCACGACACGACGAACGTCGCGGGCGCCGACAGCGTCGCGGCCAACCCGGTCGCCTGGTTCAGCGCGAGTCCGACGAATGCGCCGGCGAACCATGCCGTCAGCCCGCCCGGGTTGAACGTCGGGACATGCGCGTCGCGGCATTCGATGTCGTTGCCGACCAGCTGCCCGTAGCGGTCCGACAGGATGTGCGCGAGCGCGACGCCGACCCATGCGACGACGAAGATGCCCTGGTACGCGAGCGCCTGCAGGATCCGCGAGAAGATGTCCGCCATCATCAGCGCATAGACGACTGCGCCGACCACGAGTGCCCACACGAACTTCGGCGCGCGCAGGCCGGCCACCTTCAGGAAGAACGCCTGCATGTTGACCGTCGCGAGGTAATAGTTCGCGGTGTTGATCCGGGATTGCGTGACCCACACGAACAGCAGCCCCCACACCCCCATCAGCTTCAGCAGCGCGAGCACCACGGATACTTCGGAGAGCGTACCGAGCTCCGGAATCGTGCTGACGAGATAGATGCCCGCCGCGCCGTTGACGAGAAAAGTGACGAGGTAGAACGGCATCCCGAAGTTGAAGCGGCCGTGATAGCCCGCGTCCTCCTTGCGGCCGAAGCGTGCGTAGTCGAACGTGAACATCATCAGCACCCACACGCCCATGTAGTAGACGAAGCAGTGCCACCAGCCGCCGGCCGGTGCGTTGCCGGCCGGCCCGAAATCGAGCCAGGCCGCGTGGTAGCCGTATTCGGCAGTCGCGAGCCCGACTGCCGCGAGCAGCCCGAGCAGGTAGAACGGCAGCAGCACGCCGTTGAACTTGTCGAGCCAGTGCTGCACGCTGCCGAACACGAGCGGCACGCTGTAGCAGACGACGATCAGCGCGGCCCATTTGTAGTCGAGCCCGGGAAACTGGTGATGCGCGGCAACCGCGATCACCGAGCCTTCGAACACCGCGTAGTAGATCGCCGTCGCGAAGAAGATCAGCGTGGCGAGCGCCGCGCCCGCACTGCCGAACAGCACGCGCGAGAACAGCGCGACCGACAGGCCGGTGCGGATCGCGTAGCGGCTGATGATCGTGTTGACGAGGCCGTACGACACGACCGACAACGCCATCCCGATCAGCGCGTTGCGTGCGCCGTAGGTGAGCGCGAGCGTGGCGCCCACGACGATGTAGAACACCGCGCTGCACACGGCCCACCACGCCATCGTCAGCGAAAAGGGCGGCATGCGCGCGTGGTCGGGAACGGCGAGCGTCGACAGGTCGAGATCCTCGTCGGTGCGGGCCTGAGCCAGGTTGGCCATGATCGTGCTCCTTGATGAGCGGAAACTGCGAATGACGTCTCGGCCGCGGCACATGCGGTCCGCAGGGTTGCCCCGACGTCGGGCAGGCAACCGGTTCGGCAGGAACAGCGCGCAGGCGTCTCCACCGCGCGGCGCTCGGCCGCGCGGACGGAAGACGGACAGCAAAAAGGGGGCGGCGGCGAAGGGCGCCCGGCTCGCGCGCCGGGCGCCCGGTGCTCAATCCCGCAGCACGGCGCGCAGCAGCGCGAGGCGCCGCTGGTACTCGCGGCGCGCGGCGAGCGCGTCGGCCATCGTCACGCGCACGAAGCGCGCGCGGTGGTTGGGCTGCATCTGGCCGATCAGGTCCATGTCGGCGCTGATGACCGTGCCGATCGTCGCGTAGCCGCCGCCCGACACCGCGTCGCGATGCAGGATGATCGGCTCGAGCCCGGCCGGCACCTGGATCGAGCCGATGGGGTAGCACGCGTCGACGATGTTCGACGGATCGGCGCCCGCGCCGAATGGCTGCTCGCGTGGCCGGAACTGCAGCGCGCGGCCGTTCTTGTAGCGGTAGCCGATGCGGTCGGCTTCGGGCGCGACCGTCCATTCGTCGTCGAAGAAGGTGCGCGCCGAATCGTCGGTGAGCCGGTAGTGGTACAGGCCCGTCAGCACGCGCAACTCGACCTGGCTGTCGAGCGGCCGGCTCACGGCCGCCGGCAGCTCGCGCCCTTCGCGGTGCGCGCCGACGGGGGCGCCGATCGGCAGACGGTCGCCTTTCTGCAGGCGCCGGCCCGCGTGGCCGCCGATCGCGCCGAGCGTGTAGGTCGAGCGGCTGCCGAGCACGACCGGTACGTCGATGCCGCCCGCGACGGCGAGATACGCACGCGCACCGGCCTTCACGTAATTGAACGACAGCACGCTGCCGGCGCGGATCCGCAGCGCGACGTTGCAGTGCTGCCCGACACCGTCGATCTTCGGCGTCATCTCGGCACCGGTGACGGCGATCAGCGCATCCACATGGAACATCAGCTCGGGACCGAGTAGCGTGCATTCGAGCACGGCAGCTTCTTCTGGATTGCCGACCAGCAGGTTCGCCGCGCGCGATGCGTACTGGTCGAGCGAGCCCGACGGCGGAATCCCCACGTGGTAATGGCCTTGCCGGCCCATGTCCTGGACCGACGTCGCGAGGCCGGGTTTCACGACTTCGATCACGTTGTGCGCGTCAGTTTGCATGCAGCACCTCGACGAGAGAGCGGTTGTACGCATCGGGATCGCGCAGGAATGCGTCGAGCGAGAATTTCACGGGGCGCACGCGCAGCGAGAACGTACCGGCCTCGACGGCCGCCACGGCCGCGTCGTACGCATCGCGATCGATCGGCTGGAATTTCACGATGTCGCCGGGCCGGAAGAACACCATGAACTCGCGCAGGTAGTCGAGCCGCTGCTCGGGGTCGAAGATCGGCGCCGGCGTCACGCCGAACATCTGGTAGCCGCCGGCGCCGCGCACCGAGTAGATGCAACCGAAACAGCCGCCGTGGCCGACCGTCAGCTTCGGCGTGTCGGTACGCGGTCGCAGGTACTTCGGCACTTCGAGCTGGCGTTCGCGCTCGACCATCTGGTACATGAACGGCAGGCCCGCGACGAAGCCGACCATCGACACGAACCACGGCGAACCCGAGTGCGCGGCGATGAATGCGTCGACGTCGCGCTTGCCGTTGACGCGTGCCGCGTACTCGAGATCGGTCGACGACGGATCCTGGTGGCGTTCGCGAAACCGCATCAGCGTCTCGTGCGTCCACGGGTCGTTGTAGAGCACCGGCACCTCGACGATGCGCGTGTCAAGTTCGAGCGGCGCGTCGCCGACTTCCGCCTCGATCGTCTTCAGCAGCGCGACGAGCGCGTCGGGTTCGATCGCGTCCGGGTCGTAGCGCACCTGGTAGGACGCGTTCGCCGGACAGATCTCGGTGATGCCCGGCACCGCTCGGCGCTGCAGTTCGCGCGTGATCGCGGTGCCCTTGAAGAACGCATCGAGCGACATCGATTCGCTGATTTCGACGAACACGAACTCGTCGCCGCCGAATGCATAACGGGCCGTCACATCGCCTCCCCGACGCGCGCGGCGTCTACGTTGTCGGCTGCGTGCCGTTGGGCGTGCTGCGCGACGGCCGTCGCGGCCTCGCGCCATCGCGGCATCCACGCCTCGAGAAAATTCGTGTGATAGCGCCCGGCGCGCACGTCGTCGTCCGCGAGCAGCGCGACGTGCAGCGGTGCGGTCGTCTTCAGGCCGCCGACGTGCAGTTCGCCCAACGCGCGAGCCAGCCGCTGCAGCGCGGCCGCGCGGCTTTCGTCATGCACGATCAGCTTCGCGAGCAGCGAGTCGTAGAACGGCGGCACGACGTAGCCCGGATAGAGCAGCGAATCGACGCGCACGCCGGGGCCGGTCGGCCACACGAGTTCGTCGATCCGGCCGGGGTTCGGGCGGAAATCCTGCAACGGATCTTCCGCGTTGATCCGGCATTCGAGCGCCGCGCCGCGCATCGCGATGTCGTGCTGCGCGAAGCGCAGCGGCTCGCCGTCGGCGATGCGCAGCGTCTCGCGCACGAGATCGATGCCGGTGATCGCCTCGGTCACCGGATGTTCGACCTGGATGCGCGTGTTCATCTCGATGAAGTAGAACTCGCCGCGCGCGTCGTCGAACAGGTATTCGAGCGTGCCCGCGCTGCGATAGCCAACCGCTTGCGCGAGGCGCGTGGCCGATGCGCACAGCGCGTCGCGCTGCGCCGGCGAGAGCGAAGGCGACGGCGCTTCCTCGAGGATTTTCTGGCGCCGCCGCTGCAGCGAGCATTCGCGCTCGAACAGGTGGACGACGTTGCGGCCGTCGCCGAGCACCTGCACCTCGATGTGGCGCGCCCGTGCGATGAAGCGTTCGAGGTACACGCCGCCGTCGCCGAATGCCGCCTGCGCCTCGCGCTGCGCGAGCGGCAACTCGGTGTCGAGCTGCGCGGCGTCGTGCGCGACGCGGATGCCGCGTCCGCCGCCGCCGGCGGCCGCCTTGATCATGATCGGGTAGCCGATGCGCGCGGCGACGTCCCGCGCCTCGTCGAGCGATTGCACGACGCCGTCGCTGCCGGGCACGGTCGGCACGTTGGCGCGCCGCGCGGTTTCGCGTGCGCGTGCCTTGTCGCCCATCGTCGCGATCACCTGCGAGTCCGGGCCGACGAAGATCAGGCCGGCGGCTTCGACCTGCGCGGCGAAAGCCGCGTTCTCGGACAGGAAGCCGTAGCCGGGATGGATCGCGTCGGCGCCGCACTGCCGCGCGGCGTTGAGGAGCGCGGCGGGATTCAGGTAGCTCTTCGCGGCGTGCGACGAGCCGATGTGGATGGCTTCATCGGCCATGCGTGCGGCGAGGCTGTCGCGGTCCGCGTCGCTGACCACCGCTACCGCGCGCATGCCGAGCTCGCGCGCGGCGCGGATCACGCGCACCGCGATCTCGCCGCGGTTCGCGACCAGCACGGTCCGGATCCGCGACGGGCGGTAGAACGTGTCGGGGGAGGTTGCCGGTTTCATCGCATCACCCCTCGATCCGCATCAGCACCTGGCCCGCGTCGACCGGCTCACCGTCCTCGACGAGGAGCTCGACCACGCGCCCGCCCGTGTCGGCTTCGATCTCGGTGAACTGCTTCATCACCTCGACGAGGCCGACCACCGCGCCGGCGGCGACCGTCGCGTCGACCGCGACGTAGTAGTCCGCATCGGGCGACGGACGCCGGTAGAAGGTGCCCGGCAGCGGGCTGACGATTTCGTGCAATGCCATCGTGTGTCTCCTTGAATCAGTGATGGGCGGCGAGCGGTTGCGGCCCGGCGGTCCGGATGCCTTCGCGAATCAGCGCGTGGCGCGTGTCGCGCACGAGGTCGAGCGCGCCCGGCGTGTCGCTGTGGATGCAGACCGAATCGAAATCGATGTCGATGTCGTCACCGTCGATCGTCCGCACCTTGCCGTCGATGCACGCGCGCAGCACCTTGTCTGCCACCTGGCGCGGATCGAGGCGCCCGACGCGGCGCGTGAACACGATCGAGCCGCTGCGGTCGTAGTCGCGATCCGCGTAGAACTCGCGGATGACCGGCTGCCCGTATTCGACGGCGACGCGGTACGTGACCGACGCTTCCATGCAGTACAGCCACAGGCCCGGATCGACACGTTGCAGCGTTTCGATCAGCAGGCGCGAGAACGCCTCGTTGGCCGCCGCGTGCATGTAGAGCGCGCCGTGCGGCTTCACGTGCTGCAGGCTGACGCCGTTCAGGCGTGCGAACTCGCGCAGTGCACCGAGCTGGTACAGGATGTCGTTGACGAGCGCATGCGGCGTTTCGGCGATCGTGCGGCGGCCGAAGCCGACGAGATCGCGAAAGCCCGGGTGCGCGCCGATGCCGACACCGGCGTCGCGGGCGAGCTGCACCGTGCGCGCCATGATGTTCGGGTCGCCGGCGTGAAAGCCGGTGGCGATGTTCGCCGAGCTGATGAGCGGCATGATCTGCTCGTCGACGCCGTCGCCGATCGTCCACGGGCCGAAGCCTTCTCCCATGTCGGAGTTCAGGTCGACGCTGTGCTTCCTCATACGGTGTACTCCTCCAAGTTCTCCGGTTCGCGTGCGTCGCGGCGCATGCCGAAACTGTGTTGAACGCAGGTTAGCCGCGTGGGTTGCGTCAAAAAAGTTCTATTTTTATATGCAGGCGTATCGATTTTTTCGATATCCCGGAGAGCGGCCGCCAAGGGCCGCCGGAGCAGCGGTGGCAGGGTTTTCACGCATCCCGTTTGATGGGCGCCGCACGGTTGATATGATGTTTATCGCGTGCCCATCAGTTTTCCCTCGACCATGGCCCTGACTCTCAGACAGCTCAAGTATTTCGTCGCGACCGCCGAGCTCGGCCAGATCTCGCAGGCCGCGATCCAGCTCACGATTTCGCAGTCGGCCGTGACGAGCGCGATCAAGGAACTGGAGGACAGCCTCGGCACGCAGCTCTTCCTGCGCACGCCGTCGGGTGTGACGCTCACCGATACGGGGCGGCGCTTCCTGAACCACGCGTACACGATCCTGTCATCGGTCGACGAGGCGATGCGGATCCCGAACCTCGAAAGCACGCTGACCGGCACGCTCGCGATTGCCGCGAGCTACACGGTGCTCGGCTACTTCCTGCCGCATCACGTGCTGCGCCTGAACACGCTGTATCCACGGCTGACCATCCACCTGCACGAGCTGAACCGCGAGTCGATCGAGGACGGGCTGATCGCGGGCCGCTACGACATGGCCGTGCTGCTCACGTCGAACGTGTCGAATCCCGAGCTCGTGCTGGAGCCGGTGATCCATTCGGTGCGGCGCCTGTGGGTCGGTGCGCATCACCCGCTGCTCAGGCGCGAGAGCGTCACGTTCGCGGAGGTCGCGCGCGAACCGTTCGTGATGCTGACGGTCGACGAAGCGGGGCAGACAGCGCTGCGTTACTGGAACGAGACGCCGTACCGGCCGAACGTGATCCTGCGCACGTCGTCGGTCGAGGCGGTACGCAGCATGGTCGCGAACGGCAGCGGCGTCGCGATCCTGTCCGACATGGTGTACCGGCCGTGGTCGCTCGAAGGGCGGCGCATCGAGACGATCGTGCTGCGCGATGCGGTGCCGCCGATGAGTGTCGGCCTCGCGTGGCGCAAGAACATTGAACTGAGCCCCGCGATGCACGCGGTGCGCGACTATTTCCGGCACACGTTCATGGAGCCGCGCGCGCTGGGTGGGGCGGGCTGAGCGCGCGATACATGTGTCAAGTCCTGGAATAGGTTGACAGTATCCAGACGCTAGAACGCCCGATGCACCGCATCGGGCGTTTTGTATTTCAGGGCGGCATGTGGCCGCTCGTGGTTGTAGATGCGTACCGACTGTTCGACC
>NZ_JAUJQH010000048.1:0-23875 GCF_030482905.1 Burkholderia sp. AU45251 | reverse complement strand
CGTTGATGCGGTTCTTCGAGAAATCGGCTGCGAGGCCGCCGCCCGCGAGCGTGAAGCGTTCGGCACGGGTCGGCGTGCGATCGTTTTCCGGTGCGAACCAGTCGCGCAGCCGGGCGTGGCGGATCTGTCCGTAATGTTCCTGAAGTTCAGACCAGGCAGATGTATCGTGTAGGTTCATGTCGCTCCGAAAGTCCTGTGATGCTCCCGCTCGGCGGGACGCACGTCATCTGTCGATTCCATGGGTTGCGTGACACAATCGATGCCGAACTTGGCAACGCCTGCGAGCGTTCGGCTTCGCTTTCCCGATGACGGGCAATCAATAGTCGTCCGGCAAAGCATGCCGGTGATAGGCAAGCAAGCGCTCCACTTCCGATTTCGATCCCAACACGACCGGGATGCGTTGGTGAATCTCGTCAGGCACGATGTCCATGATGCGCGCCTGTCCAGTCGTACTCATTCCACCAGCCTGCTCCACAATCAACGACATCGGATTGGCCTCGTACATCAGCCGGAGCCGACCGGCCAATTGGGGATTCTTGCTATCCCGCGGATACAGGAACACGCCACCGCGAATCAGGATTCGATGAACTTCGGCGACCATCGACGCGATCCAGCGCATGTTGAAATTCGACTCTCTCGGCCCGGATGCACCGGCGATGCACTCCCTGATGTAGCGCTGAACCGGCGCCTCCCAGAAGCGCTCATTCGACATGTTGATCGCAAATTCGCCGGTGTTCTCCGGAATCCGAAGCCGCTCATGGGTCAGCACGAACGTGCCGATCTCCTCGTCGAAGGTAAAGCCATGTACGCCATGTCCGGTCGTCAATACGAACATCGTCGTTGCGCCGTAGATCGCGTAGCCGGCACACACCTGGTTCGTGCCCGGCTGAAGAAAATGACGCGCTTCGATGACACATGTCGACGGCGGGGCATCGAGCACGGAGAAGATGCTGCCGACGATGCTGTTGATCTCGAGGTTGGACGAGCCGTCGAGCGGGTCGAATAGCAGGAGGTAACCCGGGGCGCTATCTGCCCGCGCGACGCGGGTTATCCGATGCGAATCCAGTTCTTCGGATACGAAACCCCGCAGACTGTCGACCGACTCGATCGCGCCGATCAGGATTTCGTTGGAAATGATATCGAGCGGCTTTTGCACTTCGCCGTGCACGTTCTCCGCGTGAACCAACCGCGATCGGGCGTCGAATGCGCCTCTGCGTACCGCCTTGGCGATGGAGCAGCAAGCGCTCGCAACCGCCTCGACGATCGCCGGAAGCGACGCGGGTATCCTGCGATCGCGCGCCTCGTTCGAAAGAAACGCACCGAGTGTCATGTTTTCGGAAATGGGGAGTGGATTCATTGCAGCCTCATCAAGCATGGACATCACGTCGGTCGACAACCGGCGGCAGGCGTCGCGGGTGTCGGTCGAGTGTCCGACCGAACCGGGCGTTCAGGCGTCGCACGAGGCGTCGCGACGCTGCCCCAGCATCGCCAGCGCCGCCTCCGGGCCCTCGCTTCCGGCGGAATAAGGCTCCGGACGGTCCTGCACCTGCCAGGCTTGGATGATCGGATCGATCCATCGCCACGCAGCATCGAGTTCGTCTCCCCGCATGAAAAGGGTCAGCCGCCCCCGGATCACGTCGAGCAAAAGCCGCTCGTAAGCATCGCGCCGCCTCGACGCAAATGCGGAGGAAAACTCGAGATTCAGGCTGACGGGCCGAATCGTCATCTCGTCTCCCGGCGACTTCGTCATCAGGTAGAGTTTCAGGCTCTCGTCCGGCTGTAAACGGATGACCAACCGGTTGCCATCTTGCGCGGAAGCCGGCGACCCGAACACGGCGTGCGGCACGTCGCGAAAATTCACGACCACTTCCGCGACGCGCGACTGCAAGCGCTTGCCGGTGCAAAGATAGAACGGCACACCGGCCCAACGCCAATTGTTCAACTCCGCCTTCAGCGCGACAAACGTCTCGGTGCGGCTGTCCTCGTCGATATTCGGCTCGTCGAGGTATCCCGCGACCGGGGTTCCGTACACCTCCCCGGCCGTATATTGCCCCCGCACCGTCTGCCGGGCGACATCATCGGGCGTCAACGGCTTGAGGGAACGGAGCACCTTGAGCTTCTCGTCACGCACCGCATCGGCCTCGAGGCTCAGTGGCGGTTCCATCGCGAGGATGCACAGAAGCTGCAGCAGATGGTTCTGGACCATGTCCCGCATCGCACCGGTGCGCTCATAGAACGCACCGCGCCCTTCCACGCCGACCTGTTCGGCGATCGTGATCTGCACGTCGCGGATTCCGTCCCGATTCCAGAGCCGCTCGAACAGCGCGTTGCCGAACCGAAGCGCGAACAGATTCTGGACCGTCTCCTTGCCGAGGTAGTGATCGATCCGATAAATCTGGCTTTCGCTGAAGATCGCGCCGACTTCGCGATTGATCTGCTGCGCGGATTGCAGATCGTGCCCCAATGGCTTCTCAAGCACCACCTTGGACGATGCCTCGACCAGCCCTGCGTTCTCCAGGCCCACGCAAACCGGCACGAACAACTCGGACGGCGTGGCGAGATAGAAGATGCGGGCCGCCCGCGCCGACTTCCTGACCTTCAGCACCAGGCGATCGTAATCCCCGGCGTGCAACGCGTTCATCTGGACGAAATCGAGTCGCGACGCGAATGCTGTCCAGTGTGCATCGTCGAGATCCACGTCAGGATCGAAGACGTGCAACGCCTCTCGCACCTTCGCCTGGTATGTGTGCCTTTCGAGCTTGTCCCGTCCTACCGCAACGATTTGCAGCTCGTCCGAGAGCGCATCGTCCAGATGATTCCGATACAGCGCGGGGAGAAGCTTGCGCATCGCAAGGTCCCCCGTCCCGCCAAAGATCACCAAAATCTGTGTTTTCATTGCAGTCTTCCCTTCCGCGCGACGTCATTGGACGACATCGCGCCGCCCCGTACCGGAGTCGTCTCCCGTTCCCGGTTATCGACCATAACCTTGAGCAATCGCTTCCAGCGCAATCGGCCGGATTCGTGCGGCCTGGCCTGCACTGCCGAACGCCTCGAAGCGCGCGCGGCAAAGATCTCGCGCCGCGACCAGCGCTTCGGCGAGGAAGTGCCGGACATCGAACTCGGCCGGCTTCAGCGCGAGTGCCCGCCGTATCGCGCCTGTCATCGCGAGGCGGATATCGGTATCGATGTTGATTTTCCGCACGCCATGTCGAATGCCTTCGCAGATTTCCTCGACCGGCACGCCGTACGTTTCGCGAATATCGCCGCCGAACGCCCGGATCGTCCGCAACCAATCCTGCGGAACCGAACTGGACCCGTGCATCACCAGATGCGTATTGGGCAAACGCCGATGGATCTCCTTGATCCGGTCGATGGCGAGGATGTCTCCCGTCGGCTGACGGGAAAATTTGTACGCACCGTGCGACGTGCCGATGGCGATCGCGAGCGCGTCGACGCCGGTCCGCGCAACGAAATCCGCCGCCTGCTCGGGGTCGGTCAGCAGGGCGTCCCGCTCCAGCACGCCTTCGGCGCCCGAGCCGTCTTCCTCGCCCGCCATTCCGGACTCGAGCGAACCCAGGCATCCGAGCTCGCCCTCGACCGAGACACCGACCGCATGCGCCATGCCGACCACGGTTCGCGTCACCTCGACGTTGTATTCATAGGTCGCGACGGTCTTCATGTCAGGCATCAACGAACCGTCCATCATCACGCTGCTGAATCCGCTGCGAATGGCGGCCTGGCAAACCGCCGGCGACGCGCCGTGGTCCTGGTGCATCACCACGGGAATCGTCGGATACGCCTCTATCGCGGCCTCGACGAGATGCCGAAGGAACGCTTCGCCGGCGTATTTGCGCGCACCTGCGGATGCCTGCATGATGACCGGGCTGTCGCAGGCCGCCGCCGCCTGCATGATGGCCTGTACCTGCTCGAGGTTGTTGACGTTGAATGCCGGCACGCCATAGCCGTATTCAGCGGCATGATCGAGCAGCTGCCGCAATGAGATCAGTGCCATCCTTGTTCCAAAAATAGGTTGCATCCAGGGGACGCCCGGAGCGTTCACTCGGGCGTCAGTCCCATATTTCGCGCCTCGTTTCGCCGTTCACCTCTGCGGGGTCATCCTTCGAATACGAGACGCTTCGATTGCTCACGCGTATCGGACGCAGCCGGCGGCATGCCGTCCGATATCCGGATCAATCCACCTGCTCCGGTTCCGCGCTCGCCACACGACGCGCCGCCTCGACGATGGCCTCGACCGTGATGCCGAATTCCTCGTACAGCACCTCGGCAGGCGCCGATTCTCCGAAGCGGGACAGTCCCACCACCTCGCCGGTCAAACCGACGTACTTTCGCCAGAAGTCGCCAGCCGCGGCCTCGATCGCGACACGGCGAACCTGCGGCGGCAGCACGAGTTGGCGATATTCACGTGGTTGGGCATCGAAGGCCGTACTCGACGGCATCGAAACGACGCGAGCATCAATACCCTGCCGTGCCAGCTCCGCCTGCGCCTTCATCGCGAGTTCGACTTCCGATCCGGTCGCGATCAACACGACATCGGGCAAACCGCCCGCCGCCTCGGACAATACGTAGCCGCCTCGTCGAATGTCCGCCTTCGCCTGCGCGGTGCGGGAGAGCGGCGGCAGGTTCTGACGGGAAAGCAGCAGTGCGGTCGGCGCACGCGTCGACTCGAGCGCCGCAGCCCAGGCGAATGCCGTCTCGGTCGCGTCCGCCGGTCGCCAGACCTGCATGCCCGGAATCAGGCGCAACATCGCAGCGTGTTCGACCGGTTGATGAGTCGGCCCATCTTCGCCCAGGCCGATCGAATCGTGCGTAAACACGTAGACGCATTGCAGATGCATCAGCGCGGCCATGCGAAGCGCATTCTTCGCGTAATCGGAAAAGACGAGGAACGTCCCGCCGTAGGGCACGAAACCGCCATGCAGGGCGACGCCGTTCATGATTGCCGTCATGCCGAATTCGCGTACGCCATAGTGGATATAGTTCGCGGCAGTGCGCGGATCGCGACGCGTCACGGCCCGCGATGCGGCCACCATCGTCAGGTTCGACGGCGCGAGATCGGCCGATCCGCCCAGAAGCCCCGGCATCCCGGCAACCAGGTGCTCGAGACATTTCTGCGACGCCTTTCGCGTCGCCATCTTCTGTTCGAGCCAATCGTTCTGCCCCACGAGCCCGGCAATCACCTCCGCCGCGCGTTCGCCGGTGTCGTCACGCATGCGCGACGCGAACGCGTCGGCCTTGTCCGGGTATTGCGTTCGATAGGCCTCGAAGAGCCTGCTCCAGCCGAGACTGTGTTCGCGGCCCGCGGGGCGGGCATCCCACGCTTGCCGAATGGCGTCAGGAACCTCGAACGGCGCATGAAACCAGCCAAGGTTTTCGCGCGTCGCCTCGATCTCGACCGCACCCAGCGGCGCTCCATGCACGTCATGCGTGCCGGCCCGGTTCGGGGAGCCTTGCCCGATCACCGTCTTGCAGCAAATGAGCGTCGGACGATTCCGTTCGGCGCGTGCATCGTCAATTGCAAGCTCGATCGCGGACGGATCGTGTCCGTTCACCTGCTCGACAACATGCCACCCGTATGCGCGAAAGCGCGCGGTAGTTTCGTCGGTGAACCAGTCATCGACGCGTCCGTCGATCGAGATACCGTTGTCGTCGTAGAAAGCGATCAGCTTTCCGAGTCCCCAGGTGCCGGCAAGCGAACATGCCTCGTGCGAGATCCCTTCCATCAGGCAACCGTCGCCGAGGAACACATACGTATAGTGGTCGACGATATCGAAACCCGGCGCGTTGAACTCTGCCGCGAGCAATTGCTCCGCCAACGCCATGCCGACGGCATTCGCGATGCCCTGCCCCAACGGGCCCGTCGTCGTTTCGACTCCTGGTGTCATGCCGCGCTCCGGATGTCCCGGCGTGATCGACTTCCACTGGCGAAACCGCTTCAATTCGTCGAGCGACAGCGGATAGCCGGTCAGGTGAAGCACCGCGTACAGCAGCATCGAGCCGTGACCGTTCGACAGGACGAAGCGGTCCCGATTCACCCAGCCCGGCGCGGCCGGATCATGCTTCAAGTACTTTCTCCACAGCACCTCGGCGATGTCGGCCATCCCCATCGGCATGCCAGGATGCCCTGAGTTGGCGGCCTGGACAGCATCGATGGCGAGAAAGCGAATCGCATTTGCAAGTTCGGCTCGAGTCGGGTGAGCATGGGACATGGTGTTCAAATAATTTGTATACCTGAATAATTTGTCCGGATCCTCAGCGATGAAATCGATGAAGATCGGGGAAACCGGCTTGTGCTGGTATGCGCCGGGTCAGACTGCGTTCAGCGGCGATTTCTCCAGCAACTTGTCGATCGAGTTGCCCATGCTGCGCAGGATCAGGAAGCACGAGCAGGCGCCGGCATCCAGCGCGCCGATCGACCGATCGCCGAGCCGGCTCGCGCGGCCGATGCGTGCCCGCAGATCCCGCGTCGAGTTCATGCCGGCCTCGGCGGCCGACGTCATCGCCGCCAGACAATCGCGAAAGCTCCTGCCTTCGTCCAGCGCTGCCCGGTACGCGCTTCGTGCAGGCACCAGCGTATCGATCAGCGTCTTGTCGCCGACTTTCGCGTCGCCGATCTCCTGCACGGCGACGATGCCGGCATCCAGCGCGCGATAGAGCGCCTCCTTGTCCAGGTCTTCACGACCCGCCAGCGCCTCGCCGATGCCGAGAAAGAACGTGCCGTACAGCGGCCCCATCGAGCCGCCGATGCCTTCCATCAGCGATTCGGACAGATCGCTCAACGCAACGGGCAGCGACGGCACCTCGCCGCGCGCTGCCATCTTCTGGCCGCACTGCGTGAAACCCTTGCTCATGTTGATGCCGTGATCGCCGTCGCCGATGGCACCGTCGACCTCGCTCAGGTATTGACGGTTCGTATTGATGGTCTCGATCAGGTCGACCACGACGCTCCCGGCGTCCGCCAACTTAACGAATTCGGTCATCATGCGTCTCCTACTTTCAATCCGATACTGTTGCAGGGGTGAGCGAGGCATGCGCTCAGCTCGTCGTCGAGCTTCGTCAGCGTCAACGTCACGCCCATCATTTCGAGCGACGTGAACAGATTGCCGACGAAGGAGAACACGATGTCGATGCCGGCTTCGCGCAGATAGTCCGCAACCTCGCCGTACAGGATGTACTGTTCCATCATCGGCGTCGCGCCCAGGCCGGATAGCAGCACCGAAACCTTGTCGCCGCGCGAGAAAGGCAGGTCGGGCAGCAGCTTGTCGAGCATCAACTTCGCCATGTCCTTGGCCGGGACCGTCTTCTGTACCAGGATTCCCGGTTCGCCGTGATGGCCGATGCCGACTTCCATCTCGCCGTCTTTGATAACGAAATTTGCCTTGCCGACGGCCGGAATCGTGCACGCCGACAAGCCGATGCCGATCGATCGCGTCGCATCGACAGCCTTGCGCGCGGCGGCAATCACGTCGTCCAGCGACGCGCCTTGTGCCGCGCGCGCGCCACCGACTTTCCACATCACAATTTCGCCGGCAACGCCGCGCCGTTTGTCGAGTTCGTCCTTCGGCGCCGACGCGGCGTCGTCGTTCGCGACCACGGTCCGCACGCGGATCCCTTCGCGCTCGGCCATCTTGATCGCCATCTTGACGTTCATGTTGTCGCCGGCGTAATTGCCGTACAGGCAGGCGACGCCCGCGCCGCTGTCCGCCGCCTTGAAGGCATCGAAGAACGATTTGGCCGTCGGCGACGAGAAGATCTCGCCGACCGCCACTGCATCCACGAGGTTGCGCCCGACATAGCCGATGAAGGCCGGTTCGTGCCCGGACCCGCCGCCCGTCACGATGCCGACGCGCCCCTCCTGACGCGCGCCGACATGAGACACCACGCGCGGATTGCCCGGCGCCGCCTGCAATTCGGGATGGGCCGCGAGAAGGCCGCGGAGCATGTCTTCGACCACGAGATCCGGGTTGTTAATGACGCGATTCATGCTGTTCCTTTAGACCTTCATGATGGTTATTGGGCGGTATATCCGCCGTCGATCACGATATTTTCGCCATTGATCATCGCAGCGGCGTCGCTGACGAGATACAGGATCAACGTGGCGATTTCGTCGGGACGCGCGAAGCGCCCCACCGGAATTCTGGCCCGCATCGCATCGCCCGCCGCGCCGGCCCACGCCTTGCGGCCGAGTTCAGTATCGACCACAGTCGGCGAAACCGCATTGACGGTGACACCCCGCCCGGCCCATTCGAGCGCGAGCACCTGCGTCATGCCGACGATCGCCGCCTTGCTCGCGCAGTACGCGACGTGCCGATCGAGCGCGACGACACTCGCCTGGGACGCCAGATTCACAATCCGCCCGCGCCCCCGGCCCAGCATCTGCCGGCCGAACGCCTGCGCCAGCATGAAAGGCGCTTTGAGGTTGATCGCCATCGTCCGATCCCACGCGTCCTCCGACAGATCTTCCGCGCGATCAAGCAGCGCGACACCGGCATTGTTGACCAAAATGTCGACGGGCCCCAGCGCGTCGGTCACGCGCCGCACCAGATCCTGCACGTTGCCCGCGGCCGTGACGTCGGCGGCGATGCCAACGTGCCGGCCCGGCGCGCCGGGTAGCGATTGGGCGACGGACGCCACGTCCGGGTTGATATCAAGCAACGCGACGCGCGCGCCGGCAGTCGCCAGACACTCCGCGACAGCCAGCCCGATCCCGCTCGCGCCGCCGGTCACGACCGCCACACGGTCCGCGATATCGAAAAAGGCCGTTGAATTAGCCGACATCGTTCCGCTCTCCATTTCATTGATTGTCTACGCTTGACCACACTTGCCGCCGCCTCGCCCATCGTGCCGGCAGCGCTGTGCACGAGGCCGGGCGGCTTGCTGCGCCGACTCAGGGCGTCAGCAGTACCTTGATGGAATCGAGGGAATTGGCGAGCTTCAGCGCTTCATCCCATTGCGACAGCTTAAACGTATGGGTCACGATGCCCTTCGACGTAATCAGCCCTCGCGCGAGCAGATCAATCGCGACCGGATAGCAGTCGCCGCTCAGGTGCGCACCTCGCAGGTCGAGTTCCTTTTCCTCGCCGATGATCGACCAGTCGACTGTCGTGTCGCGACCGAAGACGCTGAACTCGACGAAGCGCCCCATTTTCCGGATGATCTGCAACCCTTGCGTGACGCCGGCCGGCACGCCGGTCGTCTCGATGTAGACGTCGCAGCCATAGCCTTCCGTATGCTGACGGACGATCTTGTCGACGTCGTCGGTCTTCGGATTGAGGACGATATCCGCGCCATACTGCTTCGCCAGACTCAGGCGCTCGTCGACCATGTCGACGACGATGAGCCGCTTCGGCGTCTTCAGATGCGCCGCCTGAACCATCAGCAGGCCCAGCGTGCCGGCGCCCGCGATCACGACCACGTCCTCGAAGCCGATATCCGCGCGATTGACCGCATGAATCGAGCACGACAGCGGTTCGATGACGGCGGCATCCTCCATCGACACGCGGCCGTCGATCTTGTGAATCACCGCGCGGGCCGACAGGCGCATGTATTCGGCCATGCCGCCGTCCGCGACTTCGCGCTGGAACCCGTACACGTCGTGCACCTCGCACATCCAGCGGTGCCCGCCCTTGCAGTAGCGGCATCGCCCGCACGGGACGATCTGCTCGGCGATCACCCGGTCGCCGATCGCGACGTTGTGATACTCGGCCGCGCCTTCGCCGAGCTCGACAACGTGGCCCCAGAATTCGTGCCCCGCGATGACCGGCGCCTTGATATACGGCTGCCGATTGGCGCTCGCGTCCCCCCAAAAGCGCGACGCGCCGTCCCATCCCTTGCAGTCGCCCGCGCAGATGCCGCACGACGCGATCTTGATGATCACTTCGTTCGGCCCCGGCGCCGGCTTCTTCACCTGCTCGAGACGATAGTCTTGCGGCGCATGGCAGACGACCGCGAGCATGGACTCATCAGAATAGTGCATGACCTCTCCAGAAAATAATCACTCGATCCGTTCGATCCGGCCCGGACAGCGACGTTTCGCTCGACGGAAACCCGTCGGCCTGCCGGGCCCGCATCGCTCGATACGTCAATTGCGTTTCGGAATCTTCTTCAGGTATTCGTCCGCATTGCCCGGCGTGACCTGCGTCCAAGGCACCGTATAGGATTTCGCCGTGCCGTCGCCCCACGGCATCTTCGCCCCGTAGTCGGCCCAGATCTCCGAGCGCGGCTTGTACGATGCGCCCTGCACCGCACGCAGCGCCACGTCGAGCGCGCCTTGCGCCTGCGCGCGGGAGTCCTGGAAGAACGTCGTCATTTCCCCGCGCTTGACCGCCGCCACGCCGTCCGTGATGCCGTCGATGCCGGCCACCGGCAGCTTCTTCGGATCGATCCCCTTCGACTTCAACGCCTGAATCGCGCCGAGCGCCTCGTCGTCGTTCTCGGCGATGATGCCGTTGATCTGGCCCGGATGGGCCGTCAGCCAGTTCTCGACGAGGCCGAGCGATTCCGCCCGCGACCAGTTCGCGGTCTTGTGCTCCAGCACCTTGACGCCGGGATGCTTGGCCAGCACTTCCTGAATGCCCTGCGATCGATCGATCTGCGCCGATTGGCCGATCGGCCCCTCGATGATCACCACGTTGCCCTTGCCACCGATCGCCGTCACGATCGCCTCGGCCTCCATTCGGCCCGCCACCACGTCGTCGTTGCCGACATACGAGGTGAGCTTGTCGCCCGACACGCGCGTATTCGAGCCGACGACGGGAATATGCGCGGCCGCTGCCTTCGCCACCGCCGCCGCGCCGGCCGCCTTGTCGATCGGCACGAAAATGATCGCATCGTATTTCTGCGTGATCATCGTGTCGAACTGGTTGCTCTGCGTCAGCGCGTCGTAATTGCCGTCGAACACGGTGATCTGCACGCTGCCGTCCTTGACCGCCGGATGCGCTTTGAGCGCATTCGTCCACATCTGCATGAATTCGCCCTTCAGGCCGTAAACCGCGGCCCCGATGCGCAGCGGCTTCGCATTTGCCGTCGCACATGCCAACCCCATCACCACACACGCCAATGCCGTCTTCTTCCACGCACTCATCAAAGTCTCCTGTGTTTTTCGGATTGCTGCTTCTGGAACCGTGTTACTGCTTCTTGCGCGAAGCATCGAGGAGAACGGCGCCCACGATGATGACGCCCTTCACGACCTGCTGGTAATAGGAAGACACCCCCAGCAAATTCAGTCCGTTGTTGATCACGCCGATCAGCAGCGCGCCGACGACGGTACCGCCGAGCGAACCGGTGCCGCCCGACAGGCTCGTCCCGCCGATCACCACCGCCGCGATCGCGTCGAGCTCATAGGACACGCCGGCCTGCGGCAGCGCCGACGTCGTGCGCGCCGCGAGGATGATGCCCGCGAGCCCCGCCAGCAGCCCGCCGATCACGTAGACGGAGAAGATGATCTTGCCGGTCGAGATCCCGCTGGTCTTCGCGCTTTTCGCGTTGCCACCGACTGCGTAGACATAGCGGCCGTAGGTCGTATAGCGCAGCACGAACCAGAACAGCACAACCACGATCGCGAACACGATGATCGGCACCGGTACGCCCGCGATCGCGCCCGTGCCGATGCTCAGGTAGCCGTCGGGCAGATCGGTCACCGGCATCCCGTCGTTGTAAATGTAGGTGAGCCCGCGCGCTGCGCTGAGCATGCCGAGCGTCGCGACGAACGGCGGAATCGACAGCCGCGCGACGAGCAGGCCGTTGACTGCGCCGGCCACCATGCCCACCAGCAGGCCCGCACCCAGGCCCAGCGCCGGACTGACCGCATGCGGGCCGGTCACCAGGCTGGCGCTCACGATGCCGGCGAGCGCAAGCGTCGACCCGACCGACAGATCGATGCCCGCGGTCAACACCACGTAGGTCATGCCGACAGCCAGGATCCCGTTGATCGCGGTCTGCCGCAGGATGTCCGCAATGTTGCCGACGGTCAGGAAATATTGGTTGGCGAAGGACAGCGCGATGCACAGGAGCACGAGCACCGTGACGATGCCGTAGCGCCGGTAGAGATCGTGCATGTGCGCGGAGCGGCTCCGGCCCGCCGGGACATTCAGGGAGGTGGTCTGAGTATTCATGATGCGAGATGCAGGAGATCTTCCTGGGTGGTGGTATGGCCGTCGATCACTTTGACCAACTGCCCCGACTTGAAAATGGCGATCCGGTCGCTGACGTCCAGAATTTCCTGTGCCTCGGAAGACACCACGATCGCGGCGCCCCCGTTGGTCACGAACTCGTCGAGCAGCCGGTACACCTCGCGCTTCGCGCCCTCGTCAATGCCGCGCGTGGGCTCGTCGCACAACAGGCACGACGGCCCCGTCGACAGGCAGCGCGCGAGCACAACCTTCTGCTGATTGCCGCCGCTCATCGACGACACCGGCAGCGACACCGAACTGGTCTTGATCTTCATTCGCTCGACCATCGATTCAACCAGCGCCGTCACCCGCCGCCGGCTGATCACGGACAGCGTCGACAGCCGCTTGTATGCCGAGAACGCGATGTTGTCTCGGACCGACGCCGACAGCACGAGCCCCGTCTCCTTGCGGTCCTCGGTCACCAGTGCGAGGCCCGCCTGAATTGCCTTGCGAGGCTGGCCAATCGGCAGCTTGCGGCCATTGAGCCTGACTTCGCCGCTATCGGGCCGGGTCAATCCGTACACGCAGTTGAGATACTCGCTTCGGCCCGCGCCCATGAGTCCGTAGATGCCGAGCACTTCCCCTTGGTGAACCGTCAACGATATGTCCGCAAACTCCGGGCCGCGGGTGAGCCCCGAGGATTCGAGTACTGGCTGGCCGACCGGCCTGCGCACCTTCTCTGTCGTACTAAGCTTTCGTCCCACGATCGCGCTGACAAGATGGGCCCGATCGATATCTGCAATGCGCCCGCTTTCGACATATTTCCCGTCGCGGAACACCGTGTAGTCGTCGGCAATCTGGAAAATCTCGGAAAGCCGGTGACTCACGTAGATGATTCCGGCCCCTTGGGCCGTCAGATTGCGAATTGCGCTGAAGAGGACCTCCGTCTCGCGCTCGCCGATCGCGGACGTGGGTTCGTCCATGATCATCACGTCGCAGTCGTGACTGAATGCCTTCGCGATCTCCACCAATTGAATCTGCGCGAGGCTGAGCGAGGACATGGTTGCCCGGGCGTCAACCGGAAAACCCAACCGGTCGAGTAATGCCTGCGCACGGCGCGCCAATTCCGCAAACCGCACGAAGACACCGGCACGGCTCGGTTCTCGCCCGAGGTACAGGTTCTCGGCAACCGTCATGCCCGGAATCGGCGACAGCTCCTGAGTGATGATCGCGATGCGATTGGCGAGTGCATCAGCCGGCGACTGGAATGCGACGCTCCGCCCTTTCAACAGGATGTCGCCCGCATCACGCTGGGTGATGCCCATCACGACGCCAAGGAACGTCGACTTGCCTGCACCGTTTCCGCCGCACAACGCATGAACGCTTCCGCGACGCAGTTGCAACCGTCCATCCTCGAGCGCCTTGACGCCACCGAATGCCTTCTGCACTCCACGGGCTTCCAAAAGAAGGTCGTCCACTTTGTCTCCTGACATTTGCTCGTTAATGAACAATTGAGCATGTGGAACAAATGGTAGGTAGCTGCAGCTTCGGTGTCAATCAACGCTGTTCTATGGTTTACCCGAGCCAGCGTCGGCGCCCAAATCTCTCAACCTATGCCTGCATTTACGACTTCGGCTGGATTGGACGCCGCCAACTCGGCAACCGAACCCGACTTGACACCTCGCATCATCCGATAGAGAATTTGATCACATCTGCGCATTTGCGCACTCGCGCAGTCACCTTGTGAGACGATTCAATGGAGCGAACCATGAAACTGGCGATCGGCTGCGATGAAGCCGCATTCGACTTGAAGGAAGTCATCAAGAAACATCTCCTCGCCGCAGGACTGGACGTGACGGATTTCGGCACGTACGAAGCCGAACCGGTGCATTACCCGAACATCGCTTTCGCGGTTGCGGAGAAGGTCGCGGCAGGCGAATATGAGCGGGCGGTCCTGTTGTGCGGGACGGGGATCGGCATGGCGATCGCAGCCAACAAGGTGCACGGCATTCGCGCGGCGCAGTGCCATGACACTTATTCGGCGGAGCGCGCAAGCAAGAGCAACGACGCGCAAATCATTACAATTGGCGCTCGCGTCGTTGGCCCCGAACTCGCCAAGGCAATCGTCGATACGTGGCTTGGTGCCCATTTCGACGGTGGCCGCTCGATTCCGAAGGTGAATCTCATCCGGGAATACGAAGACGACCACCACGCAAACCGCAGCAATCCGAGCGCTTGACCGGCCACGTATCTCGTCGGCAACCGCGCGCCCGGCTTGTCCGAGCGCTCGCATTCGAGCGCCTAGTCGATTGAGAGTGAACACCGTATGACTACCGATGAACTGACCCGTCTCGCGACGCTGTATTACGTAGACGGACTGACTCAGGAAGATCTGTCGAAGCAGTTCTCGCTGTCCCGCGCGAAGATCGGGCGCCTCTTGAAACGCGCTCAGGAAGAGGGCATCGTTGAAATCCGCGTACGTCACCATCCTCGCGACACGCGCGACCTGGAACGCGAGCTGATCCAGCGCTTCGACATCGAAAAGGCCATCATCTCGATCAACCACAAGGATCAGGACAAGCAGCGCGAGCTGCTCGCCGGCCTCGTCGCAAGCCATCTGGACCGGATCCTGACCAACGACACGATCGTCGCCGTCGGGATGGGGCGCAACATCAACGCCATTTCGGAACATGCGATCTCGTCGACACAGCGCTCATCCACTTTCGTCTGCGCGATCGGCGGGTTCTACCGTGGCGGCGAGATGATGAACGCCGACCACATCAGCCGGCGCCTTGCCACTCGGCTCGGCGGCGCCAGCGAGACGCTCTACGCGCCTGCGCTGGTGAGTGACATGCAAGTCAGGGAAGGATTACTTAACAACGATGCCGTCAAGTCGACCCTCGACAAAGCTCGCCGCGCGCATGTCGCACTGGTCGGAATCGGCGACATCAACGAAGACAGCAACATGGTCCGCACCGGCTGGTTTTCACCGGATGAAATCGCAGAACTCCGACAGTGCGGAGCAATCGGCGACCTGATGGGCTATCACTTCATCGACATCGCCGGCCGTCCGGTGCTCACACCGGTCCGGGATCGCGTCATCGGCCTCAGCCTCGATGAACTGAAGCAGATTCCGAATGTGATCGCGGTGGCCAGCGAGAACACCAAGACGACGGCGGTCCTCGGCGCATTGCGCACCGGCGCGATTACCACACTCGCCACAACGGAGGCGATCGCTCAATCCATCGTCAGCCTCGAGGACGCCACGCGCGGCCGCGCCGGCACGACGTTGGCGGACGAAGTGATCACGCGATAGCCGACGGACGGGCGGTGGCCACGTCTGCCCGGGCGTACGTTGCCGCCAGCCCTGCCCATGCAGCGCTTCGTCGACCGTTCTGCGTCCGATAGCCCTCGCTGGGAGAAAAGCAGTGCCGATATCTCCGGCGGCGTTCCGGGGACGCGCTTCTGGTATCCCCGGGATCTCCGAGGCCGCTCACCCGCAATGGGCCGTTGGGGCCTTGCGATGTGAGGCCGTCGCCTCTACACATTTCCAGCCAGATGAAACCGTGACGCCGGATGCCACAGCCTGACCGACGTTGCGACGTGCTCGCCGACCCATGTGCGACGCTTAAGCAGCAGGCATGGCTCGCCGATTTCCATGAGGAGATGCCGACGCACCTGTGCATCGGGCTTCTGGGCATAGATCTGGAACGCCGCTCGCTGGATGGGTGCGAGCCGTACCATGTAATGGTTCGGTGTCTCGATCGTGAAGTCCTGCTCCAGGTATGCGGGAAACAATGCCGGGTTGACGTAGCGATCCTCAAACTGGATCGGCTCATCATTCTCGTAATGCACGATGCGCGAATGAAATACCGGCCCTGAACGGAGCCCGAGTACTTCGATCGCTTCCGATTCGTCACTGCGTTCGATGAGCAGGACCCGCGCACTGTGCCGATGCCCGCGCTCGGAGATTTCATCCGCGATGTTGCGGATCTCTAGCACGGTCGATTCGTAACGTCGCCGTTCGACATATGTACCGGCGCCCTGAACGCGGTTCAGTACGCGCTCGGCAGTCAGCTCGCGTAGCGCGCGGGACACTGTCATTCGGGCCACACCGAACTCCTTGCCGAGCTCGGCCTCAGTCGGAATGACACCACCAGGCTTCCAGTCGCCGTTCGCGATCCGCTCAACAACATATCGCTTGATTTGCTGGTACGCCGGCAACGTTCTGGCCGGCACGTCGTCGCCCGGTGTAACCAGCAGTCGGGTTTGTGCGCACTGTTCCGGTTCGCTCATACGCCCTCAGCCGAATGAATGATGGATGATCCGCTTGCCGGCGTACCGCTCTTCGGCACGCAGTCCGTTCTCAACGCATGGATGGCGGCACACCAGCGACGATACCTACCGCAATCGCGATATCGTCCGCGAGGGGCCGGTCATCCTGATACGCTCGCACACGCTCTCGCACACACCGCCACAGTGCATCGGTCGACGCTGCTGGCCGCCCCGCCGTGTCAACCTGCAAGTCATACGCCTGCGCGGCGGCCAGCAGTTCAATCGCGAGCACGCGCGTCGTATTCTCGATGATGTCGAGCGCCTTCAGGGCGGCCGGCGTCGCATGACACAGGTGATCTTCCTGCAGCCCTGACGTGATGCCGCCGTCGAGGCTCGCCGGTGCCGCGAGTCGCTGGTTCTGCGCGACCAGCGCGACCGCCGTGTACTGCGCGATCATGAAGCCCGAACAACTGCCGCCCGGTGTCGCGAGAAACGCCGGCAGCCCGCTGACGAGCGGATTCACGAGCCGATCGAGGCGCCGCTCGGCGATCGCCGCGACCTGGGCCATCGCCGCCGCGAGGCTGTCCATCGCGAGCGCGATGCCCGCGCCGACCGCATGTGCCTGCGATTGTGCGACCGGCGCATCCCGCGTGCCGGCAACGATCGGATTGTCGGTAACAGACGCGAGTTCGCGATTGACCACCTCAGTCGTGACGTCGAACACATCACGCGCCGCACCATGCACGTGCGGAATAGTGCGCAAGCTGAGCGGATCCTGCGTATGCCGGCCACTCGCCGCTGCAAGCATCCCGCTGTCCGCCAGCAGCGCACGCAAACGGGCACCGACCTTTTCGATACCGGGCGAAATCCGCAGCGCGAGCGAAGTCGGATCAAATGCGGCAAGTTGCCCGCCAAGGTTCTCGAAGCTCATCGCCGCAATCCAGTCGGCCCAGTCGAGCAACCATTCCGCGCGAGCAAGCGCGAGCGCGGCCAGGCCCGTGACGCACGGCGTCCCGTTGACGAGGCTCAACCCCTCCTTCGCGCCAAGTACGAGCGGGTCGCGGCCGATACGGCGCAGCGCCTCGTCGCCACGAATCCGCTCACCGCGATATCGCGCATGACCGTGGCCGATGCAGACGAGCGCGACGTGAGCCATGTGGGTCAGGTAGCCGACCGAACCGTGCGCCGGCACTTCGGGCAGGCAATCGTGCTCGAGCAGCGCGACGAGCTGCTCGACGACGTCGACACGCACGCCCGAATACCCGTGCGCGTAATTGTTGATCGCCGCTGCCATGATCGCGCGCGTTTCCGCCGCGCCGAGCGGCACACCGACGCCCACTGCATGGCTCATCAGGATATTGCGCGACAGCTCGCTCTGTTGAGCGGGCGATACGATCACATTGCACAGCGCACCGACACCCGTGTTAACGCCGTACGCGCGAATACCGCGTGCGACGATTTCGTCGACAAGTTCACGAGCGACAACGACACGCGTGCGGGCGTCGTCGGCCAATGCAAGTGGTGCGCCTGCTGCCACCGTCGCAACCTGTCGCCAGTCAAGCGGCCGTGCCGCACGAAATACGGTCATGGCGGCCTCAGTTCGTGGTGCGATCGTGGTGGCTCGACACGAATTGCCGGAAGCGCTCGGAGGTCTGGCCGCCGAAGACTTCGTCGGGTGCCCCGTCCGTATCGACTTCGCCTTGATGCAAGAACATCACACGATTCGATACGTGTCGCGCAAAGCCCATTTCATGCGTGACGACCAGCATCGTGCGCCCCTCCTCCGCGAGCGAGCGCATCACGCGCAAAACCTCACCGACCAGCTCGGGGTCGAGTGCCGAAGTCGGTTCGTCGAACAGCATCACTTTCGGATGCATCGCGAGCGCGCGGGCGATCGCGACACGCTGTTGCTGACCGCCCGACAGGTGGGCGGGATAGTAGCCGCGCTTGTCCGCGAGACCGACGCGAGCCAACAGCGCCTCGGCCTCTTCGACCGCTTCGGCGCGGCTGCGCTTCTGCACACGCAGCGGCCCTTCGACGAGGTTGTCGAGCACCGTCATGTGGGACCACAAGTTGAAGTTCTGGAACACCATCCCGAGCTGGGAGCGGATCCGGTCGACCTGGCGCCGGTCGCTCGGGTGCAGTTTGCCGTCGCGTGCGCGCTTCATCGCCAGTTCTTCGCCCGCGAGTGCAACGGAACCGTCGTCGGGTGTCTCGAGCAGATTCAGGCAACGCAGGAACGTGCTCTTACCCGATCCGCTCGCACCGAGGATCGAGATGACGTCGCCCTCATGCGCGTCGAGCGAAATGCCCTTCAGCACATGATGATCGCCGAACGACTTGTGGATGTTTCTGACCGACAGCGCAACGGGAGCAGCGGTATTCATCGAATTCTCCAGGAAGGAATGGCGCGCTCAGGATGCGACGCGCGGGGCATTGCGGTTCGCTGCGGCCGGCGCACCGGAAGACTTCGGCGCACGCAGGTGCCCCGAGAGCCGCCATTCGAGCGCACCGAGCACGCGCACGACGATGAAGTTCAGGCCCAGATAGATGACGGCGGCGCAGACGAACACTTCGGTCGTCCGGTAGGTTTGCTGAATGATTTGCTGCGCGACGCCCGTCACTTCCCACACGGTGACGAGGCTGGCCAGCGCGGTCGACTTGACGAGCAGCACGGCTTCGGTCGAATACGCGGGCAGACACTGGCGCAGCGCGATCGGGCCGATCACGCGCCGCAGCAGCGCGAAGCCCGACAGACCGATCGAATAGCCGGCCTCGATCTGCCCGATCGGCACGGCCATCAGCCCGCCGCGCAGGATCTCGGCCGTGTAGCCTGCCGTGCACAGCGCGAGCGACAGTACCGCACAGGCGTACGGCTCGCGCAGCAGCGGCCACATGAAGCTCTCGCGGATCACGCCGAACTGGCCGAGCCCGTAATACACGAGGAACATCTGGATCAGCAGAGGCGAGCCGCGAAACACGAGGATGTAAGCCCGTGCGAAGCGGTTCGGCAGCCAGCGCGGCGACACGCGCATCGTAACGATCACGAGCGACAGCAGGCCGCCGAGCACGAGCGATGCGAAGAACAGGCCGAGCGTGGTCGGCACGGCCGCGAGCAACTGGCGCAGCGTATCGAAGAGAAAGTCGAAATCGATGGACATGCACGTTCTCCGTCAGTTGCGCGCGAAATTGCGGCGGAACGACCGGCCGACGATGGCTTCCGCCCGGTTGAACACGCGGTTCGACAAGCCCGTCATCAGCAGGTACAACGCACCGCCCGCGACGAAGAACACGAAGTACTGATGGGTAGAATTGGCGGCGATCTGGCTCGTGCGCAGCAGCTCGGCGAGGCCGGTGACCGAGATCAGTGCCGAGTCCTTCAGGCTCAGTTGCCACACGTTGCCGATACCGGGCAGCGCGAAGCGCAGCACCTGCGGAACCAGGATGCGGCGCAGCACCATGCTGCTCGGCATGCCGATCGAGCGCGCTGCTTCAAGCTCGCCCTTCGACACCGCGAGCACCGCCGCGCGATACACCTCCGCCTGGTAAGCGCCCGAGATCATCCCGACCGCGAGCGCGCCGATCACGAACGGCGGCACGCCGATGAAACCTTCCGCGCCGAACCACTGGCCGACGGCCGTGACGAGCGTCGAGCCGCCGAAGTAGAACAAATAGATGACGAGCAGTTCGGGCACGCCGCGAAATACCGTCGTGTACAGGTCACCGAGCAGGCGGGCGCTGCGGTAGCGTGACAGCTTTGCCGCCGCGATCGCCGCGCCGATCGCGGCGCCGACCGCGAGTGCGGCGAGCGTCAGTGCCACCGTCATCAGCGCCGCGAGCAGCAGCACACCGCCCCAGCCTTCGGTTCCGAAGCCGAGCATTTCTAGAATCGCCATGCGTGCCTCCCGGCAAGCGTTGAGTGAATCCGCAGGATGCCTGCCGCCGCGCGTCGCGCGAGGCGCTTACGCGGCGGCGGTCGAATGCGCGCTTACGGCGTGACGTCGGTCTTGAACCACTTGTCGGCAAGCTTCTTCACCGTGCCATCTGCGAGCGCCGCGCCGATCGCCGTATCGAACTTCGTCTTCAGATCGGCGTCCTGCTTGCGGAACGCGAGCCCTTCGCCCGGCCCCCAGATCGGCCCGCCAAGCTTCGGCCCCGCGAGCACGATCGACGCGTTGTCCTTCTTCGCGTTGTTCGCCGCGTAGTACGTGACGTCGTCGAACGATGCATCGATGCGCCCGGCGACGAGGTCGAGATCGCGCTCGGGCGAGGTCTTGTACACGCGAATCGACGCGATGTCCTTGAAGCTGTCGTTGATGAATTTCGTATAGACAGTGCCCGACTGGATACCGATCGTCTTGCCCTTCAACTGTTTGCGCAGTGCGTCGACGGCGGACTTGTCCGCATTCGCGTCACCCGACAGCTTGACGATCGGCGCGCCGGGCGCGGCTTTCGGCAGGATCTTGGTATCGGTGACGGCGAACGTCGCAGGCGTCGCCGCATACGGGCGCGAGAACAGCAGGACCTTTTCGCGCTCCGGCGTGATGGAAATCGCATCCATCAGGATGTCGAACTTCCCCGCCTGCAGGCCGGGGATCATCCCGTCCCAGTCCTGCGCGACCAAGTTGCACTGCACCTTGATCCGCTCGCACACGTTGGCGAGCAACTCCGGTTCGAAACCGCCCAGCTTGCCGCCGGGCAGCGTGAGGTTCCACGGTGCATAGCCGCCTTCGAGCGCCACCGTCACCGTCTTCCACTCCTTTGCCTGTACGGGAGCCGCGAGCGTTGCCACTGCAGCCGTGATGACGCCGATCGTCCTGAGTGCCCACTTGATGCGCTTGCCGTTCACGAGTTTCTCCTTGCGTTGAAGTTCACCATCCCTTCGGAGCAGCAAGCCGCCTCAGGAATTTGTATATACAAGCATGCAAGAAGAAAAATGGACGAGCAAGAAGCGAGTACGGAAAATCGAAAAAACGCGGGAAATCCCCTAAAAAGCGATATCAGGCACGCATCAATATAGGGAAAGCAAGCACGGAAATGGTGCGAACACAGCATGCATTTCTCAAGGATGACTAGACAAATTCGGAATTCGATTGGTTTTACCGTCAGGCTGTCGATAGCCGACCCAAACCGACCCGTTTGCGGCAAGTTTTTTCATCGAAAACAGCAACGCAGATGTACGAGGCGTTGCGCGCCGCTGGCTATGACGGGAGCTATCGACGCGCTCGATGGGGTGCCGCGTCGCGGCATTTACGACAACATGAAAACTGCAGTCGCCAAAATTGGTCCCGGCAAGGAACGGACTGTCAACGCCCGCTTCCATGCGATATGCAATCACGACTTGTTCGAGCCGGAATGCTGCAACCGGGCCGCTGGCTGGGAGAAAGGAGTCGTCGAAAAATGACGTTCAGGATCGGCGTCGCCAGATCTGGCATGACGCGACCCGGAAGCGTTGGGAGTCACTCGACGTTCTCGATAGATGACTACCGTAAAGCCGCAAATGATAATTGCCGGAAGGCGCCTAGATCGCGATAGCTTGAGCCGGCACATCGGCTCTGCAATTCGCCGCAATCTCGTTCGGTGTCACGAGGCCAGCCGCCAATATCTCACCTTTTATTCAAAGACAACTTATTGAGACTGCGGACATCTTTTTTGAGGCAACCCGACGCAGCCCATCTCAGAAAAGGTGTCCTTGGGCACGGGAATTCTCAGAAAAGTCGTCTTTGGAAGGTTGCCCGCCTATCGAGAAGCACGTCCGCAATCCGATGCAGAGTGAGCGTCCTGTTCGCCATGCTGCGCGACGGCGCCATTTACAGCCCAAGTCAGCCCCTAACGCTTGACGGAGGGCATAGGGCCGTCCTCCAATTTTCGGTTCCTCGCGGATTTCCGGGAAGCGGATACCTTAACGCAGCCGAGGTTGGACGAAGTCCTTTGAAAACGCGCGCCATACGCGCCAGTTGCGAAGGGACTCAACGGCCAGGGGATGGCGGATGCTTTGATGCGTAGCCGTCATTGAGCGTCGAAAGGAAGGCCTCGACGTCGGCGATGTCCGCCTCGCTCCAGACCGGCGGCTCGCCGCGCTTGCGTGTCAGCGGCTCGTCCGTCGTATCGACGTTGCTTCGCAGGTTCGCGGGCAAATCGTCGAATTTGACGACATGCCGATGCATATCGGATACGTACAATTTCTCCGGGCTCGTGTCGCGCTGCACGTAAAATCGCAGCGCGTCCTTCAACGTGTGGAAACGGCCGTTGTGGAAGAACACACGGCGCGTGGCCGTATTGCGCAACGTCGGCGTCTTGAACAGCCCGCAATTCGACTGGTCGGCGGACTGGTCGGCGCGCACCGGGCCGCACAACCCGAGGTCGTAGTAATCGGGATTCGCGTTCGCGCGCAACTCTCGGTTGCGCGGCACGCCAAGCGCCTCGAATGTGAAGTCGGTCAGCAGCGGATGCGCGCCGTTCACGCCCGGCTGGTCGATATGGCACGACGCGCAGTTGCCGCGCGCGGGATCGTCGAACAGCCGTTTGCCGCGCATCTCCTGCGCGCTCAGTTCGACCTTGCCGTCCAGGTAGTAGTCGAACTTGCTCGTGTACGGGCGAAAACTCGGATCCTCGAGTTCGAAACGCTCGATCGCGAGCGCCGCATTCGCAAACGCCTGCTTCGAGTCGTCGAACGCATGCTCGCCGAATACCTTGCGGAAGCGATTCGCATACGGCGCGCGCCGCAGCTTCGCGACGACAGCCTCCGCGCTCGGGTTCGCCATCTCATCCGGATTCAGCAGCGGAAAGCTCGCCTGATCGCGCAACCGGTCGAAGCGCCCGTCCCATCCGAAGCCGCCGATCGGCGCGTTATCGGTTTCGGTCAGCCGCTCGGCCACGCTGGCGGCCTGCGGATGCGACCAGATCGGCGTACGGTTCAGCACGTAGCGCAGGCTCGGCACCGCGCGCGTGCCCTGCCGCTTCAGATCGGCACCGCCGAACTGCGCGGCCAGGCCGTTCGGCGGCCCGTACGCGTGCTCGGGACTGTGGCACGTCGCGCACGACATCCTGCCCGACGCCGATAACGACGGATCGAAGAACATCAGCTTGCCGAGGGCCGCCGCGTCGCTCGGCCCGGTCGCGCCGGCCGGCGCGGCGCAGGCCCAGATCGCCAGCGCCGCGCCCAGCGCGCGCCAGCCCCCGCTTCGACACACATCGCCTAGCATCCGCCGCATCTCACAGGTTCGTGAAGATGTCATTGCCGAAGCCTTGCAGGCCAGCCTGCCCTGCATAGCCGAGATGGTCGAGCCCGAAGATGTCCTCGACGCTCTTCAGCATCGAATAGTGGTTGTACGCGACCGTCGACACCGTACCCGGCTTGATGAACTTCGAGATCATCACCGCGCCCGTCTGGTCGCCGCCGAAGCTCTGCTTCGTGAGGTTGATCGTCGCGCCGTGGTAGGCGAGCGACGACGTCTGCGGGAAGACCGGCA
>NZ_JAUJQH010000047.1:0-34518 GCF_030482905.1 Burkholderia sp. AU45251 | reverse complement strand
AGGAACTTCGTGTTTCTCAGCAGCGCTGCGTTTTCAGCAGCAGAGAAGCGAGATTATGAACCGTGTTTCGCATTTCGTCAACAACTTTTTTCACTACATCGTTGCGACTGCGGGGCTCAACTTCCAGGCCAGTGGCGCGCTTCAGACTCCAGCACACCGCCAACCTTGCTTCCCTCTTCCGCGCCGCGTTTCCGTTGCGCGAAAGAGGCGTGATTGTAGGCAGCCGCCCCCAACTACGCAAGCCCCTTTGTGAAAATATTTTGAAAAAGCCCCCGTGCGCTGCCGCGCACGGGGGCTTCGGGCTCAACAGGCCGCCCATCGCGATGGAAGCCGCCTCCCATAGATATGACGCAAGCCGCTCTGCCTTCCATATAGGAAGCCACGGAACCGGCAAGGAACCGGGTGCTGTCGAGTATCATGCCGCGACCGAACCACGCACTCATATCCACGATGGACAGCACCATTCAACCCGGCGACGCCGACCTTCGCGACGAATATGCAGCGCTGCGCGAGCGCGCCATCATCCTGGAAGAACAGGCTCCGCCACTTCTGCAACGCATCTCGGATGTATTGCCGCGAATCAGCGGCGAATCCGAACTGGCGGACGAACACCGCGAGCGACTCGTCGGCGCGCGCAACGCGGCGATGGTCTCGATCGAAAACTATCAGCAGGCGATTCCTTTCCTGCAGACGGCCGACTCGATCATCGAGCAGCTGGACAAGACGCCCGAGCGCGACGAAGACATCGAGTGGCGTGATTCGCTGCTGCAACGGCTCGACGAGCTGATCGACGTCGCAGTCGTGATGATCGACGATGCCGAAGGCTACTTCGAGCAGGCGCAAGCCTGCGATCTGGCCAGCGTGCCGAAAGCCATCCTCGAGGATTGAGCAGCGCCGCTCGGGATCGCGTCGCGCACCGGCGTCACGTCGTGTGCGCCAGCCATCCCGATGCTTGCCGGCTGACAGTCGCCGCCTGACACCTTTGTCGACACACCGGCTGCTTCGCTCCCGCAAAAGCTCACCTTATCTCTACGCCCCGGCCGCGGGACGCAGCTACCGCGCATCGAGAACGATCGTCTCGCTCACGATCGGCACGCGGATATATCCGCCCTCCGCATCGCCATACGCATGCGCGTTCCCGTCGATGACGCATTGCGCCGTCAACGCGCAAAGGGTCGCGTCTCGCGCATCGACGGACTTCAGCGTCGACACGTCGATCCCCAGTCGCTCCAGCAATTGCCGGCGCTGGTTGCGTTTCTGCTTTGCCGACGCAACAGACTTGCCCAGCATCGCGCAGGTGATCGCATATGGATAGGTCTCGAAGCTCGCGCGCCCGCCCGCATAGCGCGCGCCGGTCAGCAGCGGATAGGCGTCCGCGAGCGCGCGGTAGACGCGCTCTCCCATGAACATCCAGTCGAAGAAGCCAGACGTGCTCGCGACCGCCTGCTCCCGCGACGGCGTCGGAAAGCACGAGATCCGCTCGCGCGCGAGCGCCTGCTCGGCCGCCCGGCGCCCGCTCCCCGCCCACCACAGGCTCGGTGCGTCGACACCGACGGCCACGACGTCATAGGCGAGACACAGCGCAGGCACCGCCTCGGGCGCGATCTGCGCCTCGCGGCAGACGACCGTCGTTCCGCGCAGGATCACGAGATCGCATTGCTTCTTTTCCCCGCCCACATCGACACCCGCCACGACCGGCGATTGCGGCGCGGCGGATCCGACGGATCGGGTCGATCGCATGCAGGCGCCTCAGTCCGCCGGCCTGGCGTCGTAGGCGGTGTCGAAGATCGCCTCGAGACCGGGATGCACGCCGCGCATCGGGTCGACGACCGACTTCGCCCAGTCGAAGTACGCCTGCTTGCGCTCGAGCGGCCAGTCCGCAGGCGGATGCCGCGCGATGTCGCGCAGGTTGCAGATCTTGTCGGCCAGCTTCACGAGCTTCGCGCGCCGGCTGATGGTCGCCGCATGCTCGACCTGCAGGCGCTTGCGCTCCTCCTTCGGCAACGACTTGTCGTCGGTGACTTCCATCACGATGTCCGCCACGTCCTTGCCGAACAGCCTCAGCAGTTCCTGCTCGGTCGTCTCGGTATCCTCGACGGTATCGTGCAGCACCGCCGCGACGATCACCCGTTCGTCCTCGACGCCGGCCTCGTTGGCCAGCACGTCGGCAAGCGCGATCGGATGATTGATGTACGGCGACGCTTCTTCGTCCTTGCGCCGCTGATTGCGATGCTTGTCCGCCGCGAACGCGATGGCGGCTACCAGCTTTTTCATATTCCCCCCTCGTGTGGCCTGACCCGCGACCGGCAGAACCGGCCGCGGGCATTTCGGAACCGCACATACTACCTGCTTGCGATGACCCTGCCCGAGCGCCGGCCTCCACGCACGCCGCGCGTCACGCACCCACCGGCGCGCGCTGCAGCTCGACCACGTTGACCCGCGCGCCGAATACATCCCTCACGAGCGGCAGCAGGTGGTCGTGGTGCGTCAGGAACAGCACCTGAGTGCGCGTCGACAGATCGCGCAGCGCGTCGAGCCCGGCCTTCGCGCGCGCATCGTCGAAGTTGATGAACAGGTCGTCGGCGACGAACGGCAGCGCGGTCCGGCTGCCGAGCTGCAGCTCCAGCGCCGCGATCCGCAGCGCGAGGAACAACTGGTCACGCGTTCCTTCGCTCAACCCCGCGACCTCGACCGATGCGCCCTTCGTCCGTCGTGCATAGAGTGCGGGCGGCGTCCGTTCGGTATCGACGGTCAGCCGCGCGAATTCGCCCAGCGTGAGCCCCGAAAAAATTTCGCCCGCGCGCCTGAGCATCGGCCCCTGCTTCTGGTCGCGATAGCGATCCGTCGCCCACTTCAGCAGCCGGCTCGCGGTGGCCGCCTCCAGGTACTGCTCGGCTGCATCGCCCATCGCCGCCAGCGCTTCCTGCCGTTTCGACTCGGCAACGGCGGCATTCGCCTGCCCATCGATTGCGCCGAACGCCTGATCGGCCACGACCTGCTGCTGGGAAAGCTCGTTGAGCCGCTTGCCGACATCGCCGAGCGACTGCTTCACCGCTTCAAGGTGCGCCGGTACGTCGACGATGTCCTGCTCCGCGACTTCGGCTTCGACGGCGGACCGGGACAGGCCGTCGCCATCGCGCACCAGTGCCTCGTGCGCGGCATCGACCGCCTGCCGAAGCTGGCGCTGGCGATCCGAGCGTTCGGCCAGCGGCAGCGCCGCGTCGATCGACGCTACGCCGGCCAGTTGCAGCAGTGGCTGGATGCGCGCATCGGCACCGGCCACCGCGGCGGCGGCATCCGCGACCTTGCCGTCGGCCTGCCGCACGGCCTCGTCGGCACGACCGATCGCACGTGCAATTTCCCGGGCGGCCGCGAGGCGCATCGTCAGCCGGCGCGCGACGTCCGGCCAGTCACCGCTCGTCAGCCATTCCGGGGCGAGCGCCGCGGCCAGTCGCCGTGCCCCCGCCTCGAGCGCGGCCAGTTCCGCGCGGATGGCAGCGATCCGGTTGCGCGGCGCATCGGCATCGGCCAGTTCGGCCGTCACAGCGTTGGCGAGCCCGAGCGCCCCTTCCGCCGCAGCCAGCGTCGCCGCGCTCGCGGACAGCTTTGCGTCGGCCAGCGCGGCGCGCCATTGCGCTTGCCACGCATCGTAGGCCGTCTGCGCGTGGCCGGCGCGCGACTGCGCCGTCGCACACCCGCGTTCGGCTTCCCGCGCGCGATCCTCGAGGCTGTCCTGTTGCGCGAGCGCCTTTTCGGCCGACTGGACGAAGGTCTCGGCGCTCGCGACGAGCGCTGCCAGGCCATCCGACTCGCCGCCTCGCGACACGGTGCGCAGCGCCGCGCGCAACGCGGCTTCGGCACCGGCCCGTGCGGCGCGAATCGTGTCGAATTCGCGGCGCTGCCGATCAAGGTCGGCCTGCGCGGCGAACACCGTGTCGCGCTTCGCAAGCCAGTCGCCCATCGCCGCCAGCGGCATGCCGGGCACCGCGGCCGTCGTCGCGAGTGCAGCCCACGCGTCGCGATGCGCGGCGAACTCACGCTCGCGCTCTTCCAGCGCGGCCTGCCTGCGCGTCACGCCGGCGCGCGCGGATTCGACCTGCTGACGCAGCGACTGCAACGTCGCCGCCGCCTGCGTCGCGCCGAGCTGCGCATCGACGAGTTCGTCCGCCAGGCGAATCGCGTCGTCGACCGCAGGTGCGCCCGTGACGAGATCGACCGCGCCGCTGCGGATATCGCCCCATGCGCCGTCGCGCCGCGCACGCGCCGCCAGCACGTCGGCGGTCGTGACGACCTTGTGGTTCTCCGCGAAATGCTTCTCCTGCAGTTCGAGCCGCTCGAGCTCTTCGAGCGCGCCGTCCCGCGCGTCGCGTGCCGCAGCGGCGGCGCTCGCGCGTTCGCTGTCTTCCTTCAGCAGCGCGCCGAGCCGCGCCGCCGACGGCACGTCGAGCGCCCGCAGCGTGTCGACCGGCATGCGCCATTGGCCGAGCGCATCGAGTGCACCCGCCAGCGCGCTGTCGGCAGCAGCGATTTCATGTTCGAACGCCTGCTCGCGCTGGCCGCTGTTGCGAAAGCCCTGCGCATCGGCCAGCGCCGCACGCAGCGCTTCCGGCACATCGACGGTCGACAGGCGCGCCTGTTGTTCCCGCACCTGCGCAAGCTCGCGCGTGCGTTCGTCGAGCGACTCGCGCGCACCGGCAAGCGCCTGGTGCAGCGCGCCGTGCTCGCGCAACAGGTTGGCGACGGTCTTCAGCGACAGCGCCGTCGGCAGCGACGCACGCAGCGACACCTCGTCCGTCGGCCAGTCGAGCTGGGCGGCCGCGGCAAACGCGGCGGACAGGTGCCGCTCGACGTCTGCACCAAGCAGCAGCAGATCCTGTGCGTGATTCATGCACGCGCCGCGCAGCCGATCGAGCGCTTCAATGTCCACTTCGAGCGCCAGCGTGTCGGCATCGGCGTCGATCGCATCGCGCGCCTGCCGTTTCGCGAGCAGGTCGGCACGACGCTCCTCGAGCACCTTCTGTTCGGCCGCGAGATCGCCCTGCGCCTTCAGCAGATCCGCATACGCGGTGGGCGGCAACTCGACGACCGCGCCCAGTTCCGCCAGCGCCGCGTCCTTGACCGTCAGCTCCTTCAGGTACGGCGCCAGCCGCCGCACGCGTTCGAGCTTCGAGCGCAGCGCTTCGAGCCGGCGCTGTTCGGCGCGCGCCTGCTCGATCTGCTGTTCAACCGCTTCGCGCGCGTCCTTGCGTTCGACCCAGTCGCGCGTGCGCACCTGGACCGTCTTCAGTTCGGTCACGGCTTCGTTGAACGACGATTCGGCGAGCGCGAACGCACTGCCGCTGCGACGCGGTGCCCAGAGCTCGACCGAACGCGCATCGAGCTCCTCACGCACCGGCCCGAGGCTGCCGACACCGGCGGCCGATTCGAACAGCACCTGGCCGAGCTTGTCGGATGCGTCGAGAATGCTCCGGCCGCCGTCGACCAGACGCCTATGATCGAGCCCGAACATCTGCTCGAAGAATTCGCGCGTGGCGCCGTCGAGGATGGCGGCCAGATAGTCGTCGGGCAGCTTGTCGTCGGCGGGCGTGCGCAGCGGACTGCGCCCGCGCGCGCGGTGAAACGCGAGTTCGCCCGTGCCGCTCTCCAGCACGCCGCCGATCCGCAGCTCGGGCGTGCTGTGCAGGAAATCGAGCGGCGTCTGCAGCTTCATCCCGAACAGCAGTTCCGACACGGCCGTGCGGATCGTCGATTTGCCGGCCTCGTTCGGCCCCACGATCACATGGAAATCCTCACCGGCCGACGGGAAACGCAGCGTCTCGTCCGTAAACTTGCCGTACTTGATCAGATCGAGCTGATTGATGCGCATCGCTTACTCCCCCCTCGCCAGCCGCGCGAGCAGAGCAGGCCCGACCTGTTCAACGAGCGCCGTGAGCTCGCCCGCACGTGCCATCGCCAGCAACGGCACCTCTTCCTTCACGTCGCTGCGCACCTTGCCGACGAACGGCTTCAGGTCGCGTTCGAGCAGTTCGAGGAAATCCGGATCGCGCGCGGCGTCGGCCAGGATCTGCTTCAGGTCCTCCAGCGCTTCAAGCTGCTCGCTTTCGCCCGGCTGATGATCGGCCGCGGACGTCGCGAGCCGGACCTTCTCCAGCCACAGCCGCTCGTTGCCGATGATGCCGATCTGGTTCAGCACCTCCGCACGCAACTGCGGCGCGCGGCCGAAGAAGAGACCGTGCGCGGGCGTGCGCCCCGTGACCGTCACGCGCACCGCGCGCGGCACGTGGCCGTCGACGGTCAGCAGCGCTTCCAGCGACTGGCCGATCTTTCTCGACAGGTCGGCAACCGTCAGGCAATCGGACGCGTCAACCGACACGGCTTCCCAGCGCAGCACGTCGAGATACAGACGCTCGACCTGCGTGCGGCCTTGTTCGATCGTCACGAGCACCGCACCGCGGCGGCCCGTCTCGCGGATATGACGCCCCTGCAGGTTGCCGGGAAACACCACCGTTGACGGCCCCGTCCATTGCTGAAATTCGTGCACATGGCCGAGCGCCCAGTAGTCGTAGCCTTTCGCGTGCAGTTCGGCCAGCGTGCACGGCGCATAGTTCGCGTGCGCCGCATAGCCTTCGAGCGCCGTATGCAGCACGCCGATGTTGTAGTAACCGGGCACCGGGTCCGGATAGCCGATCGCGAGATTGTCGACGACCGCCTTGTCCTTGAAGCTCTGCCCGTGCAGCGCGACGTCGAATTCCGGCAGCGTGTGGGTTTCCGCCTTGCGGTGGCCGAACACGGTGACGTTGTCGGGCAGCGTCAGCTTCTTCGTCATCTCGCTTTCGGCATCGTGGTTGCCGCCGAGGACGAACGCGCGGATGCCGGCCTTGCGCAAGCGCCCCATCTGCTGGCCGAAGAAGATGCCCGTGTTGTGATCCTTCCAGTCGCCGTCGTACAGGTCGCCGGCGATCACGAGGAAGGCGACTTCCTCTTCGATCGCACGATCCACGAGCTGCCGCAACGCCTCGCGCGACGCGTTGCGCAACTGCGCGGCCGGCGCATCGGGATACGCGCTCAGGCCGTGCAACGGGCTGTCAAGGTGTATGTCTGCCGCGTGGATGAACTTCACGAAGATTCCTCTGTTTCATGACGATGGGGGCCTGCGATCGCCGTGCGACGCCGCCAGCCAGACCATCAGTCGCAATCCTGGTAGCCGCCGAGTTCGCCGCAATGGAGGCAGCGAAACATATACGCTGTCGGCGAGCCGTCCTTGTCGAGTGCGGCAAAGAAACGCACCCACTCGCCGCCCTCGTCGAGTCCGGTCGATTCCCGAATCGACGCAATAGCCTGCGGGCCGAGCGCGGTCAGTTCGTCGGCGCCTGCACGGCCGATGAACTGCGCGCCATCGCCGCAATGCGTCCACCACCGTTCCTGCTGCCAGCCCTGAAAGCCCGGCGTGCGACAGGCGATTTCGTCGACGACTGCGTCGGGTACTGCGTCCCATTCGCCGCCGCCGATGCCGTACGTGTCGGTAAAGGCTGCGTCGAGCCGCGCGTGCGCCGAACCGTCGGCGATGCACCACGGGCAGATGCATTGCTCATACTCGTCGACCGCATACACGGGGCCGGCGTACACGTAACCGCGCGCAGCGCCGCAACACACGCAGCGCGCATCCGAACGGATCACGCTGCCCGTTGCCAGCGGGTCGGGATGGTACCTGAAAGCGGGTAACGACATGAGGCTCTCCGTCGATCCGGAAGGTGGGGAATCACGCGATGCGAACTCGACCGGCCATCGTGCCACAGCGCGACCGTGTTACTGAGGAACCTCGGCCTCGACAAACGAGCCGTTCACGAAACGAAAAAAGCGATGCGTTGGACCGCCGTGTGCGAGATATTCCCACCGGATGTCGATACCGGCCGGTTCGTCGCGCCACGCGATCGCCAGGTAGGGCGATTGCGCTCCATCGTTGGTTTCGAGCGAAACGGAGTCGATGCAGCTTTGAACCGGCAGCGAGAAACGCGGTACCGCACGGGCGCCGTGCAGTTCCAGCACGTGCAGCGCCCCTTCTTCGCCCGCGCCGCAATATCCGGTCGGACGGACGTTCGACGAGCGGTTGACGACGACCAGCAGATAGTCTTTGCCGTCGATCCGCTTCACCCGGTCCGACGGGAACGCGACGCTCGATGCATCGGCCAATACGCGGCGGAGCTCGACCGGCACGCTCAGTGCCGATTTCTTGTGGCGGGCGACATCGACCTCGAACAACCCCGGGCGCACCCATTCGATCTCGTGACCGTTGGCGAGCCGCACCGATTCGGGCGCCGGCGTTTCGGCGGAGGCAACGGCGGTACTCGAGGCCAGCAACGCCAGCGCCGCGAGCTTCAACACCATCGATTTCGTCGGGCTGATCCGTGTCCGCATGAGTCGCGCAGGATTGTCGTGAAGTTCATCGTATGTGTCGGCATGTCGTTCGGGCAGCGCCGATTCAGGGTCGCCCCGCGTGCGTCGTTCGTCACGACGCACGCGGCCGATCCACGACGTGCCGTCACTCGCCGCGCGGTACCGGCGGCGGTGCATAGCCGTTGTCATTGCCGGGGAACGGATTCGCGTTGCGGCGCAGCGCCTCCTCGTCGTTCTCCTTTTGCGCGAACAGCGCGACGCCGATCACGCCGACGTTCGCGGCATCGCCGTACTTCGCGTTCGCGACATAGCTGTCGGGTACCGCCGCGAAGCGGAACGCGGCGACTTCGTCGCGGCTCTTGCGGAAGCCCTCGATCGTCAGCGTGCGGCCCGGATACAGCACGTAACCGCCGTTCGTATAGCGGCCCGGCCGCCCCGACAGCACGTCGAGCCCGTCGACGGTCGACACGACCTCGAACGTGCGGCGCCCCTGGTTGCGCAGCACGATCATGTAGCGCGAACCTTCGACGCCCGCCATGTGCCAGCGGCCGTCGCTGCGCGCGAGATGCAGCGGCGCGCCCTTTTCGTCCGTGAACGACAGCGCGATGTCGCCGTTGGCGAGCGCGACGCGCGTCGGCAACCGGCGCACCTGGGACGCGGGCGGATGTCCGGGCAACGCATCGTTGTAGTAGACCGACGCGAGATCCGTTGGCTTCGCCGGATCCGCGCGCTCGAAATCGACCTGGCGGGTTTCGGATCGTACCGACTCGCCCCACGCAGTGCCGAGCCCGCGGCGTTCGCTGGCGTCCGGTGCGGCGGCGGACGCATGGGTGCTGGCGGACGGCGGAGGCGGCGCTGCGCAGGCAGCCAGCCAGAGCGCGCAGGCGAGCGCGAGAAGACGAAACAGAAGGGTCATGACGTGAGGCCTCGGAATGTTATCGGGCCGCGCCGGGCTGGCCGGAACGGCGTTTTGGTGTCGTCTGTCGTCACGATGTCGATCGGACATGCATGCCCGTATCGGCCGGCGCCGCGATCGCGGCGGCCCGGCAACCCACCGGGAGCCCCGCTATTTAAGCATGGTGGGCAGGCAATGGGCAGAGGATGCGCACGCCGCCCGTTGCGGGCCCGTGCCGGCGAGCATCGGGCAAGGTGCCCGTACGCGTCGCGTCGCCGGATCGATGGAGAACGCCGACGCATCCCTGTATCGAGGATGGGATGAACGGCGCGCCGTGCGCACCAACAAAAAAAGCCCGGCCCGCATCGAAGCGGGCCGGGCTCTGTCGGGAAGCGTGACGCTTACTGCGCGCCGCCTTGTGCCGACGCCGAACCCTTCACGCCGACCGATGCGCCGCCCTGCACCGAGTTCGTCGCGCCTTCGAGCGCCTCACCGGCCTTCGCCTTCGCGCCGCCGGCGACGTCGCCCGCCGTCGACATCGCGCCTTGCGCGTGGCTCTTTGCCGTGCCTGCGACATGCTTCACGTGCGATTTCGTCGAGTGGACGGCCGATGCGGCGGCCTCCTTCGCCGTGCCCGCTGCCGAACCGACCGCATGCGTCGCGCCGTCAACCGTATTGCCGGCTGCCGAGCCGACGCCGCCGACCGTCTTGCCGACGCCGTTCAGCGCGCCGCCCACGACGTTGCCCGCACCCGAACCCGAGCCTGCCGCATTCGCGCCGGCGCCAGCCTGCAGGCCCACGCCACCGCCGAGCAGCGGCGTCTGAACCTGCGCGCCGACGCCTGCGGAACCCTGGGCGCCGGTCTGGGCCGTCTGTGCGAACGCAGCCGAAGTCGCCATCGCGGTCAGTGCAGCACCCACCAGAATCGTACGAATCTTGTTCATGGTCATTCTCCCCAAAGACGTTGTTGCTGCGGGCCGCCTTCGTGCGGCTTGTCGCATGCCTCGCCGCGACGTGCGGCAGGTGGAGCTAATGTAGCGGCGCGGACGCGCAAAACGATTGATTTGCGGGGACTGTTACTTCCGTTGCAAATGCTGACGATTGACTCACACTGTTTGACAATCGGGGGCTTGCGGCGGGATTGGACGGTAGACGGGGGGACTCTGGAGGCACGCCGCACGGTGCATTCCGCAACGGCGACGCGGCGGGTCGCCACGGATCGGGAAACCAGACAGGTGAAGCGGCTAGCAGGGAAACCGGCCGCTTCTATAAGCATTCCAAAGGATGCGTGTCGGCCAGCCATCGGTGCGACCCGACAACCGGCTCCTCGCGATGAGTTCGATGTCGTCGGATACGCACGCCGCCACGCCGGCATGCCCCGATGCGCCGAACGCGAGCTTGAACGCCTTTTCCCTCAGTGCATCCAGGGCCGGCCGGTTGACCGCTGCGCCCGGATCGCCGTCGATTTCGTCGAACGACGCCATCCACTGCGCATCGAACGGCTCGGCATCGCGACTGTCCAGCGCGCGGTCGCAATCCAGGTCGCCGAGGAAATCGAAAAAGCCCGGCACCGACAGGATGGCGTCCATTTCACGCAGATGCGCATTCGTCATTGCGACTCCTTCACGATGCACGGCCCCGACCGCCCGTTGGTGAATACCGGCAGATCGGGGCCGCGCGTTCCGCCCGATTATGGCCGAAACGTATCGCCGAGCACGACGCCTTCACGTCGCGGATCGGTGCCGCCCTGCAACGCGGGCGACTGGCCGACCGTCACGCGCATCACCGTGTTGACGCCGCTCGCCTGCGCGGACGTCGACACCTTGTGCCCGAGCGCGAGCAGCCCCGTGATCAGCGGATCGTTCGCTCCGTTGTTCGCGGTGTTGACGTTCGGATGCTCGCCGCCGATCGCGGTCGTCGGACTGTTGCTCGCGCCGAAGTCAACGAGCCCGGCGGACTGCTGCGCGTCGAGGCCCCAGTCCAGTGCGCCGACGAGCGTCTTGACCACGTATTGCGGAATCGTGCCGCCGCCCGGCGAACCGGTCGCCATCACGAAATCGCCGCGCGAGCCGTCCGCGGCCTGACCGAACACGATCGTCGGCGCCATCGAGCTGCGCGGCCGCTTGCCCGGTTGCAGGCGGTTGGCCACCGGATTACCCGCGCTGTCGACCGGGTTCGCCGAAAAATCGGTCAGCTGGTTGTTCAGCAGGAAGCCGTTGGTCATGTGAAACGAGCCCATGCTCGATTCGACCGTCGTCGTCGCGCTCAGCACGTTGCCGTCGCCGTCGACGATCGTGAACTGGTTCGTGCCGTGCTCGATCAGCGTCGTGTCGACGCCGAGCGGCACCGCGCCGAGATTGCCGGGCTGTGCGGTGCCCATGCTCTTGGTCGGGTCGATCAGCGCTGCGCGCGATTTCAGGTACGGCTTGTTCAGCAGCGTGTTCCACGTGCCGCCCGGCAGCGGCACGAAATCCGTATCGGCGACGTATTTGTCGCGGTCGGCATACGCAAGCCGTTCGGCCTCGGTAACGAGATGCACGCCCGCGACGGTCGGCTTGCCGCCTTCGAGATCGATCGCCGTCGGCTTCAGCGACTTCAGGTCGTAATTCTCGAGAATGCCGAGCGCCGACGCGACCGCGATGCCACCCGACGACGGCGGCGGCATCCCGCACACCCAGTAGCTGCGATAGGTCGTGCACACGGGCTCGCGGCGCTTCGCCTGGTACGCGGCGAGGTCGGCTACGGTCGTCTTGCCCGGCGTGAGCGTCGATCCGTCCGCACCCTTCGTCGTGGCAATCTTCGCGACGATGTCCTGCGCGATCTGCCCCGTGTACAGCGCGTTCGCGCCCGACTGCGCCATCAGCGTCAGCGTGCGCGCATACGCCGGATTCTTCAGCACGGTGCCGAGCGTCTTCGGCGAACCATCGGCGTTCAGGAAATACGCGGCAGCCTCGGGGTCGCGCTTCAGGTTCGCGGCGTTCGACGCGATCGCGTCGGCGAGCCGGCCCCCGATCGGGAAACCGTTGGTCGCGAGCGTGATCGCATCGCCGAACAGGTTCTGCCACGGCAGCCGGCCGTGATCCTGCTGCAGCGCCTCGATCAGCCTCGGCACGCCGATCGTGCCAATCGAGCGGCCGCTCGCCCGTGCGTTCGGCAGCGGCGCGGACTGGTCGGTCGCGTCGTCGACGTAGCGCAGGTAGTTCTCCGTCGCGGCGGCCGGCGCGGTTTCCCGGCCGTCATACGCCTGCAGTGTCTTGCCGCGCGCATCGTAGTAGAGCAGCACGCCGCCCGAGCCGAGGCCCGTCGCTTCGGGCACGGTCAGGCCGAGCACGGCCTGCACGGCGACCGCCGCGTCGGCGGCCGTGCCGCCTTTCTTCAGCACCGCGCAACCGGCCGCGCTCGCGTACGCGTTCGACGTGGCCACCAGATAGGTCTTCGCATAGACCGGCTTCATCCCGGTGCGATAGCCCGACGACGCTTCCGGCAGCGACGGGTCGCCCGGCTGGTTCGAGCCCACCACGACCGTCGCACCGCTGTTGTCGACCGCGAGGCAGCTCGCATCGGTGGACGGTGTCGGCGTGCGGCCTGCTTCGTTCTCGACGTCGCCGCCGCATGCCGTCAACAAGGCTGCCGCGAGCAACGCGGACGCATACGGAAAAATCGCTGTTCTGTTCATTGTCTGCCGATGTTCTTGTAGGTCGTTGCGATGGACATCACGCTGCCTGCGACCCCCTCGGTGCGCCGGCAACGCATTCGATAGTCCCATGAACAAAAATTTTTTCGCAATAAGGGAATGACGTAATGCGACCGGACGTTGCGCGCGCAACGTCACCGCATGCGCGTGCTGGGGGCGTGCTGCACTGCATCGCAGTGCGATGCGCTCGCTCAGCCGATGTCGTGACGTCGTTACCTTGCTGCCCGACGGTGTTTGCCGACTGCGCGGCCGTCGCGCGCGAAACCGCTTTCCATCGCTTCGACCGCCTCGGAGAAAAACTCGGGGAACATCGTCATCGCGCTGGTCGCGCGGATCGCGTATGCAATTCCAGCCGCCGTGGGCGGAAGCATCGCGCTGGTCGTGTTCGCGATGATCAGCGTGATGGGCATCCAGCTGCTCGCCAGCATCGACCTGCACGCGCGCGCCAACCAGAGCGGCGTGCCGGCCGCGCTCCGTTTCTTCAACCCGCTGCTGCTCTTTTACCTGGCGATGCCTTTCGACGGCACGCGTACCGCGCACTGACGCGCCGGTTGCATCGGGCCAGCCAAGCCGCTGGCCATCGGAACGATTGCCGGAGTCTCCACGTTCCGGCTATAAATCGTGCATGGACACGAATCGCTGGATTCACGACCCCGTCGGCGCCTTCCTCGCATGGCAAGAAACCGCCGCGACCGGCGCCGATCGCCGGCCGTTCGCGCAGCGATCGGTCGTGCAGCACGTCGCGATGTTCGAACGGTTCCTGCGCCATCTGATCGCCCAGCACGTGTCGCTGGCCTCGTTCGGTCCCGACCACGTCGCGACCTTCCTGGCGGAACTCGAACATACCTGTGCGCCCGGCACGTCGACCCGCGTGCGCTACGCGAAGCTGATCGACCGGCTGTGCCGGCATCTGGTCGAAACCGGCGTGCGCACGATCCATCCGGCCGGCCGGGCGACACACACTCTCGCATGGCCGGACGGCGAGCCCGAGCCGTGCTACCTGCCGCCCGATGCCGACGCGGCGCTGCAGCGCCATGTGCAGCCTCGACCAGACGACACGCCGGCCGACTGCCGGAATCGCGCGATCGTCGCGCTGCTGCTCGCGAGTGGCATCACGTCGGCCGAGATACGCGCGACGACGCGCGACGCGCCCGATCTCGACGCACGACCGCCGGTGCTATCCGTGCCGCGCGATCGCGCACGGCCCGCGCGCCGAATCCCGCTCGCCGCATTCGCGCTGGCGCCGCTCGCCGCCTGGCGCGCGCGCTCGGCAGACGCGCCGGCATCCGCGTTGCTGTTTCCCGCGCCGCGCGGCGGTGGCGCGATGAACGACATGTTCCTGCTGCTCGTGGTGCGCGACGCACTGACCGCGATCGGCTTCCACGCGGCGGACCTGAGCCCGCGCGTGCTGCGCAATACGTATGCGCGCCGCCAGTTGCTCGCCGGCCACACACATGCCGACGTCAGTGCGATGCTCGGTCTCGTCAGTACACGAACGGTCACGCGCATCCGGCAGACGCTGCGGCGCGATGCGGCTGCGGATCGCGCCGCACACGAGCGCTGATCCCGCACTGGCACTGGCCCGAGCACGGGCTGCGTGCCGTCCGGTTCCCTATTCGCCCGGCTTCGACTGGATCAGCCGCAGAATCCGGGTGTCGTACGGCGATTGCATGACTTCGGCGATACGCACCTCGGAAGCGGCCGGATGCAGCGGGTTCAGCAGGAAGTTGTGCGCGTGCGGCACGACGACGCTCGGGACGCGCAGCAGCGCGCTCGGCTGCGTGTGCAGCCACTCTGTGCCGGCGCTGCGGGTCCAGTCGACGTCGGTTCGCCAGTCGTCCGGCGCGTCGCCCTCCGCGATTTCGGCGATGTCGACCGAATCGGCCACCTCGATGCGAAGCAACTGGTATCCGCTCGGCAATTGCGCGACCGTGGCGATTTCGAAATGAACGAGCGTCTCGAGCAGCGCGAGCGCTGGATGCTCGGCGAGATACACGACGGGCTGCCCGGCGAAATGCCAGCGCCCGCCGGCGCGCAACCCGCCGATGCCTTTCAGGTCGGCGAAATTGCTGATCCGCCACAGCGTCGTCAAGCGAAGTACCCCTCGTCGATCTGCGTGAGGACTTCCTCGACGAGCCGCGCGCCATGCTCGGTGCTCGCCATGTCGAGCGACGTGCGGCCGCCGAAGCGCTGGAGCCCGTTGCGCAGCCACGCCATCGCCTTGTCCTGGTCGCCGAACGTGGCCGTCGCCTGCGCGACGATGCGCGCGAGACGGATCGCCTTGTCGGATTCCTCCGGCGACAGGCGTTCGTGCGCCTGGCGACGATGACTCAGCGTGCGGCGCGGAATGATGAAGGCCAGTTCGTCCGATTTCAGCCCGCGCTCGGACAACCGGTCGATCACCGAGACATCGACGCGTGCGCTCGCCAGCTCGGCAAGATCGGCCCCCGATCGGACGCGGATCGCCAGCAACTGTTCGAGAATCGTGAATTCGGCCTGACGCGGATGCGCGACGCCCGAAGGATGAAAAGCAATGGTGCTCATGACCTCTCCCGGCAATTTGCCCAATTATTATAGGCGTTTTGCCGGGAGCGTGCGGGAACCGGTTGGAGCGCGCGCCTGTGGCGGTCGTCAGGGCCTCTGCGAAGGCGGGAGCGAACGTGACCCACCTGTCTGGAGGCAGGTTGCTGTGATCGCGAATCGAAGATTCGCCTGGGTGATGGGATGCAATTATTCAGTATATAAAGTCCGGACTCACATCACGCGGTTGTCACGTAACAACTTTTTTACTGGTTTCATGTGTTCGCGTTCCTCCGCCCCATCATTCCAGACAAGGTCGAGGGATTCGCCCCGAACAGGGAGATGTTCGCCAAGCGCCGGCCGCGTCATCCGGAAGGAACGCCGCTTCTGGCAATTCACCGTCCGTCCCGACGGAAACGCATCGCCGTGCCCTCGCGCCGGATGCGTTCCCATGTCGCGCGTTTCTCGTCGTCGTTCATGAACACCCAGTGCGAGACCTCGTCGGCCATTCGGCCGCATCCCTTGCAGACATCGTCGAACAGTGTCGAGCACACGCCGACACAGGGGCTGTCGGGTACGTCGTGAAGCGTGGAAGCCATTGGAACACCCGCATCGGTTGAACATCCGGCAGCGCAACGCACAGCACTCCCATAAACGGGTACTTTGCTGCCGGCGATGCGGCCTGTGCCGCGACGCCAACCCACCCCGCTCACTGAGACGCTGCCGCCAGTCCCCCCCGTACCCGCGATCGTGCGCCCTACCGCGAGCAATCAGCCGGCCCACGCGGACGACCGGATCACGCTGCAGAAATTGCCGGCATGGAAATGCGGATCCTTGTCGGCGAGCACGTCGGCCTTCACGTTGCCGAATGTCGTGTCCGGCTTGTGCTTGATCCCGTCGTAGAACGCCTGAATGATGTCTTCCTTGAAGTGCGGCGTACGCGGATGTGCACGGACGACGGCCTCGCGCTCGACGTCGCTGTATTCCGGATACGTCAGCCCCAGCACGTCCATCTCGACGCCCGCGGTAACGAGCGCGATCACCGGATGCATGTGCTGCGGGATACCCGGCGTGGTATGCAGCGCGATCGAAGTCCATACGACGTCGATATCCCGCTGCGAGATGCCCTTGCCCTTCAGGAAATCGCGGGCGGCGTTGGCGCCGTCCACTTCGAAACGCTCGCACGCGCTGCTGTGTTTGTGCGTGAGCCCCATGTCATGAAACATGCAGCCACAGTAGAGCAGCTCGGGATCGTATTTGAGCCCGCGCCGCTGGCCCGCGAGCGCCGCGAAATAGAAGACGCGGCTGGAATGATGGAACAGCAGCGGAGACGCGGTATCGCGGACGAGTTCGGTGATCTCGCGCGTCAGTTGGCTATCGGGAATGGTGATGCCTGCAACGTTCTCAGTCATGATCGACCTCCATTGAAAACACCCTTGATTCTCCGGAGTTCGATAGCTGTCTCCAATAGACGTGTTACGTCAAATCCTGCCATTTCGCGCGACGGACGGACACGGTGCCCGCACGGCGGAAAGAACGCCGGAAACAGGCGCCCTCACCCGCCCCATGCACCGACGGCGCCCCTATACTGCTACCCGTCACGTTCGACACAACACGCAATCGATCATGCCGAAGGTCGTGGGAATTTTCGCCGTTCCGGGCGTTCAACTGCTCGATGTCTCCGCACCGCTCGACGTCTTCGCCCAAGCGAACGCCGAATGCGGGAAGCTGTTCTATACGTTGCGGATCATTGCGAGCGAGTCTGGCCCGATCCGCAGTTCGTCCGGTGCGCAGTTGCTGCCGGACTGGATCGTCCCCGACATTCCTGAGCGCATCGACACGCTGCTGGTCGCCGGCGCACCGAGCGCCGGCCGGATCGCACTGCGCACCGACGTCCTCGCGTGGCTGCGAGCGACGGCCGTGCAGAGCAAGCGCTACGGCTCGATCTGCACCGGCGCGTTCATCCTCGCGGCCACCGGCCTGCTGAAAGGGCGTCACCTGACCACGCACTGGGCTGCCGCCGACGCGCTTGCCGAAGCCTATCCATCGCTCGCCGTCGACGCCGACGCGCTGTACGTGCGCGACGGCAAGCTGCGCACCGGTGCCGGCGTCACGGCCGGGCTCGATCTCGCGCTCGCGCTGGTCGAGGAAGATCTCGGCCGCGAGATCGCGCGGCGCGTCGCCGCGCAACTGGTCATGTTCTTCAAGCGCCCGGGCGGGCAACTTCAGTTCAGCCGCAAGGGCGAAGCGCGCCCCGCCGGGCGTTCGGTACTGCAGGAAGTACAGCGCTGGATCGCGGCGAATCCGGAACTCGAGCATTCGGTGGCGGAGATGGCGAAGCATGCGGGCATGAGCCCGCGCCACTTCGCTCGGCTGTTCCGCGCGGAAGTCGGCATGACGCCGGCTGCCTGGGTCGAGGCGACCCGCATCTCGGCGGCCCGCCACTTGCTCGAGAACGGCCACGACACGCCGAAACAGGTCGCCGCGAAATGCGGCTTCGCGAACGTCGATACGCTCAGGCGATCGTTCACCCGGCACGTCGGAATCACGCCGGCCGAATACCGGAAACGGCAGGCAGTCCTGGCCGAGTGACGTAGCCGTGTGTGCGCGATTCGGCGCGAACGAGGTCAGTCACTCCGCCCACATACTTCGGCATCCGATCTAAATGATTGTCGTGCGGTCAAGCCACTGGCCGATCGACGACATCGCCCCACTGGAAGCCTCGTCGGCGGTCCTGATCGACCGCGGGACAGCCCCGCAATTATCAGACGAAACACTCGCCAGCCCAGATCGTTTACCCAGTTGCAATAATTATTCGCTGGAACGCGTATTTCCGACCGGTAACGTGATCGCTACGATGCAATCAACCGCTGAACGCAACAAGCGAAGCGCGAAATCAATGAAACCGGAGGTCATCATGAAGTCGTTCATCTACGCAGTCGTCGCCGCAACCGCCCTGTCCGCCTCGTACGGCGCATTCGCCCAATCGAACCCGTCGGGCCAGCTGACGCGTGCCCAGGTGCGCGCGGAACTCGTGCAGCTCGAACAGGCCGGCTACAAGCCCGAAGTCTCCGATCAGTACTACCCGCGCGCACTGCAGACCGCACAGGCCCGCGTGACGAACGCCGATGAAACCGGCTACGGCGCGCAAGCCGCCGCCGGCGTACGTGCCGGCCGCGCGATCGCGGTCAAGCAGGAAGGCCGCGACTCCGTGTATTTCGGCCAGTAAGCCGGACACGCGCGCGCGTATTCCGATACGCGCGCGGCAAACGAAACACCCCGCTCCCGTTCATCGGGGCGGGGTGTTTGCTTTTAGGCTGTCCTCTCCCGGAACGGATCGCGCTCCTCGATCGACGCGAACTTGCGGGGCGCTCGCCGCGCGGCGCCGTTCACGCCGGCAGCCGGTGTTTGCGCATAGAATGGCCGCGTGGTCGGCGCCGGCCGAAACGAACGCGAGCGAAACCACGACGCCCGGCTTGCCCGAACGTCGCCGCGCCCGCAGGCCGGCCCCGATGCGGCACTCATCGCATTTTTCGAAAAGGAGCGGTTTCATGTCTCAAACATCCGGTTCCATGATCACGTTTCGACGCCCGGACGGCCAGGAACTGCAAGGCTACCTCGCTACGCCGGCAAAGACCGAAGGCGCACCCGCGGTCGTCGTCATCCAGGAATGGTGGGGGCTGAACGACCAGATCCGCGGCGTCGCGGATCGCCTCGCGCGCTGCGGCTACTTCGCGCTCGTGCCCGACCTGTATCGCGGCAAATCGACGGTCGAGGAAGAGGAAGCGCACCACCTGATGACCGGGCTCGATTTCGGCGACGCAGCCTCGCAGGACATTCCGGGCGCCGTGACCTATCTGAAGACGCTTGCGTCGCGTGTCGCGGTGACGGGTTACTGCATGGGCGGCGCACTCACGCTGCTGTCGCTGCAGTTCGCCGATGCGGACGCGGGCGTCACGTGGTACGGCCTGCCGCCGCTCGACTACATCGATCCGGCGAAGCTCAAGGTGCCGCTGATGGGCCACTGGGGCACGCAGGACGCTTTCTTTGCGATCGACCAGGTCGATGCGCTCGAGAAGAAGCTGACCGATGCGAAGGTCGGTTTCGAATTCCATCGCTATCTCGCGCATCATGCGTTCGCCAATGAAACGGCCGTCGGCCCCGGCCGCATCGCCGGCACGCAGTACGATCCGGTGTGGTCGCAAATGGCGTGGGATCGCACGCTGACGTTCTTCGGCCGCACGCTTTGGGAAAAGCAGGGGTAACGTCACGCCGCTTCCAACGCGGGCAGCTGCGTAAAAAGAAAACGCCACGGATTTTCATCCGTGGCGTTTTCGTTTCCGCCTACCGCCGGTTCGAAGGACAAGCGCGGTAAACCGCGCCTGCCCTTTCCTTGCACTTGCTTACCCGTTCGTCGTCGCCGCCGACGCAGGCGCCGGAGCGGCCGCCTTGTCGTAGTCGACCGGTGCATCCGGCGCGCGCGGCGTCTCGCCGGCCCGCTCGATCCACCCGCCGCCCAGCGAACGGTACAGGTTGACCAGGTTGGTCCAGCGTGCCAGACGCGCGTTGATCAGCGATTGCTGCGCGGTGTACAGGTCCGTCTGCGCGGTCAGCACCGACAGGTAGCTGTCGACACCGTTCTTGTAACGCAGGTCCGACAGGTCGAAACGTCGCTGCTGCGCGTGCTCGTTGCGCTCCAGTGCCGCGATCTGCTGGTCGTACGTGCCGCGTGCGGCCAGCCCGTCCGCCACGTCGCGGAACGCCGACTGGATCGCCTTCTCGTAGTTCGCGATCTCGATGCGCTTCTGCACGTGTGCAAGATCGAGGTTCGCGATGTTCGCACCGCCCTCGAAGATCGGCAGCGCGATGTTCGGCGCGAACGACCACGCCGCCGTGCCGGCCTTGAACAGACCGCCCAGCGTCGGGCTCGCCGTGCCGAACGCGGCCGTCAGCGAGATCTTCGGGAAGAACGCCGCGCGTGCCGCACCGATGTTCGCGTTCGCCGCCAGCAGCGACTGCTCGGCCTGCATCACGTCGGGGCGACGCGTCAGCAGGTCGGACGGCAGGCCAGCCGGCACGTCCGTCAGCAGGTTCTGCGCGTCGAGCGGCATGCCCGCCGGCAGATCGTCCGGCAGCGGCTCGCCGATCAGCAGCACCAGATAGTTCAGCGCCTGCGCACGCGCACGCGCCTGCGCCTGCTGGTTCGCCAGCGCCTGCTCGACCACCGTCTGCGCCTGACGCAGCTCGAGCTCGGAGCCCGTGCCGTTGTCGAACTGCAGCTTCGTCAGGTCGTACGACGCCTGCGCCGTCTTCAGCGTGTCTTCCGTGACCTTCAGCAGATCGTCGGTCGACAGCAGCGTCAGGTATTGATCGGCCACCTGCGACACCAGCGAAATCTCCGACGCCTGCCGCGCATACGCGGTCGCCAGATACTGCGCGAGCGCCTGGTCCTTCAGGCTCTGCACGCGGCCGAACAGGTCGAGTTCCCACGACGCCGACAGGCCGACGTTGTAGGTCGTCGTGATATTCCGGCCCGGCGCCACCGACAGCGCATTCGGCAGGCGCTGACGGCTACCGGTACCCGTCGCATCGAGCGTCGGGAACAGGCCCGCGCGCGTGATCTGGTACTGCGCGCGCGCCGCCTCGATGTTCAGCACCGACACGCGCAGGTCGCGGTTGTTCTTCAGCGCGATCTCGATCAGCCGCTGCAGGCGCGGATCGACGAAGAACTCGCGCCAGCCGATGGCGGTCGCCGCCTGGCCGTTCGCGCTGCGCGCGCCGGCCGCACCCGGCTGCGTCGCGTAGACGCCGCCGGCCGGGTACGCCTGCGCGACGGGTGCATCGGGCCGCTTGTAATGCGGCGCCATCGTGCAGCCCGTGGCGAACAGCGCGGCAGCCAGTGCGGCCGCGGTTGCAGTCAAAGCGTGTTTTTGCATCGTTACTGCCCCTTCGAATCGTGTGCGTCGTCGTGACCGCGCTGCAGGTCGCCCTGCACGAGACGCCATGCGTCGTCGACGTTTTCCGTTTCGCCGCCGAAGATCGCGCGAACCCGCACGAAGAACATCGGGATCATGAAAATCGCGAGGAACGTCGCCGTGATCATCCCGCCGATCACGCCCGTGCCAATCGCATGCTGGCTCGCCGAACCCGCGCCGTTGCTGATCGCAAGCGGCAGCACGCCGAGCATGAACGCGAGCGACGTCATCAGGATCGGACGCAGCCGCAGGCGCGCCGCCTCGATCGCCGCGCGCACCGGCCCCATGTTCCCTTGCGCCTGCAACTCGCGTGCGAACTCGACGATCAGGATCGCGTTCTTCGCAGACAGGCCCACGGTAGTCAGCAGGCCGACCTGGAAGAACACGTCGTTCTCGAGGCCGCGCAGCATCGTCGCAAGCAACGCGCCGACCACGCCGAGCGGCACGACCATGATCACCGAGAACGGGATCGACCAGCTTTCATACAGCGCCGCGAGACACAGGAACACGACGAGGATCGAGATCGCGTACAGGATCGGCGCCTGCGAACCGGACTGGATTTCCTGGAACGACAGGCCGGTCCACGAGTAGCCGATACCTTCCGGCAGCTTGCTCGCGAGCGCTTCCATTGCGGCCATCGCCTGGCCCGTCGACCTGCCCTCCGCGGCCTGCCCCTGGATCTCGATCGACGATACGCCGTTATAGCGTTCGAGCTTCGGCGAACCGTAGCTCCAGTGGCCGGTCGAGAACGCGCTGAACGGCACCATGCCACCCGCACTGTTGCGCACGTACCATATGTTCATGTCTTCCGGCGTCATCCGGAACGGCGCGTCCGACTGCACGTACACCTTCTTGATCCGGCCGTCGGTATCCAGGAAGTTGTTCACGTACTGCGACGCCCACGCGATCGAGAACGTCTGGTCGATCGCAGCGGCCGTGACGCCGAGCGCATTCGCCTTCTCGCGATCGATGTCGACCTTGTACTGCGGCGTGTCGTTCAGGCCATTCGGGCGCACAAGCGCCAGTGCGGGATCCTTCGCGGCCATCCCGAGCAACTGGCCCCGCGCGGCCATCAGCGCTTCGTGGCCGAGACCCGCGTTGTCCGTCAGCTCGAAGTCGAAGCCGGCGGCCGTCCCGAGTTCGGGAATCGACGGCGGGTTGAACGGGATCACCATCGCGTCCTTGTACTGCGCGTAGTGCGCGAAGGTCCGCCCGATCAGTGCCTGCACCTTCTGGTCCGAACGCTGACGATGCTCGTACGGTTTCAGCTTCACGAACACGAGACCGGCGTTCTGGCCGCGGCCGGCGAAGCTGAAGCCGTTGACCGTGAACACCGAGTCGACCACATCCTTCTCGGTGGTGGTCAGGTACGTGTTGATGTTGTCGAGCGTCTTGCCGGTCGTTTCCTGCGTGGAGCCGGACGGCGTCTGCACGATCATGAACATGTAGCCCTGGTCTTCATCCGGCAGGAACGACTTCGGCAGGCGCACGAACATCACGCCGACCGCGATGAACACGGCCAGGTAGATCACGAGCCAGCGGCCCGAGCGCCGGATCACATGGTTCACACCGCTCGTATAGCGATCGCGGCTGCGATCGAAGGTCCGGTTGAACCAGCCGAAGAAGCCCTTCTTCTCTTCGTGATGCCCTTGCGGGATCGGCTTGAGGATCGTCGCGCACAGTGCCGGCGTCAGGATCAACGCGACGAGCACCGACAGCACCATCGCCGACACGATCGTCAGCGAGAACTGACGATAGATCGCGCCGACCGACCCGCCGGAGAACGCCACCGGCACGAACACCGCCGACAGCACGAGCGCCACGCCGACGAGTGCGCCGGTGATCTGGCCCATCGCCTTGCGGGTCGCCTCCTTCGGTGACAGGCCCTCTTCCGCCATCACCCGCTCGACGTTCTCCACCACCACGATCGCATCGTCGACCAGCAGGCCGATCGCGAGCACAAGACCGAACATCGACAGCGTGTTGATCGAGAAGCCGGCGAGCCCCATGATCGCGAACGTACCGAGCAGCACGACCGGCACCGCGATCGTCGGGATGATCGTTGCCCGCAGGTTCTGCAGGAACAGGTACATCACGAGGAACACGAGCACGATGCCTTCGAGCAGCGTCTTGACCACTTCCTCGATCGACAGGCGCACGAACGGCGTCGTGTCGTACGGATAGTGGACGACGAGACCGTGCGGGAAGTACTTCGACAGCTCCTGGATCTTGGCCCGCAGCGCGGTCGCGGTTGCCAGCGCGTTCGCGCCGGTCGCGAGCTGGATGCCGAGGCCGGCCGTCGGCTGCCCCATGTACTTCGTGTCGAACGTGTAGTTCTCGGAGCCGAGCGCCGCGCGGCCGACGTCCTTCAGGCGAACCTGCGAACCGTCCTGGTTGACCTTCAGCAGGATGTTGCCGAACTGCTCGGGCGTGCGCAGCAGCGTCGATTCGGTGATCGTCGCCTGCAGCATGGTGCCCGGCTTCGCCGGCGTGCCGCCGATCTGGCCGCCCGCGATCTGCACGTTCTGCTGCGTGATTGCGGCCGTCACGTCGGTCGGCGTGAGGCTGTAGTTGGTCAGCTTGACGGGGTCGAGCCAGATCCGCATCGAGAACTGCGAACCGAGCAGCAGCGTCTGGCCGACGCCGTTCACGCGGCTGAGCGGATCGAGCACGTGCGACGCCACGTAGTTCGTCAGGTCCTCCTTCGACATGCTGCCGTCCTCGGAGTTGAACGCGAACCACATCAGCCAGTTGCTGCTCGACTTCGTGACCTGCATGCCGAGCTGCTGCACGACCTGCGGCAGGTTCGGCGTCGCGAGCGACAGCTTGTTCTGCACCTGCACCTGCGCGACGTCCGGATTGGTGCCCGGCGCGAAGGTCAGCGTGATCGTCGCGTTGCCCGAATCGTCGCTCGTCGACGACATGTACAGGAAGTTGTCGAGACCGCTCATCTGCTGCTCGATCACCTGTGTCACCGTGTCTTCCACCGTCTTCGCGGAAGCGCCCGGATAGTTCGCCTGGATCTGGATCGTCGGCGGTGCGATCGTCGGATACTGCGCGATCGGCATCTTGAAGATCGATGCGACGCCGGCCAGCATCAGCACGATCGCGATCACCCACGCAAAGATCGGGCGATCGATAAAGAACTTGGCCATGAAACGGACTCCTTGTTATTGCGCGGCCGACGCAGCGGTCGAACGCGCGGCAGCATGGGCGGCAGTGCTCGCCGGCGCGGCGCCGGACGCATTGGTCGCGCTTGCCGGTATGCCGGACACAGCGTCCGGTGCCGGCGCGAGCTGCGCCGCGACAGTCTTGACAGTCGCACCCGGGCGCACCTTGTCGACGCCCTGCACGATCACGTGATCGCCCGCTTCCAGACCGCCTTCGACGATCCAGTCCTGACCGTAGGTGCCGGTCGTCGTCAACGGATGCGTCTCGACCTTGTTGGCCGCGTTCACCACCAGTGCGACCGCCTGCCCCTTCTGGTCATGCGTGACGCCGATCTGCGGCACCAGGAACGCGTTCTCGTTCACGCCTTCCTCGATCCGTGCGCGCACGAACATCCCCGGCAGCAGCACGCGGCCCGGGTTCGGGAAGATCGCGCGAATCGTCACCGAGCCGGTGGTCTGGTCGACCGTCACGTCCGAGAATTGCAGCTTGCCCGGCTCCGAATAGGTCTTGCCGTCCTCCAGGATCAGCGACACCTTCGCCGCGCCCGGGCCGCTCGTTTTCAGCTTGCCGCTCTGCACATCCTGGCGCAGCTTCAGCCCGTCGAGGCTCGACTGCGTGAGGTCCACATACACCGGATCGAGCTGCTGGACCGTCGACATCAGCGTCGCCTGGCTCGCCTGCACATACGCGCCCGGCGTCACCTGCGAAATACCGACGCGACCGGAAACAGGCGACACGACATCGGTGTAGCCGAGGTTGATCTGTGCGGTGTCGACTGCCGCCTTGCCGGCCGCGACGTCCGCCGCGGCCTGGCCTTGCGTGGCCACCGCGTTGTCGTAGTCCTGCTTGCTGACCGCGTTCGCGGCCACCAGCACCTTGTAGCGCGCGACCAGCGCGTTCTGCGTGACGAGGTTCGCCTGTGCCCTTGCGAGCGTCGCCTTCGCGCTGTTCAGCGCGGCGACGTACGGCGCCGGGTCGATCTTGTAGAGGCGCTGACCGGCCTTGACGTCGGTGCCTTCGGTGAACTCACGACGCAGCACGATGCCGTCGACTCGTGCACGCACCTGTGCAACGAGGAACGCGCTGGTGCGGCCCGGCAGTTCGGTTATCGCGGGCACGGCCTGCGGCTGGACGGTGACGACGCCGACTTCCGGTGTTTGCGGCGGCGGTGCCGATTCTTTTTTCCCGCACGCGGCCAGGAAAACGGTGGCCGTTGCAGCAGTGATTAAGCGGTATGGAACCCGTTCGACGCGCATGGAGCGACCTCTCACAAATAGACGACCTTCAATGGGAATCACCAGATCTCCTCGTGACCTGCATGCGCGGCCGGAATGCTGTCGCTTCCTGTTTGCCGCGCATGCGGTCGCGTATGTCGGGCGTACGATGCGCCCTGCGGAGCGTTCGTTCATCGAACTGCTTCCGTTGAAAAAACCATGAGCCTGCGGCCCCGGCCGACGCGAGTTGCCGCGACGGCCAACCGGGCCGCTAGTTCGCCGGCCGGAACGCGGCGCCCGCGAATTCGATGAAGGCGCGTGCAGCGGCCGGCAAATGCGCGGTGCGCGCATGCGCGAGCTTCAGCGTGACGGGCGCGAGCGGGCGAACCGGTGCAACGCGCACCAGCGTGCCGGCCGCCAGATCGGCGTCGACGAGATACGCGGGCAGCACCGCGGCGCCCATGCCGGCGACGGCCAGCCGCCGTGCCATCTCGAGATGGCCGACGCCCGGACTGCCGCCGGGCGTCGCATCGGGTCGAAGCGCAGCCGCATCGTCGTCGCCGGCCGCCGGCAGATCGAGCCGAACAGCCGCGATGTCCGGCCAGTCGCCCGACGCGGCCGCGCCGCCGTGCGCGGCGACATAACCCGGCGCCGCGACGCGCAGGGATTCGTACGCGGCCAGCGTGTTCAGCGCATGTGCACCGGACACCGGCATGGCGTCGGTCAGGAATGCGACATCGATGGCTTCGGACGTCAGATCGACATGGGTATCGGTCAGCGTCACGGTCGGCCGCACGTCCGGAAACCGGTGCACGAAACGATCGAGCAACGCGCTCAACTGGCTGAGCCCGAACGCGACCGGCGCGGCAATGCGCAGCGCACCTTCCGGCTTGCTGCCCATCGCGACGAAGCGACCGTCGATGTCGTCGATCGCACCGAGAATCCGCTCGACACGCGCGAGATACAGTTCGCCGATTTCCGTCAGCGACTGGTGGCAGGTGCTGCGTTGAAGCAGGCGTACGCCAAGGCGCGTCTCGAGCGCATCGACCAGCCGGCTCGCCATCGCCGTCGACACGCGCAGCCGGGTTGCCGCCCGGCGAAACCCGCCTTCCCTTGCCACCGTCACGAATGCCCGAATCGATTGAAGTTGGTCCATTTGTCCGGATTCCCCTGCGCGGTCGACTGCCTTGAAGCCCCCACCCGCCGCCGCGTCGCGGCCGACATGCAACGACCCGGCCAATGCGGCGGCTCCGACGCCGGCTACGCCGGGTCGGTCGCCACGCTCGCGCCAGACGCGCGCCGGCATGCAACGGACGCAAGCCGGCCTCGGCTGGGCCGATGCACGAACAGACGAATAGCAGTCCTGAGTCTTTTCCAGCGATTCGCAACGGCAATGCCGGCGGATGCAGCCGGCCATGCGACGGTCATAACCGCATCGCCCGTGCGCACTGGAACACGTTTCTTTCAGCAGGTGCAATGGTATGAAAACCGCCGGAAAATCGCTTGCCCGATCCTACGATTGTTTTGCCTTAATTTCCGAATTTGTGCGCCGCACACCGCGCAACGACGGGCAATGCGGTCGCCGGCGCTGCAGATCCGGATGATCGGGCTAAATTCCGACAGGTTTAGGCAATCACGTGCACGCGACTCGCCGTACGATGTGACCGCCGTGCCGGCACGCCCACCGGGAATCGCCGCCGCGTACCTTGCACGGACCACTCCGCCATCCGCTCACCCAACATGGAAATCGACGCCCGAACGCCGCCGCTACAGCGCATCACGCCTACTCAGGCTCCCCGGTCGCCCACGGGCCGGCTCGCTGCGCTGATCGCCGCCTACGCGCCGCACGACGGCACGTTCGAACTCCCGGTACGTGGCATGCGCATCGCGCGCGCAGCCGCATCGCCGCCGCACTGGAACCATGGCGTGCACCACGCGTGCCTGAGCATCGTCGGGCAAGGCGCGAAATCGATACGGGTCGGCGACGACTCCTACGTGATCGACGCATCGCGAATGCTGGTGGCAACGGCCGACGTGCCCGTCACCGGCCGCGTGACGTGCGCGAGCCCGGCCGAGCCGTTCCTCTATGCACAACTCGAACTCGACCCGGCCCGCATCGCGGCACTCACACCGCGCGTCTTTCCGCGCGGGCTGCCGAAGGCCGTCGACTGCAGCGCACTCGACACGCACGATGCACCGTCTGAAATCGTCGATGCCGTCGTGCGGCTGATGCAACTGATCGCGCAACCCGACGACCTCGACCTGCTCGCGCCGCTGATCGTCGACGAAATCCTCATCCGGCTGCTGCGCGGCCCGTCGGGTGCGCGTGTCGCGCAGGTCGGCCTGGCCGATTCGACGACACAGCGCATCTCGCGCGCCGTCGCGTGGATTCGCGACCACTACCTCGATCCGATGACGGTCGAATCACTCGCGCGACAGGTGGACATGAGCCCGTCGACGTTCCATCACCACTTCCGCGCGGTCACGTCGATGAGCCCGTTGCAATGCCAGAAGGTGTTGCGGCTGCAGGAGGCACGCCGCCTGATGTGCCTGTCGGCGATGGACGCGCGGCAGGCATGCCGCAGCGTCGGCTATGTGAGCGCGTCGCAGTTCAGCCGCGAATACGCACGCCTGTTCGGCGATGCGCCGGGCCGCGATGTCCTGAAGCTGCGCGACGAAGCGGTGCCGCTATCCCGCGTCGCGCCATAGGCCGGCACCTCACGCGCGCGGCGTGTGCCGCGCTTCATTCCACCGGCATTCGCACGCTCGGCCTGCACGGCTTCATCGAGGCAGCGGACGAAGTATCCGGCCGGCGACATGAGCACGGCGCTGTCGCGGAACAGCAGATAGACATCGCGCGCGGGCCGCTGCCCGACGAGATCGAGCGGCGCGGCGGCCGTACGTACGTATATCCGATTCCGGACGACGTCACGCTGCCGTTCCGCCGTTGAACTGTTGACCCGTTGACCCGTTGACCCGTTGACCCGTTGACCCGTTGACCCGTTGACCCGTTGACCGGAAGACTACACCGTCACGCGAGCGCGGGCGGCGCAGCCTGGCTGACGTCGACGCGTTTCGGCAAGACGCCGGCCTGATAGAACACGTCGGCGATACGCTGCTGATACGCGAGCGTGTCGCGCGTGACGGGTTCGACGCCGAAGCGGGCGCGGCGAAATGCGAGCGCCACCGCCGGCTCCGGAATCCCCCAAAGCTTCGAGAACTCGGCCGCGCCCTGCGCGCGGTTCGCATCGAGCCATCGCTGAACCGCGGTCAGTTCCGACACCGCTGCGTCCAGCACGTCGGCGTTGCGCTGCGCATACGTGCGCGACGCAAAGTAGTAGCCGCGATTCTCGACGAGCCCGGTGCCGTCCGCGACGATACGCGCGCCGAACGCCTGCTGGACCACCGCGAGAAACGGATCCCAGATGATCCATGCGTCGACCGAGCGGTTCTCGAACGCGGCCCGCGCATCGGACGGCGACAGCCAGACCGGCGTGATGTCCGCATAGTTGAGCTTCGCCGCCTGCAGCAGCCGGACCAGCAGGAAGTGCGTGTTCGAGCCCTTCACCAGCGCGACGCGCTTGCCGCGCAGGTCCGCAAAAGTCTTGACCGGCGAATCTTTCGCGACCACCACCGCCTCGGCCGCGGGGCCGGCCGGCGTCTGCGCGTAATAGACGAGCGGCGCACCAGCCGCGAGCGCGAAGATCGGCGGCGCCTCGCCGACATCGCCGAAGTCGATCGATCCCGCGTTCAGCGCCTCGAGTTGCGGCGGCCCCGACGGAAACTCGGTCCACGTGACGGTCACGCCGAGTGTCGCGAGCTTGCTCTGCAACGTGCCGCGCGCCTTGAGCAGGCTGAGCGGCCCTTTCTGATAGCCGATGCGCAACGTCCGCGCGCCGGCCGTGCTCGCCAGCGCGAAGCCCGGATGCGCGGCGGCACCCGCCGCGATCGCCAGGCCGGCATGCAGGAGCCGGCGGCGGGTTGTGGAGTGTTGGTCTGCCATGTCGTATCGGGTTCGATGAAAAGGACGCAGCTTTGCGCACGCATGCGATGAAGCTGGTCGAACCGATTCTAGAAGGTTGGCGCTACGTATCGAACCAACGATGTTCGATATGGAAAGCAAGCGCTTTCATAAGGGCACGCAGGTTGCCCGGACGTCATTGACCGGGGCGGTCGTGAGGGTGCAGCCGACATCCGCTAAAAATACAGGATTACGTATTATTTAAACGATTGGGGTGCAGCCTCGGGTCATACGCCGAAGGTTCGACTTCAGGACTTGCAGGAAGCCGTCAGCGCTGCCTCATCGGCAGCCAGCAACTCGGGTACGCATTCACGCAGGAAATCGACGAACGTGCGGATCTTCGCGTCGAGAGTTCGACTTCAGGACTTGCAGGAAGCCGTCAGCGCTGCCTCATCGGCAGCCAGCAACTCGGGTACGCATTCACGCAGGAAATCGACGAACGTGCGGATCTTCGCGTCGAGATACTGACGCGACGCGTACAGCGTATAGACCGTCAGCTTCTGCAGCCGGTAATCGGGCAGCACGCGCACCAGCGCGCCGCTCGCGAGCGCGGGCAGCGCGGCCGACATCGGCAGCGAACCGATCCCGAGTCCGGCACGCAGTGCGGCGCCGAGCGCATCGGCAATGTTCACCTGGAAATCCGGCAATGGCAGTTCGAACGTTTCGCGTCCGTTGGGGCCGTCGAGATGCCAACGGTCGCGCGGAAAGAGCGGCGTGACGATCTGCAGGCACGCATGCCCCTCGAGGTCGCTCACCGTGCGCGGCGTGCCGCGCGCCTTCAGGTACGCGGGTGACGCGCACAGCACGCTGCCCACGTCGCCGAGCCGCTGCGACACGAGCCCGGAATCGGGCAACTCGGTCGTGCTCAACTGTAGCGATACGTCGTAGCCTTCGTCGATGATGTCGGGCACGTGCTGCGACAGCGTCAGTTCGACCGCCACCGACGGATAGCGCTCACGGTAGCGCACGACCGCGGGCACCACGTAGGACTGGCCGAAACTCGTCGTCGCGTGAACGTGCAGCCGTCCCGACGGCTTCGCCTGTGCGTCGGCCGCCTCGGCTTCCGCTTCGTCGATATAGCCGAGGATACGCTGGCAGCGGTCGAGATAGCGCTGCCCGGCGTCGGTCAGTGCGATGCGGCGCGTGCTGCGGTTGAGCAGACGCGTGCGCAGATGCGTTTCGAGCTGCGCGACCGATCGCGATGCGTAGGCCGTCGTGATATCCAGGCGCTGGGCCGCGCTCGTGAAGCTGCCCTCCTCCGCCACCCGGACGAAAATGCGCATCATCTGTAACGTGTCCATCGACCTGTCCCCGGGATTGAGATCACGTCGCGCCACCGTGCGGCCATGGTGCCGGCGGCTCCGGCGCAGGCCGGTCTGGCGCGAATTGTGCGGAACAGTACAGCAGCAGTGCGGGCGTGTCCAGTTCGCCGTACGCGACGTGATCCGGATGCCGAACCGTGTCGCCGCGCCGCCGTGCGCGACGCGTACGGTTCGGGCGCCGACGCGACCGGACGCCCCCGCGCGCAAACGGCATCGGATCGGCAATAACGACCCGGCGACCACGGTGCCGCGTCGCGATTCACGTCACCTATCGCGCATTACGCCGCGGCTGCCGCATCGAACGGATTGCGCAGCACGATCGTGTCGTCGCGCTCAGCGCCGGTCGTGATCATCGAAACCGGTGCGGCCGCGACCGCTTCGATGCGCGCAATGAAATCCTGCGCGGCGCGCGGCAGCGCCGCACGTTCGCGGATCCCCTTCACGGTGCCGCGCCAGCCGTCGAACCGCTCGTACACGGGCTTCGCGCGCGACTGCGCATCGAGGCTCGCCGGCAGATGATCGACCCGCACGCCATCGAGTTCGTAGCCGACGCACAGCTCGATCGACTCGAAACCGTCGAGCACGTCGAGCTTGGTGAGCGCCAGCGAATCGATGCCCGAGATCCTGACGGCCTGACGCAACTGCGCCGCATCGAGCCATCCGCAGCGGCGCGGCCGGCCGGTATTCACGCCGAATTCCTGTCCGCGTGCGCGCAGCGTTTCGCCGGTGGCGTCGGACAGCTCGGTGAGGAACGGACCGCCGCCGACGCGCGTCGCATACGCCTTGGTGACGCCCAGCACGTGGCCGAGCTTCGACGCGCCGAGCCCCGTACCGGCCGCCGCCGCCGATGCAACGGTGCCGGACGACGTCACGAACGGGTAGGTGCCCCAGTCGATGTCCAGCATCACGGCTTGAGACCCTTCGAACAGGATGCGCTCGCCGCGGTCGGTCGCGTCGTTGAGATCAGCCCACACGGGGCGCACGAAAGGCAGGATCCGCGGCGCGAGGTCGACCAGCGTCGCCAGCATCGCGTCGCGGGAATACTCATCGAGCCCTAGGCCGCGGAACCACGCGTTGTGATGGTCGACCAGCACATCCAGTTTGGCGGCGAGTTGGCCCGGTTCCGCGAGATCGCCGACGCGCAGCCCGCGACGCCCGACCTTGTCCTCGTAGGCCGGCCCGATCCCGCGCAGCGTAGTGCCGATGGGCTCGCGGCGCAGACGCTCCTGGGCCTGGTCGATCGCGCGGTGGATCGGCAGCACCAGCGTCGCGTTCTCGGCGATCGACAGGTTGTCCGGCGTCACCGACAGCCCGAGCTCGGCCATCCGCCCGATTTCCGCGAGCAACGCCTCCGGATCGAGTGCCACGCCGTTGCCGATCACGCCGCGCTTGCCGCGCACGACACCGCTCGGCAGCAGCGCGAGCTTGTACGTCTTGCCGACGACGACCAGCGTATGACCCGCGTTGTGGCCGCCGTTGTAGCGTGCAACGAGATCGGCCTGTGCCGCCAGCCAGTCCACGACGCGCCCCTTACCTTCGTCGCCCCATTGGGCGCCCACGACCACCACGTTCGGCATGCTCCGCACTCCATGTGAGAAATTCAGACAATCGTTCGGCCGAGCCGGCCGTTTGTGTGCCATATTGGCGGAGCTTGAAGGCCCGATCAAACGATTAAACCTGAACTATCGTGTGAGTAAATTTCACGCGAAATGATGCAATGGCCCGACGACTCCCTCCGTTGAACTCGCTGCGTGCGTTCGAAGCCGCCGCGCGCCTCGGCAGCTTCACGCTGGCCGCCGACGAACTGTGCGTGACCCACGGTGCGATCAGCCGGCATGTGCAGCAACTGGAAGCGTGGCTTGGGCGGCCGCTGTTCGAACGCCATAACCGGCGGGTCGAACTGACCGACACCGGCCGCGCGTATCTCGCCGAGGTCGGTGCGTCGTTTGACCGGATCGCGCTCGCCACCGCACAGCATTTCGGCCATGCGCAGCAGCGCGTGCTGCGCGTGAGCGCACCTGCGACGTTTTCGTTGCGCTGGCTGGTACCGAAGCTGTCGTCATTCCAGGTTGCCCATCCAGCCATCGAGGTGCGGCTGTCGACGTCGAACGAGCCGATCGAAAAGCTGCGCGACAAGGTCGACCTGATCGTTCGCGGCGGCCCCCAGGCCATCGACGGTTACGTTGCCGAGGAATTCCTGTCCGAAGTCCGGCTGCCGGTGTGTGCGCCGAAGCTGCTGGAGGGGCGGCCGTTGCATACGCCCGCCGATCTCGCCGGCTTCACGCTGCTGCATGCGGCGACCTATCCCGGCATGTGGCCCGAATGGCTCGCGGCAGCCGGACATCCGAATCTCGTGCCCCGACACTCGCTCACGCTCGAGCATTTCTACCTGACGCTGCAAGGCGCGCTCGACGGGCTCGGCGTCGCGATGGGGCCGATCGCCCTCGTCGCAGACGACATCGCCGAAGGTCGGCTCGTGCAGCCGTTCAGCGAACCGGCGCTGCCGCCGTGGCGCTACTTCACGTACGTGGCCTCCGCACGCGCGAACGACGATGCGGTGCGGGCGTTCAAGGACTGGTTGAAGGTGACGGGCAACGCGTCTGCGCCAAGCGGGCGGTACTGACTGCGGCGATGTGCGGGTCGTGCGCGTCGAGACGGACAGGAATGCGAATCAAATAACGCAAGCGTGCGGAACGCGTTTGCGCTTGTCGAGACCAGGAAGGTTGGTTTCGATGTGCGCCGCGGGGACGCGACGCATACGGCAAGCCGCGGATCGAACCGCGGCTTGCCCCGGACGACGCTTACTGACCAGCGCCGGCGGCTTTCTTCTCCGCGTTCTGCAGGTTCTGCGGATAGTTCGGATCATTGGCCGCCGGCTTGTAACCGGCATCTTCGAGTTTCTTCAGCTCGGCGCTGTTCTTTGCACGTGCAGCCTTGCGCTCTGCCTTGTGTTGCGCCCTGGCCGCCTTGCGTGCCTGGCTCTTCGCCGCCTTGGCGTCCTGTGCGGTAGGCGCGCTGGCGTCGGTCTGTGCAAACGCGGGAACTGCCGAGCCGAACAGGAACGCGGCTGCGGTAGCAGCCAGCGTGAGTTTTCTGATCTGGATTCGCATCGCTGAACTCTCTTTTCTGGTTTATCACGGATTGAAAGACCATCGAGATACCACCCCTGCCCCGATTGGTCGTCATGAGCTTCCCTCGGTTTTTCGCCTTCCAACGGTCCCGAGTTATGCAGCCGCATCCTTGGTCTGCTGAGCTTTGATCCAGTCCCGAAGGAACTGCTCCGGAGAAACAAAGCCGAGCGACGAATGACGA
>NZ_JAUJQH010000046.1:0-34985 GCF_030482905.1 Burkholderia sp. AU45251 | reverse complement strand
CTTCCGCGTACTTGTTCGTGAGTTGCGAACCCTGCGCAGCCATCACGGCCGGGCTCGTGTAGTTTTCCGACGCGATCAGCTCGATGTGATCTTCCTGGCGACGGTTTTCCTGCTCGATCGCGGCAAAGATTTCGGGATCGACGTTCGCGATGGTGCTTTGGGCTCTGTCAAACATACGGTTTCCGTTAAGTGTGTACAGGTTGACCGGAGCGGCCGAGTACGGTGCGCTGCTGGCAGGACCAGCTCGACGTGGCGGAAGAATCCGTATGACGCGAGGCAGGACAGCCACCGGCGATGCACGCGACGGCATACAACGGCTGCCCAGGCGAACGGCAAAAACGGCGCCCCGCGCTTCACGGTGGGATGCTCCACCTTGAACCCGAAGGGTTCTATCGCCAGTCACGCGGGGGTGATGAGCGCGTTAGTGTATTGGATGCGTCATGAATAGGCAACCGCACGGCGGTGCGCCGGAAGCAATTGGGGCCAGACTCTACGCGCCCGTGCCGGAACGCTTTGCCGCCTTGCCGCGGTGCGGCAATCTCAGTAGGCTTGCGGGATACCACCCGCTATTTTGTCATCGACCAGGAGCAGCAATGATCGTGTTCGTCACAGGCGCGTCCGCCGGCTTCGGCGCCGCCATCGCCCGTGCCTTCGTCAAGGGAGGCCACCGCGTCGTCGCGACCGCGCGCCGCAAGGATCGTCTCGATGCGCTCGCCGCCGAACTCGGCGATTCCCTGCTGCCGCTCGAGCTCGACGTACGCGATCGCGCGGCCGTCGAGGCCGTGCCGGCCGCCCTTCCCGCCGAATTCGCGGCACTCGACGTGCTCGTCAACAACGCCGGCCTCGCGCTCGGCGTCGAGCCGGCCCACAAGGCCAGCCTCGACGAATGGCACACGATGATCGATACGAACTGCGCAGGCCTCGTCACGGTCACGCACGCGCTGCTGCCCGGCATGGTCGACCGCGGTCGCGGTCACATCTTCAATATCGGCTCGGTCGCGGGTTCGTACCCTTATGCGGGCGGCAACGTCTACGGCGCGACCAAGGCTTTCGTCAGACAATTCAGCCTGAACCTGCGCGCCGACCTGCTCGGCACGCCGCTGCGCGTCACCGACATCGAGCCGGGCCTGTGCGGCGGCACCGAGTTCTCGAACATCCGCTACCGCGGCGACGACGCAAAAGCGGCGAACGTCTACAACAATGTCCAGCCGCTGATGCCCGAGGACATCGCCGACACGATCTACTGGATCGCGACGCGCCCGGCGCACGTCAACGTCAACACGATCGAGCTGATGCCGATCGCGCAAGCGCCCGGCGGCCCGACCGTCCACCGCGGCTGAAGTCACGCGGGCCCGGCCCTCTCGGGCCGGCCCGCAGTGTGCTACGGCATACTACATTCCGTTACGAATCGGTTACGAATCAGGCTCTTGCCTTCCGGTAAAATGCGCGCCATGACCCAGCCTACCCGCTCCCCGGAAGCGCCCTCCGGCTTCATCTGGCCGGTGCGCGTGTACTACGAGGATACCGACGCAGGCGGCATCGTCTTCTATGCCAACTACCTGAAGTTCTTCGAACGCGCCCGCACCGAGTGGCTGCGCGCATGCGGCATCGACCAGCGTCAGCTCGCCGACGATACCGACGCGATCTTCGTCGTCCGCAGCACGTCGCTCGACTACCGCGCGCCGGCGCGACTCGACGACACCCTGGCGGTCACGAGCCGGCCCGGGCGCATCGGCCGCGCATCGGTGGAATTCACGCAGGAAGCCTGGTGCGGAGACACGCTGCTCGTGGCCGGACACATCCGTCTCGGCTGCGTCGACCGTACCGGCATCCGGCCCGCGGCCATCCCGCCGGTCGTGCTCGACGCGCTGCAGCGCGGGCCCGTCATCGACGACGGGCAGACTGTATTGTCAACGAAGCTCGCATGAGCGCCGTTTAGACAAAGCCTATGAACTTGCCTTTCTGATTCGATACTAAGCAAGGTTCGGCGTCAGGCATGGCCGGCGCGCCGCGCCGCACGCATACCGGGCGCCCCGAAGGGACGTTACTCAAACCTCTATGAACACTTCTCAAGACCTGTCGATCATTTCCCTCGTCCTCAACGCGAGCGTGCTGGCCCAGGCCGTGATGGGGCTGCTGCTGCTGCTGTCGCTGATGTCGTGGACCTTCATCTTCCGCAAGTGGTTTGCGATCCGCCGCGCTCGCGCGCAGACCGAACGCTTCGAGAAGGATTTCTGGTCCGGCGGCGACCTGCAGGCGCTGTACCAGAGCGCAGCCAACAACCGCCACACGATCGGCGCGCTCGAGCGGATCTTCGAATCGGGCATGCGCGAGTTCCTGAAGGCGAAGGAAAAGCGCATCAGCGATCCGGGCCTCGTGCTCGACGGTGCACGCCGCGCGATGCGCGCGTCGTTCCAGCGTGAAATGGACGTGCTCGAAGCGAACCTCGCGTTCCTCGCGTCGGTCGGCTCGGTCAGCCCGTACATCGGTCTGTTCGGCACGGTCTGGGGGATCATGAACTCGTTCCGCGGCCTCGCGAACGTGCAGCAAGCCACCCTCGCGAACGTCGCACCGGGCATCGCCGAGGCGCTCGTCGCCACCGCGATCGGCCTGTTCGCCGCGATTCCGGCGGTGGTCGCGTACAACCGCTACGCACACGACATCGACCGCCTCGCGATCCGCTTCGAGACCTTCATCGAAGAGTTCTCGAACATCCTGCAGCGTCAGGCCCAGTAAGGAGCGCGCCATGGCAGGAAGTCCCATCCGATCCAGCATGCGCGGCGGCCGCTCGCGCCGCGCAATGGCCGACATCAACGTCGTGCCGTACATCGACGTGATGCTGGTGCTGCTCGTGATCTTCATGGTCACCGCACCGCTCGTCGCCCCGTCGATCATCAACCTGCCCACCGTCGGCAACGCCGCGCCGCAGGAGCAGACGCCGCCCGTCGTCGTCAACATCAAGGCCGATCGAACGATGAGCGTCAAGTACAAGGGCGACTCGGGCGCGACCCAGGAAGACACGATGACGAAAGCCGAGCTCGACAGCTTCATCGCTGCCCGGCAGGCCGATCATCCTGACCAGCCAGTCGTGATCGCAGCCGACAAGACCGTGCAGTACGATGCAGTCATGACCGTGATGTCCGATCTGAAGGCGCGCGGCGTCAAGCGCGTCGGCCTCCTCGTCAAATCGCAATGAACCGGCAGCAATCCACGCGCAGCTCCGCCTACCCGCCTCAGCCTCCCCGCGAGCGCGGCACCTGGCGCGCCTTCGCGCTCGCCGCGCTGATGCACGTGCTGCTCGCGCTGTTCCTCTATCACGGCGTGCAGTGGCAGAACAGCACGCCGGCCGGCTCCGAAGCCGAACTGTGGACCGAGGTGCCCGATGTCCCCGCACCGCGGCCCGTTGTCACACCCGCACCGCCCGTGAAGGTCGCGCCGCCCCCTCCCCCGGTGCGCGACGAGCAGGCCGATATCGCGCTGCAGCAGAAGAAGCGGCAGCAGGAAGCGGCCGCGCGTGAAGCGCTGCTCGAGCAGCAGCGCCGCGCGCAGCAACTGAAGGCCCAGCAGGAAGAGGAAACCCGGCGCGCGCAACTCGCGGCACAGCAGGCAACCGCGCTCGCCGCGCAGAAGGCCGCGGAACGCGACCGGCAGAAGCAGGCCGACAAGCTCAAGCAACAGCAGCTCGCCGAGCAGCAGAAGCTCGAACAGCAGAAACTCCAGCAACAGAAGCAGGCGCAGCTCGAAGCGCAGCAAGCGGCGAAGGCGAAGGCCGACGCGGCCGCGAAGGCAAAGGCGGAAGCCCAGGCCAAGGCGAAGGCCGAAGCCACGGCGCGCGCGAAGGCCAGCGCGGCGGCGAACGCCAAGCTCGACCGCGAGCGCAGCGCGCGTCTCGCGCAGATGCAGGGCCTGTCCGGCGCCGGTGAAGGCGGCGGCGAAGGTCTCGCGAAAAGTGGCACCGGCACGGGCTCCGGCGGCAATGCCGCGACGCCCGGCTATGCCGACAAGGTGCGCCGCCGCGTCAAACCGAACATCGTTTGGGGCGGCGAGCGAGCAGGCCTGACCACCGTCGTCAAGATTCGGTGCACGCCGTCCGGTGACGTATTGAGCGCATCGGTTTCCCGCTCCAGCGGGAATTCGGGGTGGGATCAAGCCGTGGTCAATGCGATCCACGCATCGGTCCCGTTGCCGCCCGATTCTAACGGTCGTACCCCGTCGGACATTACGATTACCTTCAAGGCGGCGGAGTGAAAAGAAATGCGCTTACACTCCGGGCGTCGCTGTCGGACGGGAACGAATCGGGTATTTTTACTGTCTCTGCCGTTGCGCAGCGATCCAAGTCATACGGGAAGCAAGAAGCATGAGTTTGATGACAAAGCTAGGTTTCAGGGCACTCGTGGCCTCGTGTCTGATTACGGCGGGCAGCGCCGCTAACGCCCAGGTCAACGTGCTGATCACCGGTGTCGGGTCGACCCAGTTCCCCATTGCCACGGCGAATTTCACGAACGAGGCGAACCTGCCGCAGCAGGTCACGTCGATCGTCCGCGCCGACCTCGCCCGCAGCGGCAAATTCACCAACATCGACGCAGGCAGCACGCCGGTGCCGGAGAGCGCCTCGGTCGATCTCGGCGCATGGAAGGCCAAGGGCGCCAATGCGTTCGTCGCCGGCAGCGTGAACCGCGAGGCGAACGGCCAGTACAAGGTCAACTTCATCCTGTACGACACCGTGAAGCAGCAAAGCCTCGGCGGCCTGTCGCTGACGGCCACCGACACCACGCTGCGCACGGCCGGCCACAAGATCGCCGACTACATCTACCAGAAGCTGCTCGGCGTGCGCGGCGTGTTCGCCACGCGCCTGTCGTACGTGATCAAGACCGGTAACCGCTACCAGCTGCAGATCTCGGATTCGGACGGCCAGAACGCGCGCATCGCACTGTCGAGCACCGAACCGATCATCTCGCCGTCGTGGTCGCCGAGCGGCACCAAGGTCGCGTACGTGTCGTTCGAGCGCAAGAAGCCGATCGTCTACATCCACGACCTGCCGACTGGCCGCCGCTACATCGTCTCCGACCAGAAGGGCAACAACAGCGCACCGGCCTGGTCGCCGGACAGCAACACGCTGGCCGTTGCGCTGTCGCTGACGGGCAATACGCAAATCTATACGGTCAACTCGACGGGCGGCGGCCTGCGCCGCCTCACGCAGAGCAGCTCGATCGACACCGAGCCGTTCTACTCGCCGGACGGTCGCTGGATCTACTTCACGAGCGATCGCGGCGGCGCGCCGCAGATCTACCGGATGCCCGCCCAGGGTGAAAGCGCCGGTGCCGCGCAGCGCGTGACCTTCACGGGCAGCTACAACACGAGTCCGCGCATCAGCCCGGACGGCAAGCTGCTCGCTTACATCTCCCGCACGGGTGGGGGCTTCAAGCTGTACGTTCAGGATCTGCAGTCCGGCGCGGCGAACGCCATCACGAATACGAATCGCGACGAATCGCCGAGCTTCGCGGCAAACGGCCAGTACCTTCTGTACGCTACCCAGTCGGGTGGTCGCAATGTTCTGGCAGCAGTGCCCTCCGACGGCAGCGCGCCGCCGCAAATCCTGTCCGTCCAGGGCGGCTCCGTTCGTGAGCCGTCGTGGGGGCCCTTCATGCAATGACCACAAGGAGAGTAACCATGATGTCGAATAAAGCTCGTCTGGCCCTGGCCGTGATGATGATCAGCGCGCTCGCAGCGTGTAAGTCGGGCGTGAAGCTCGACGACAAGGCGAATGCCGGCGGTGCGGTGAGCACGCAGCCGAGCGCCGACAACGTCGCGCAAGTGAACGTCGATCCGCTGAACGACCCGAACAGCCCGCTCGCGAAGCGCAGCATCTACTTCGACTTCGACAGCTATTCGGTGAAGGACGAGTACCAGCCGCTGATGCAGCAGCACGCTCAGTACCTGAAGAGCCACCCGCAGCGCCACGTGCTGATCCAGGGCAACACCGACGAACGCGGCACGAGCGAGTACAACCTCGCGCTGGGCCAGAAGCGTGCGGAAGCCGTCCGCCGTGCGATGGCGCTGCTCGGCGTGAACGATTCGCAAATGGAAGCCGTGAGCCTCGGCAAGGAAAAGCCGCAGGCATCGGGTCACGACGAAGCATCGTGGGCGCAGAACCGTCGCGCCGACCTCGTCTACCAACAGTAAGTAACGGAAGAATCGCCGTATGACGCACCGTGTATCCCTGCTGCGCGTTGCCGCAGCATTCTGCGTCGCCGGCGCGGCGTGGTCGGCCGCGCCGGCGCACGCCGGCGTGTTCGACGACAACGAAGCGCGCCGCGCCGTGCTCGATCTGCGCAGCAAAACCGACAACCTGGCGAGCCAGCTGTCGGCCGCCCAGCGTACGATCCTCGATCAATCCGGCCGTCTCGACCAGCTGAACCAGCAGGTCGCGACGCTGCGCGGCGAGAACGAGGATCTGACGAACCGGCTGACGACGCTCGAGCGGCAGCAGAAGGAGTACTACCAGGATCTCGACACGCGGCTCAAGAAGTTCGAGCCGCAGCAGACGACGATCGATGGTGTCGAAGGCACCGTGCAGCCGGGTGAAACGGATGCGCTCAATGCGGCGCAGCAGCAGTTCCGCAACGGCAACTTCAAGGCGGCGGCGGCTTCGTTCCGCGCGTTCATCGCGAAGTATCCGCAGAGCCCCTACCAGCCGACCGCGCAGTACTGGTACGGCAATGCGCAGTACGCGCTGCGCGACTACCGCGGCTCGACCGCAACATGGCAAGGGATCGTCAGCAAGTTCCCGCAGCATCCGCGCGCAGCCGACGCCCTCGTGGCAATCGGCACGAACCAGCTGGAGCAAGGGCAGAAGGCGGCCGCGAAGAAGACGTTCGAGCAGGTTGTCTCGCAGTACGCCGGATCGAACGCTGCGCAGACGGCGCAGGGCAAGCTTGAGACGATCAAATAATTATCGCGGCGGGTTGTTGACAGCCCAGCATTCCGTCGCTATAATCTTTTGCTCTTTGGGTCGTTTCAGAAGTTGTTGAAGCAACGAACCAACAGGTTTCAAGAACGTGGGGTGGTAACTCAGTTGGTTAGAGTATCTGACTTTTAATCAGAGAGTCGAGGGTTCGAGTCCCTCCCACCCTACCAACTATCTTTGATAGTGCAAATTAAAGCCTCCCAAGCGGAGGCTTTTTTGCGTCTGTCGCCTGCCGGGTCGAGCGCGCAATCCCGATGTCGCTCGCGACGCACTCAGTCGCGCCCGGCTTCCAATTCCGGTCGAAGCGATTGTCCGGTCAATCCTGCGTAAAGAAATGTGATCGTGAATACGATCGAGATGATCGACTCGAGCCAGGTGTTCTCGAACGTATCGACTCTTGCACTGGTTAGCGGCCTGGCCGGGTCATAGCGAACCGGAACCGTGTCACCAACCTCCACCGTCACGAAGCTCCCTGGAAACGATACGCGCTCGCCGCTTTTCGTCACGAACTCGATCAGCGGGTGATGCGCGCCGTAGGTCAACTCGATAACCGTTCCCTGCACGGCAACGGACGACCGGATGAAAGCGAAGCGTTCGTCGATCGATGTCGCGCTCCACATCGCCGCGACCACGCCGATCGCCAGCGCCAGGTAATTGAACCTTCCGGTCTTGTCGGTCATCCCGTTTCCCCCGTATCGATCCGCTCACGACTCCCCCGCCCGCGTATCAGCGCACACTCACGTCGCGCAGCACCGCACCATATCCCGCGTACAGATTGCCGCCAGGCAGCAACTGCCGCTGCGCGAGCTGCCGATGCACGACCGGCAGGTTATGGAACGGCATCCGCGTGAACAGGTGATGTTCGATATGAAAATGAATCGCGTGCGGGCCGAACAGGAACGTCTGCCACGAACGCCGGACGATCGTGCGCGCGTTGCGGCTCTGATCGGTACATGCGGGCAGCCCCGCGTGCTCGAAGATCGCGCGCACCTGTCCGGCGAGCGGCAACAGCGTGACGGATGGCACGATCCACAACGTGACGTACAACAGCGGATGTCCGGCCAATGCGAGCGCACCGAACAGCGCACCATTGCCGGCCAGCATCGACGCGACTTCCCACGCGGCATACGCACGCGACTTCGCGACCTTCGGCAACGCATGCGCAAACTCGCCGCGCGCGAGCTTCACGACACTCGTCACGTAGCCGATCCCGCACGCGTACGCGAGCAGGCGGCCGATCAGCCGTCCACGTGATACCGGATAGTCGCGTACCCCAAAGAGCAGCGCGACCGGATCGTCCGACTGCATCGGTGCGCGATGGTGCTTCAGATGGCCTGCACGATACGTGCGCAGCGACAGCCACAGCGGGCCAGCCGCGAACAGTTGGCCCAGCGCATCGTTGGCGCGCCGGTTCCGCGCCAGCAACCCGTGCGCGGCTTCGTGCATCATGACCGCAAGCGCTAGCTGGCTGCGCGCGATCACGATCGCGGCCAACACGTACACGAGCGGATGCGGAAACGCGATCGCCACCACGAACGCAGCGGCAATCATCAACCAGTCGCCTGCCAGCGCCGCGCCGACACGCAACGCGCTCACGCGATACAGCGCGTGATCGGGCACGAACCGCGCAAGCTCGGCCTCCGGCCCGGCAAGGTGAGCGTGGGTATCCGTCACGCGAGCCTCCCGCGCAGCGAGCGCCGTTCGACCCACAGCGCACTGGCCACCGCAAGCGCCACGCCGCCCAGCACATCGGCAACCGTATGCTGCTTGAGCGTCAGCGTCGACGTGCAGATCAGCAGGCCGATCGCCACCGTCACGTTCCGCCGCCGCTCCGCCAGCATCCGGCAGGCAAGACACGTCACCGCGACATGCAGGCTCGGAAAGCCGTTGGCCGCGAGATCGAGCTGCCACATGCGCGCGAGACGGTGGCGCACGAACACGTTGCCGATCTCCGCGACGTCGGGCCGCGGCACGGCTTCCGGAAACAGCAGGAAGCACACGACACCAAACACGAACGCGATCAGCACGGCCTCCTTGAACGCGGCGAACGCGGGCGGCCGCGCATACGCGGCAAGCGCAACCACGAACGGAAAGAAACCGACGTAGACGAACCACGACCACGCGATGAACGGGATCCGCGCATCAATCGCCGTGGCAAACACGTAGCGCGGCGTGACGCCGCGTTCCAGCAGAAAGAAGATCGCGAGGCCGGCTGCCATGCCGAACGTCGCGGCCAGCATCTGCCGGATATCGGGCCGGCGATCGTCACGAAACGGCAGCGAATTCATCGTGGCGCCGGCGCCTCGCATCGCGTCTCTGCATCGGCCACCTGCGCACGCGGTCGCAGCGCGAGGAGGCGCGACGTCCACGCTTCCACCCGCGCTCGCGCATGCTCGTGGCCGGCGATCGTTCCTGCCTGCGTTCCGGGATTGCGCATCAGTTCGGCGGCGGCCTGCCCGACTTCCCGCCGGAACGCGACCGCATCGCCGCGCCACGTGACGACACGGTGCACGAGGTGCAGCCGTGCGGCGCGCGCGGCGTTGCTCGCCTGCTCGGGCTGATCGGACTGCACGAGCAGGATCGGGCGGCGATACACGCGTGCAATCGACAACGCGGCCATGCCGGGGGCCGACACGATCAACGGTGCATGGGCAGCGCGCGTCGCCCAGTCGGCGTCGACGCCGGTCCAGCCGTCGTGCCCGGCATAGCCCTCGCCCACACGGTGTGAAGCAACCCCCGCGTCGCGCATGCCGGCCGACAACGCGTCGGCGAGCGCGATATCGCGGAAGTGCGGATTCAGATAGACGGCTGCGGCAGCCGGTTCCGAAGCCGGACACTCCGCGACGACCGGCACCGGCGTCGGCAGCCTGCAATGGAGGTGCGATCGCTGTGCATCGTCGGCGGCGTCATACGCAAAATCGTGCTCGATGCAGCACCGCGCCGAATCGATCTGCCAGTCGACGATCCGTGCGAACGCACGCGCCAGCGCGCACGGCAGCCGCGCATCGAAATTCGCGGTCAACGCACGGCGCAGGCTGCCGCCATATACGTGGACGACGCGGCGCCGCCAGCCCGGCATCGCACCCATGAACAGCAGCGCCGGATGAAACGAGTCGTTGATCACGAGATCGGCATCGCGGGCGATTGCACGCAGCCGCGCGATGTCGCGCAGCATGCGTGTCGGCCTGAACACGTAGTGCGCGACGTTGCAATCGGTCGCATCGCGCAGCATGTTCTGCCGTTCGTCGAACTGCACCGCGTAGTGGCGGGACAGCACGGCCGCATCGATGCCGAACGCAGCCAGGAACGCCTGCCCCGCATCGGACGTCGTCAGCACGTCGACCTGCGCGCCAGCCGCGCGCAACGCATGCACGAGCAGTTGCGCGCGCATCAGGTGACCGCGCGCGTCGGCCGTCGCCAGGTAGACGATCCGCGGCATCATGCGCGCGGACGAAGCGACTGGATCCATCCGGCCGCGACCATCGCCAGCGCGCCCGTCACGCCGAAACCGGCTTCGATCGCGCGGATCTCGTTCAACAACACGGCGAGATGCGCGGCCTCGGACGGTGCAACGAGACGCCGCAGCGTATCCGCGCAGAGCCTGACGTGCCGCGTCTCGTCGGCGAGCACGCGCGAAAGCAGCGGATACAGCGGATGCGCATCGCCGATCGTGTCGCAGTGGCGCGCGAGCACGCGCATCGCCATCTGTTCCGCGCATAGACCCGTCGCATAGGCCGGCACGAGCACGCCTTGCGCGAAATGCGGCGCATGGCGCTGCGCGAGCCGGCGCCATCGCATGATCTTGCGTCGGCTCAGCCAGTCGGGCTCGTGCGGCGCGGTCGACGGCGCGACGCCGCGCACCCGCAGCGCATCGGCGAACGCGGCCGCGTGGCGGCGCTCGTCCGCGAGATGCTGCTCGATGCGCGGCGCGAGCCAGTCCGGCGGCTGTCCGGTCCAGTCCTCGTGCAACGCGCACTCGGTCGCTTCCTCGCCGATCAGGTACATGCGCAACACCCAGCGCTCGCCATGTGTGCTGCGATGAAGCTGCCGGATCGCCGCCCGCTTGAGCCGATCGACGAGGTACGCACGCACCCGCGCCGCACCGCGCGGCACGGGCGCATCGAGACAGTCGAAGCGCGCGTCGTGCGCCGCCTGCGGCGACGCCGGCAGTTCGCCTGCCGCGCTCATGCCGGCACGCCCGGTACGGACGCGGATTTCGTCGCGGATGCCGCAGCGGCGGCCGGATCGCGACGCCATCCGAGGATCAGGCCGATGAAGCTTTCCTGCATGAACGCATGGGCGGACGCCGTCGCACCCGCGAATGCCTCCTCTCGGCCGTTCACGCGCAAATAGCCGTTGCCGTCACGGGCGCCGAATTCGATCCGGTCGTTCTTCCTGAAGCCGCGCGCACGCATGTCCGTCACGAGCGCGCTGCCGTCGAGGCCGAACAGGAACAACTCGCGCTGCGCGACCCACACCGGAATGTGATTGCTCAATGCGTCGAAACGAATCGCCCACGTGCCGGACGCGAGTGCGCGATCGACGTCGGCATCGTGCGGCGCGTTCGACGTGAAGCTCGCACGCGCGACCGACTTCGTCAGGCCCCCGACGCCGAGCGCGATCGTGATGTCGTCCGCGGACGGCTGCTTCGGATCGATCGCACGCACCTTCACGAGATGCCGGGCGAGCCGCGATGCAAGCGACGGATGCGCGAACAGCGCCAGCGTTTCGTCCGGCGTGAGCACGTCGCGCTCGCCCTCGCCCTCCTTCACCCGCACGCGATACGGATCGATCCGGACATCGGTGAACGTGCCGTGCACGGGCGCATGAACGTACACGTCGCGGTCCCATTTCGCGCCGTCGCGGCGCAACAGCACGTGCACGCTCAGCGGCACGCGCCGGCCCTCGCCGTCGACGCCCGAGCCGTGCAGCAGCACGTCGCCGAGCACGTCCTTCGAGCGGCGCGTCGCATCGCTCGAGAAGACGATCGCGTGCGCATCGGCATCGATGCGCGCGTGAACGTCGGGCGCATCGAGCGCGATGCGGTTGCAGTCCGTCGCGGCCGCATTTGCGAACGGGCAGCCGCTTTGCGACGCGAAGTGGTAGATCCCGCGCCCAGCGTGATCGACCGGCGCGGCATGGACGCCGGCGCTGGCGGCAAACAGGGCGAGGCAGGCGACACGGGTGGCGAGAGAGGACATGATCGTCGTCGGGATGGATGCCGGGGGGCGGCGTGTCATGGCCGCGCGCGATGCGCGGCGCCGGTTCAATGACGGTGATAGGACAGCGCTTCGAGATCGCGCCGGGCCGAGGCGCGCCCGGCGAGACCGAACCCGCGCGCGAGCGCGCCGAGCGTATCGACGGCGGACGCGGCGATCGTGACGCCGACGGCCGCGAGATAGCGAGCCACGCCCAGCGGCGGCAACTGCTGGCGATCGAGCGCGCGCAGGCTGTAGCCGAGCCGCATGGTCATCACGCAGAACGGGCCGAGCGGGCCGCTGCGGCCGAGCCACTGCCACCCGCGCGGCAGGTAGGCGTTCACGAGATATGGCGTCAGCCCGACGCTGTCCTCGCCGCGCATCCAGCGCAGCTTCAGCGATTCGCGATGCGTGTCCGGCAGCCGATGCTCGGTATGCGCGGCCGGCGCGAACTCGACGGCCACGCCGGCCGCCTGCATCCGCAACCCCATCACCTGGCAATGCGCGCGATAGACGCCGTCGAGCGGCTCGTAGCGGAATTGCGCGAACACATCGCGCCGGAACGCGACGTTGTTCGCGTAGAAGTTGCGCGTCGCGCCATCGCGCAGCGGGCTCGGGAAATACATGAAATCGATCGACGTCAGCGCGATGCCGAGCACGTTCGGCGCATAGCTGGTGCGCCCGGCCACCGCGACGGGCGCATCGCCGGCGTCGCGCGCAAACGGTGCGAGCAGGTGCTCGAGCCAGTCGTCGGCCGGCCGGCAATCGGCATCGCCGAACACGACGATGTCGCAGCGGGCCGCGTCGACGCGATCGAACCCGTCGTTCTTCGCATCGTAGTAGCCGGTGCTCGCGCCGATCTCGACGAAATCGATCGGGCGGCCGGCCAGCACGGCGATCTCCGCGCACGCATCGGCGGGCAGGCCATCGTGCGTGATGATCCACTGCGCGAGTGCCGCGAGCGGCACGGTCTGCTTCGACAGCGCCGATACGAGGCGCTTCAGGCTGTCGACGGCTTGCGCGAGCCCCGCGCCGCCCCGCAGGTTGTTCGTCTCCAGCACGAGCGCGGCCCGCGCCGCGACCGAACGGGCCGCTGCGCGGGTGGGCCGTGTGGTTTCTGGGAAGTCTGGCATCCGGAATATCTCCATCGTCATGCGCATCGGCATCGATGAAACGAATGGGCAGGGAGCCCGCGGCGCATCGGCGAATGCGGCCCGCCCGCGACCGTCGTCGCAAAACGGGCGGCCGGGAAGGCGCCCGCTTCGCGCGCCGTCACTCCTGGACCGACGGCGCCGATTCGGCGTCGGTATAGCGCGGCTTCGCGTTCTGGAGGTCTCGCGTGTTCTTCTGCACGGCTACGGAACCGAACAGCGCGAGCACGAACGACATCGCGTAGAAGCCCTTCTCGCTCAGTTGCAGCGTCGCATTGAAGAGGCCGACGACCAGCAGCGCGATCGACAGCAGCAGCGCGATCCAGCTGAGGCCGTAGTAGATGCCGGTAACGGGAATGCCTTCCGCACGATCGCGGACGCTTTTCTGCAGCGAGATCGCCGCATAGAGGCCGAACACCAGCACGGTGAAGTAGTAGCCCTTCTCGTTGAGCTGCATGCCGGCGTTCCAGAGACCGATCAGGAATGCGGCAAAACCGGCGAGCAGCGCGGCCCACGATGCGGCCACGAACGCGAACGACGGTTGCTGGATGGTGGTCTGGTTCATTGCTTTGCCCTCTCTTTCTTCTTGTGCGAAATCGTTTTCGTTGAACTGCGTTTCGCGCATGGTAGCAGCTTTGGCGCGTGCCACGACAACCGCGCTTGCAGTCTTACATGCCGCGCTGCGCGCGCCGCCAGCGCCCTGGCGTCGTGCCGAGCACCGCGCGAAACGCCTTGCCGAACGCGGCCTCGGACTGGTAACCGACCGCCTGCCCGATCTCTGCCTGCCCGCGCTGCGTGTCCTGCAGCAGCGCGCACGCATGCATCATCCGGATCTGCGCGACGAACACGCCGACACTCATCCCGGCCCGCTCGCGGAAATGCCGCGCGTACGTCGCGCGCGACATCGCCGATGCGTCGCCGAGCGACTCGACCGTCCACGGCTTCTCCGGCGCCTGCAGCACGGCCTGCACCGACGGGCCGAGCCGCGCGTCGGCCGCAAGTGCGAGCCAGCCGGACGGCACGCGCGCACCACGACCGTATGCGCGCAACGCGTACGCGAGCAGCGCCTGGCCGAGCGCGTTGACGATCGCGCCGGCGCCCGGCTGCCCGTTCGACGCCTCGGCGCGCAGCACGCTCGTCAGCAGTTGCAGCGGCGCGAACCCCGACGCCTCGCGCAGCCCGACATGCAGCACGTGTGGCAGCGTGCGCATCAGCAGTTCGCCCGCGCCGCGCGCATAGACGAACCGTCCGCACAGCAGGTCCACGCTCGCGCCGCCCGGTTCGGCCGGATCGAGATTCGACTTGACCGGCAGCACCGCGCCACCGCCGGCGCCCTGTTCGCGCAACGCCGCAACCGGCCGCGACCGGCCTGCCCCTGCGTCGAGCAGGTCGTGTACACCCCCCGCGGGCAACAGCACGAAATCGCCATCGGCAAGCTGCAGCGTGCGCCCGTCCGCGGTACGCAGCCGGCAGGTTCCGGCCAGCACCAGATGAAACGCCGCCTCGCCGGGCGGCAACGGGTCGTGCGGCATCGCGAACGGCCCGTCGAGCAGGCAGCGCACGTCGAGTTCGACATGGCTGCGGCCCAGCGACAGCAGTTGACTCAACGCATCCATGAGACGATCCCGCTAAAAATTGACACTCTAGCGTATCGAAACCCTCAACGCGAACGATCAGAATAGCCCTGCATCGACCGAGATCGCGGCGTGAGCCGCTCTCCTCACCTCTTCTCGAAAGGACACATCATGCTGAACTGGAACGAATACCGGAAGGAACTCTCGACGCGCATCGGCGAGATCGCCAAGCTGTCGCCCGATACGCTGGCCGGCTACAAGGCGCTGTCCGGCGCCGGGGCCAAGACGGGCCATCTCGACGCGAAGACGCGCGAACTGATCGCGCTCGCGGTCGCCGTCACGACGCGCTGCGACGGCTGTATCGCCGTGCACACCGCGGAAGCGGCCAAGCATGGTGCGACCAAGGAAGAAGTGGCGGAAGCGCTCGGCGTCGCGATTGCGCTGAACGCAGGTGCGGCGCTCGTCTATTCGGCACGCGTGATGGACGCGCTCGGCGACTGAACCTGACGGCTGCGGCGCTGCCCTCGCATGGCGGCGCCCGGCCGAATGGCTGCGTGGCCGCCCGGTTGCGCAGCGCGCCGCCGGGCAGGCGATGTATGAAGATTGGCCGGCGTCCCTGCCCGAATGACCGGCCGGGCGCGCACAGCCACGGATGCGCCGCGAAGTCGGCTACCATGCGCGAACGATCCATCGTGAAGGAGCGCTCCATGTGCCGCTGGCTCGCCTATACGGGTAATCCGATTCATCTCGAGACCGTCCTGTTCCGCGCGAAGCATTCGCTGATCGATCAGAGCCTGCATTCGGAGCTGGGGGCGACGACCACCAACGGCGACGGCTTCGGCATCGGCTGGTATGGGCACCCCGACGAACTCCCGTTCCGCTACCGCTCCGTGCATCCCGCGTGGAACGACCGCAACCTGCGCGAAGCCGCGCGCGCGATCCGCTCGCGGATGTTCATCGCGCACATCCGCGCGGCCACCGACACGCCCGTGCAGGAAACCAACTGCCACCCGTTCCGTCACGGCCGCTGGCTGTTCGCGCACAACGGGCTGATCCGCGACTTCCACAAGCTGCGCCGCGACCTGACGTTGAAGATCGACCCCGCGCTGTTCCCGACGCTCGAAGGGTCGACCGACTCCGAACTGATGTTCCGCCTCGCGCTGACCTACGGCCTCGAGCAGACGCCGCTGCCGGCGCTCGAGCGGATGGTCGGCGTGGTCGAGGAGACCGCCGCGCGGCATCGCGTGGCCGACCCGCTCAACATGACGATCTGCGCGACCGACGGCGAACGGATCATCGCGGTGCGTTATTCGAGCGAGCGGCAATCGCGTTCGCTGTTCCACAGCACGTCGTTCAAGCACCTGCACGAGCTGTATCCGCACAACCCGCGCATCGCCGAAGCCGGCGACGACGCGTTCATGGTCGTGTCCGAGCCGCTCGTCGACCTGCGGGGGGCATGGGAGGAAGTACCGGAAAGCATGGCGATCGTCGCGCAAGGCGCCGATGTGCAGCAGCGGCCGTTCAGCCCGCGGCACAAGTAGCGCGTCGGGCACCGCTCGCGCCGTCAGGCGCGGCGCGACAACCGCATCCGGATCGAATCGAGGTCGGCCGGCAACCGGCGCGAACGAGTGCGCGGCCGCGGCAGTACGGTGAACCCGAGCCGTTCGTACAGCGCGCGGGCTCGCACGTTGCGGGTCAGCACGTCGAGCACGACGTCGCGGCTGCCGTCGGCCGGCAATGCGCCGGTGTCCAGCGCATTGCGAAACAGCGCGCTGAAGATGCCCGTGCCGCGCTGCCGCTCGTCGGTTGCGCAATGCGCGACGAGGATCTGCGAGCGCTTTGGCGCCGGAATTTCCGTTTCGAGGATCAGCCCGCGCAACAACTGGCCAATCGTGCGGCGCACGCCAAAGAAGCGCGCCAGTGCCCACACGACATGCACGTCGTCGAACATCGTCTGCCGCCCGTCATGAATCGCCATCACGGCGAGCACGGCGCCGTCGTCGGCCATCGCGACACGATGCCGGCACCACGAGAAGCGCCCGTGACGCGACCGGAACGCCTGCTGCAGGAAGGCGACGCAGCGCGCGTCGCTTTCGCCGAGAAAGAACCCGAATTCGGCCACGCCGGACGCAAACACGAGCGGCGCGCACGCCGCCGCGTCGGCCGCCTCGGCCGCACGAAACCGCACACGCTCACCGGCGCGCGGCGCCGCTTGCGCGAACGAAGCGGCCAGCGTCATGCGCTGCGTCCCGCGAGACGCGACAACACGGCAACCGTCCGGCTGATTTGCTCCGGCTCGTGCGTCGAACAGATGAAGAAGCGCAGGCGCGCAGCCTTTTCCTCGACGGCCGGATAGAAGATCGGCTGCACGTTGATCCCTTCGTCGAACATCGCATTGGCCCACTGCGCGGCCTTCAGCGAGCTCCCCGTGATCACCGGCACGACCGCGAACCCGGCGCTCGTGCCCGTGTTCAGCCCGGCGGCGCGCGCTTCGGTCAGGAACTGCCGCCCGCGCGCCTGCAGTTGCGCAACGCGCTCCGGCTCGGCCTGCAGGCGCTCGAGCGCGGCCAGCGACGCTTCGGCGAGCGTCGGCGCGAGCCCGACGCTGTACAGGAAGCCCGGCGCCAGATGGCGCAGCATGTCGACCAGCGGCTGGCAGCCGGCGATGAAACCGCCACAGCCGGCCAGCGTCTTGCTCATCGTGCCCATCCACATGTCGATCTGGTCGGGCGCGACGCCGCAATGCTCGCGGATGCCCTTGCCGGTCGCGCCGAGCACGCCGAGCGAATGCGCCTCGTCGACCAGCAGGAATGCGCCGTGGCGCGTCTTCACGTCGACGAAGCGCTGCAGGTCGGGGAAGTCGCCGTCCATGCTGTACAGCCCTTCGATCGCGATCAGCACGTGCCGGTATTCGCGGCGCACGCGCGACAGCAGCTCGTCGAGCGCCTGCCAGTCGTTGTGCGCGAAGCTCAGTCGTTTCGCGCCGCTCAGTTGCGCGCCCTGCACGATGCTGTTGTGCGCGAGCGAATCGTGGATGACCAGATCGCCGGGGCCGAACAGCGCGCCGATCACCGTCACGTTCGTTGCGTGGCCGCTCACGAACGCCACGCAATCGTCGGTCTCGTAGAACGCGGCCAGCGCGCGCTCGAGGTCGCGCTGCACCGGACGCTCGCCCGCGACCATCCGGCTCGCGGACGCCGACGTGCCGTAGCGGTCGATCGCGGCTTTCGCGCGCGACGACACGGCCGGATCGCCGGCCAGGCCAAGGTAGTTGTAGTTCGCGAAGTTCAGGTATTCGCGGCCACCGATCTGCGTCGTCGCACCGGCCACGCCGTCGTGTACGCGGAAAAACGGCGAGTCGACGCGCAACTTCTCGCCCATCTCGCGCATGATCCGGACCTGTTGATACTGCGGCATTGACTCGAAGCGGCTGCGCGCCGATGCGGTCTGCGCTGCCAGCGTGCCGGGCACGCCCGGTGCCGCGGCAGCATCGGTCGCGCGTTCCAGTTGCCGTTTCAGCGCTTTCGCCGCCAATTGCTGGCGAAGATGCTCTCCCAGTGCCATTGCTTCCTTCGCTGTTTCTCGAAAAGACGCTATGTTACGCCGCGCGTCATGAAAAAGCGTGGTGTCACGCGTCGGGAAACTCGGCCCACTGCCACGCATCGGGTTGGGCCAGCAGCGCGTCCACCAGCCGGAAATTCATCTCGTGGCTCGGCCGCAGCGCGCTCACGCGCGCCAGCAGCGGCGCACCGGCCAGTGCCAGATCGCCGACCAGGTCGAGCACGCGGTGCCGGACGAACTCCTCCGGCAGCCGCATCCCGCCCAGCACGCGATTGCCGACAATGGACGCCGTGCACGACGGCCGCGCGCCGCGCAGGATCGGGACTCCGCGCAGATAACCGGCGACGATCGCGGGTACCGCCCACTTCACGCGGCCATACGAGCGCGATGGCGCAATGTCGGTCGCAAATGCGGCCGGCGTCAGCGCACCATCCCAGTGCATGTCGCCGAAGCCGCGCAGGTCGTTGCGCACGCTCAGTTCGTAACGCGGCGCCGGTTCGATCCGCATTTCGCGCCGCTGGTCGCCCTCGCCGTCCGTGACGACGAGGGGCCGCAGCACGCGGATGAAACGTTTCGGCGCATCGAGCGCGACGCGGCCGCACGCGCGGATGGCCTCCACCCACGGCGCGGCGCTGCCATCGAGAATCGGCACTTCCTCGGCATCGATCTCGACGATCGCGTGATCGATCTCGCACGCGAGCAGCGACGCGAGCAGATGCTCGACCGTGCGAACGCCGACGCCGTCGGCATTACGCAGCATCGTGCACAGCGGCTGCGCGCGGCGCAGTGCGGGATCGACCGGCAGCGTCGCGAGCGTGCGCCCCTGCGCGACGCGACGGAACGCGATGCCCGTCAGGCCGTCTTCCGGACGCGCGGGCAGGATCCGCACGCCCACCCGGCGCCCCGTGTGCAGCCCGTGACCGTCGATCGCGAGCGGACGCGCCAGCGTACCCTGGCTCGTCGCCCAGCCGGACGGCGCGCTCATCGCGCGACCTCCAGCGTCGGCGACGCCTGGCCCGCCGCGGGCGCCTGCCGCGTATCGAGCATCGCGCGCGCTTCGCCGTCGATCGCGTGCTTCGCAGCGAGCGCCGCGACGGCCTCCTGCGCGGCATCCGTCGCGGAACCGGCGTCCGCATCGGTCGACGCGCCGATCGAATCGACGATGCGTCCGGCCAGCGTCGTCACCGACGCGCCCTCGGCAATCGCCATCACCGACAGCTTGACCTCGAACGCTTCCTCGACCGCGAGGCCGAGCTCCATCCCCATCAGCGAATCCATGCCCATGTCGAGCACCGACTTGTCGAGCGCGATGCGATCCGGCGTCATGTGCAGGATCCGTGCGATCTGTCCCTGCAGCGTCCGGGCAACCAGCGCGATCGCTTCGTCACGCGGCAACGCCAGCACTTCTTCCCGCAGTTGCGTGCCGCCGTCGCGCGCATCGCCGCCCTTCGCATGCGATTGCAGCAGCGAATACCGGCGCGCCTTCGCGGCAGGCATCCCGCGCGCCACGGCGTGCCAGTCGAGCCGGACCACGGCTTCGCCTGCCGCGCCCGCCACCAGTGCGCGCTCGAGCGCGACCATCGCTTCGTCGGACGTGATCGACGCACCGCCGATCCGCGACTGCAACGCCTCACGCGTATCCGCGTGGCGCGCGAGGAAGCCGACGTCCTCGAGCGGCCCCCAGGCCATGAACGTGCCCGGCAATCCCGCTGCGCGACGATGTTCGACGAGCGCCTCGAGGAAGGTGTTGGCCGCGACGTAGTTCGACTGCCCCGGATTGCCGAGATAGGTCGTCGCCGACGAATAGACCACGAACAGGTCGAGCGGCAGCGCGCGCGTCGCGCGATGCAGGTTCCACGCGCCGGCCACCTTCGGTGCGAGCACCGCGGCCATGCGCGCATCGTCGAGATTGCGCACGAGGCCGTCGTCGATCGACATCGCGGAATGCAGCACGCCCTTGAGCGGGATATCGCGCCGGACGATCGCGGCAACCATCGCATCGACTGCCGCCGCGTCGGTCACATCGCACGACACGACATCGACCGTGACGCCGAGCGTCTTGCGCCACTGCTCGACTTCCTCGCGTGCGGCAGCAGCGAGTTCGCCGGAACGGCTCGCCAGCGTCAGCCGGCGTGCGCCGCGCTCGACCATCCAGCGCGCGCTCGCGAACCCGAGCCCGCCCGTGCCGCCGACCACCAGGTACGTGCCATGCGGATCGAGCGCGAGCGAACCCGCGCGCGTGACGCCGCGCGTCGGGGCCGGCGTGCCGGACGGATAGGTCACGAGCACCTTGCCGATCTGGCGCGCCTGCTGCATGTAGCGGAACGCATCCTCCGCCCGTTCGGCGGGAAACGCGCGATACGGCAGCGGATGCAGCACGCCTGCCTCGAACAGCGCCATCACTTCGCCGAACAGGCGCGCGGTCAGTTCCGGCAGCGCCCCCATCAACTGGTCGGCGTCGATGCCGAAATAGCTGATGTTGTTGCGGAACGGCCGCAGCCCGATATGGCTGTTTTCGTAGAAATCGCGCTTGCCGAGTTCGAGGAAACGACCGAACGGCCGCAGCGTATCGATGCTGCGCACCATGGCTTCGCCGGCAAGCGAATTCAGCACGATGTCGATGCCCTGACCGCCCGTCAGCACGCGAATCTCGTCCGCGAACGCCAGGCTGCGCGAATCGAGCACGTGGTCGGCGCCGAGCAGGCGCACGAACTCGCGCTTCTCGTCGCTGCCGGCCGTCGCGAACACTTCCGCGCCGAAGTGGCGCGCGAGCTGGATCGCAGCGATCCCGACGCCACCCGCACCGCCGTGTACCAGCACACGCTCGCCGCGACGCAGACGCGCGAGTTCGACGAGTGCGTAATACGCGGTGAAGAACGTGGTCGGCACGGTCGCCGCTTCCTCGAACGACAGACGCTCGGGTTTCAGCGCGATCCCTTGCGCGCGCGTCCTGACGCGCGTCGCGAACGAGGCCGGCGCGAAGCCGAGAATCGCATCGCCCGGCGCAAATTCCGTCACGGCGTTGCCCACCCGGACGACGCGGCCGGACAACTCCATGCCGATCGTCGCGCCCGCGAAGCCGGTCTCGACCGCTTCATCGGACAAGAGCCCCATCGCATACATCACGTCGCGGAAATTGAGGCCGGTCGCAACGGGTTCGATTTCCACCTCGTCCGCGCCCAGCGGGTTTTCCGGCAACGCAAACCATTCGAGATTGCGCAACGAGCCCGGTGCATCGAACGCGAGTACGGCCGCACGCGCAATCGCGCCATCGTTGCGGGCCGCAGCCTGCGCGGCGGTCAGCATGCGCGGCACCTGCCGCCCGTGTGCGCCCAGGACGACTTCTTCCTCGACCGCTGCGCCAGTCAGTTCGCGAATCAGCGCGTCGGGGGTCCGGTCTGTCGCTCGATCGACGTCGATCAGGCGGCACGCGAGCTCGGGATGCTCGTTCGCCAACACGCGACCGAGGCCCCACAGCGTGGCCTGTTCCGGATGCGCATTCGCGGTCCCGGCGAATGGCGCGCCGCCACGCGTGACAACGGTCAGCCGCGTGGCAGCGTTCGGCTGCGCACCGAGCGCGCGAACGAGTGCCGCCAGGGCGATCACGCCGTTACGCTGAGCGGCCATCAGGCCATCCCCCGTCGCCGATTCGGCGAGCGGCGTTTCGGGCGCGCAGAACACGACATGCGCCGGCTGCCCGGCCGGTAACGATGCAATCGCATCGGCCGCATGCTTGACGTCGACGATATCGGCCGGATAGCCCGCACGCGCCAGCGCATCGGCCAGCCGCCCGCCGAAACTGCCGGCGGCGTCCGGTGCGTGCATCACGAGCCATTGTTCGCTGCGCGCCAGCGTATCGAGATCGCTCGGATCGTCGCCGCGTTGCGCAACGACGGCACTTGCGGGGTTGCGCGCGATGACGAACGTCGGCGTGCCATCCAGATCGAGCGACTGCTCGACGTGCCGCACGACATCGACGTAGCCCGCGCGTTCGAGCGCCGCATCGAGATCCGCCGGCGCCAGCGGCACCGGCGCGTCGGCTTCCGTCGACGCAGACTGCGCGCCGAATACGATGTCGGAGAAGCGGCCGCGGCGCGACTCGGCCAGCAGCAGCAAGCCGCCCGGCGCCAGCCACGACCGCATCGCATTCAGCGCGTCGGCCACATCGTGACGGCCGCTCAACGCGCGGTTCGCGACGATCAGGTCGTAAGGGCCGGCTTCGTCGGCCGCCAGCGACAGCCGCTCGCCCGACTGCAGCGCAACCGTGCGCACCGCCGCTTCCGCATCCGTGTCGAACCCGGCCAGTTGGCCGGCAGTCGCGGCGATCGTGTGATCGCAACGCGCGGCCGCGAGATGCATGCCGAGCGTCTGCAGCACGTCGCCGTCCGTTGCGCCCAGTTCGAGCACGCGCAACCGGCGCGCCGGTTGCCATTCGTCGACGGCCTGCTCGACGCTTGCGGTCAGCAACGCGTGCACGTGCTGCCACGTCGGCGATGCGGCAAGGAGTTGTTCGACCAGGCTGTGCCCGGTCGGCGACAGCAGGCGGGCGCCATCCTTCGCACCGCCCAGCACGTCGGGCAATGCCGCGCCGCAATGCGCGAGCAGCGTGAGCTCGGCCACGTGCCCCGGCGATTCGGCCAGCAGCCCGCGCCACAGCTCGTCGAGCGGCGGCAACGCCGCGCACGCCGCGTCGTCGCGCACGAGCAGCGCGCCATCGCGATGAGCGAGACCATCCTCGATCAGCATGTCGGCAAGACGCGCGGCCAGCGCCGCATGTCCGGCCGCCGGCTGCCACGTGCCGGCGAATGCGCCGAGCGCATCGAACGCGCGGAGCGCGTAAAGGCTCGCCAGTACGTCGAGCAGCGGCAGGATTTCGGTCAGATGCTGCGTCCGGCGACCGTCGTGCCCGGTCGCATCGAGCCGCGCGACGGCCTGCGCGAGCAGCGCGTCGGGAGCCGGCAAACCGGCTGCGTTGACGTCGCCCGGCAGCGGCACTTCTTCAAGGCGGTAGACGAAGCGCGCGGGCAGGTTCTGCCGACGGCCGACGAGATCGACGCGCCGGAACCGGCAACCGCCGAGCCGCGCGACGATCGCGCCCCGTGCGTCGAGAAATTCGAAATGCGCGACGATCGAATGCGGGCTGTGCCGGTCGATTCGCACGAGCACCCGCTCGACCGTGTCGCCACGCAGATAGTCGATGCGGCCGATCTGCACCGGCACGTAAGCCGGATGCTCACCGTCGCGCGCGTGCGCCGCAAGCAATGCGAACAGCGGATGAAACCCGCTGTCCATCAGCGCCGGATGCAGCAGATAGGCGGACACTGCCCGCGCATCGCCACATGCGGCTGGCGCGGCGACGTCGGCCAGCGCCGCGCCGTCGTCCGCGGCGACCCGCACGGTGCGGACCCAGCGGAACGCCGGCCCGTAGCCGAGGCCGATGGCCGCCGTGTTTGCGTACAGCGTGTCGCCGTCGGCTGCGGGCAGCGCGAGCAGACGAGCGAGCGCATCGGACGGCACGACGCTCGCCTCGCCGAGCGCGTTGCCGCTTTCCAGCATCCGCCCCGTCACGTTCATCGTCCACGAGCCGTCGGACATCCGGTCGCGCGTCTCGATCGTGAAGGTTGCGGTGCGCGGCTCGATCACGAGCCGGAACAGTTTCGCCTGCTGCGGCTGGAACACCACCGGCGTGCGGATCTCGACGTTTTCGAGTGCCGCATCCGGTGTATCGAAGAAGGTGCGTGCCGCAGCCAGCGCCATTTCCACGTAGCCGGCCCCCGGGAACGCCACACCGCCGTCGACGACGTGATCGGCCAGCATCGGCAGCTTCGCCGGATCGAGCTGGTTTTCCCACGCGAATGCGTGCTCATGCAGGCGATAGCCGAGCAGCGGATGCTCGCGGCGGCGATTGACGAGGCCGTAGCCTTCGACGGTCGGCGTCAGCCAGAAACGGTCGCGCTGCCACGGATAGGACGGCAATGCGGCACGCGATTCACCCGGCGCGAAGCGGTCAGGATCGACGCTCGCACCGTGCGCGATCGCCGCGAGAATCGCTTGCCGCAGCGTCGCCGCGCTGCCGTGGTCGCGCTTGAGCGTCGGCAGCGCCACGCCGGTCGCACCGGCGGCCGCGAATGCCTGCTTCACGTACGTGCGCAGGATCGAATGCGGCGAGACCTCGACGAACAGCCGGACGCCCTGCTCGATCAGATGCGCGATACCGTCGCCGAAGCGCACGGGCTCGCGAATGTTGCGCCACCAGTAGCGGGCATCGAGCTCGGTGCCGGCAAGCGCGCCGCCGGTCACGGTCGACACGAATGCGCCGTTGCCCGGCTGCGGCCGCAGGCTGGCCAGTTCGGCCAGCACGACCGGCTCGATGCGGTCCATGTGACTGCTGTGGAACGCGTAGTCGAGATCCAGCATCTGGAAGAACTTGCCGCTGCCGCGCAGCGCGGCCTCCAGTGCCTGCAATCCCTGCAGCTCGCCCGCGAGCGTCACCGCATCGGGGCTGTTGATGCCGGCGATCTCGACGCACCGCGCCAGCCCGTGGCGCGCGATCAATTCGCGCGCCGCCGCGTCGCCGATGCCGACGGCCACCATCCGGCCGCTGCCGCGCGTCATGGCCTGCGCGCGGCTGCGGATCTTGATCACGCGAACCGCGTCGGCCAGCGACAGCGCGCCCGTCACCCACGCCGCGGCAATCTCGCCGACGCTATGGCCGATCGCCGCGTCGTAACGCATCCCGCGCGCATCGATCACGCGGATCATGCCGACCTGGATCGCGAACAGCAGCGGCTGCGCGTTCTCCGTCGCGGCGAGCCATTCGGCGCCCGCGCCGGCCAGCCATTCCGCGCTCGGGCCGCCGCGCATCACGTCGACGAGCGACGGGCTGCCGTCGGCACACCACAGCGCGTCGACTTCGTCGAGCGCTGCGCGGAAAACCGCGTTCTCGGCATAGAGCTCGTTGCCCATCCCGACCCACTGGCAGCCGTTGCCCGAGAACACGAGCGCGGTGCGCACCGCATCGGCCGGCGCGTGGCCGGTCGCCACGCAGGCCGGCAGCCCTTCCGGCGCCGGCTGGGCCAGCGCCGCGAGCGCCGCGCGTCCTTCGGCCACGTCGGCCGGCGCAACGATCGCGCGATGCTCGAGCCATTGGCGACGACGTGCGGCCGCGGCGGCCAGCGCCTGCCAGTCGCCGCCGTTGTCGAGGGCCGCCAGATAACGGCCCGCGAGTGCGCCGAGCGCGTTCGCGCTGCGCGCAGTCAGGACGAGCGGAGACAGCTGCGCGTGAATCGGCTCGGGTACGGCCGTCGACGCCTCGCTTGCAGCCGGCGCCTCGGTCAGTACGACGTGTGCGTTCGTTCCACCGAAGCCGAACGAGTTGACGCCCACCGTCAGCGGCACGTCGCCCGCGTCGAGCGACATGTAGCGATCGACGACACGCAGACGCCCGCCGTCGAAATCGATGCCTGGATTGGGCGTAACGAAATGCAGCGAGCGCGGTACCGCGCGGTGCTTCAGGCACATCACGGCCTTCAGCAGCCCGGCCATGCCGGATGCGGTTTCGAGGTGGCCGATGTTGGTCTTGACCGAACCGATGAGCAGCGGACGATCCGCCGGGCGCTCACCGGACACGACGTCGATCAGCGCACGCGCCTCGATCGGATCGCCGACCGCCGTGCCGGTGCCATGCGCCTCGAGATACGCCAGCGACTGCGGATCGATGCCCGCGCGCGCGTACACGCTGCGCAGCAGCGACGCCTGTGCGGCCGCGCCCGGCACGCTGATGCCGCCCGGCGAATGGCCGACCGAGTTCACACCGGAGCCGGCGATCACCGCATGGATCGTGTCGCCGTCGGCGAGCGCGCGATCGAGCGGCTTGAGCAGCACGAACGCGCCGCCTTCCGAGCGGACATAGCCGTCGCCGGTCGCATCGAACGCGCGGCAACGACCGCGCGGCGACAGCATCGACGCCTTGGAGAAGCTGACGAAGCCGAACGGGTGCAGCAGCAGGTTGACGCCGCCCGCGAGCGCCACGTCGGCTTCGCCGGACTGCAGCGCCTTGACCGCCTGGTGGAGCGCGACGAGCGACGACGAGCAGGCCGTGTCGACGGACATGCTCGGGCCGCGCAGGTCGAACAGGTAGGACACGCGGTTCGACGCGATGCTCAGCGTATTGCCGGTCGCCGAATACGGATCGATCACGTTCAGATCGTCCATGTTGCGGTTGCCGTAATCCATGCTCGCGGCACCGACGAAGACGCCGCAGTTGCTGCCGCGCATGTCGGCCGGACGCACGCCCGCGTCCTCGAACGCTTCCCATGCGAGTTCGAGCAGCAGGCGCTGCTGGGGATCCATCTGGGCCGCTTCGCGCGGGGAAATGCCGAAGAACGCGGCGTCGAAGCCGGCGACGTTGTCGAGGACGCCGGCCGAGAACGTGTAGCTCTTGCCCGGTTCGCGCTTGGACGGGTGCTGGTAGAAATCGGTACCGAACCGGTCGGCCGGGATTTCGGTCACTGCGTCGCGTTCGTCGCGCAGCAGTTGCCAGAAGTCGCCGGGGTTGTTTGCACCCCCGGGAAACCGACACGCTATCCCAATTATTGCAATCTTACTGTTCATCTTTTATGTCGCTTTCTCGGATGCGCACGGCTCTTCCATGCGATTTCCGTCGTCTTGTACCACATTCAGCAGAGCCGCCCCCAGCTCTTCGGCGGCCAAATGCCGGCATTCAGGAGCAACTGTGCCGTAATTTCGCCAAATGAAGTAGTCGCTGCGTTGTGGAGAAACGCCCAGCTTCTGGAATACATGATGCAGAGCGGGAACGTGATCACCGTAAAAACAAACGACCGTTTCACGATCGCTGGCGCGCAAATGATCGAGCAGGCGCCCGATCATGGCGTCCGCGTTTTCGATATGCCGCAGATATGCCGTCAGATCGCGCCAGGATGCAACCTCGCCGAGAGTATGCCGCGAAGACGATTCTCCAGGCAAAACCTGCTCCAGATGCAGCGGGCCATGATTTTCCATGGTCATCGCAAAGACGAAGCGCGGGCAGTCGCCGCCCGCCGCATCGAGTTCCGCGATAATCGACTCGGACACTGCGGCGTCCGCCACGTACGGACCGGCACGGGAGGCCGATTCAAAGTGGCGGATATCGAGAAAACGCGTGAAGCCGAGCAACGGAAATACCCGGTGCCGCCCGAAGAAATCGGCGTAATACGGATGAATCGCGACTGTATCGTAGCCGCAACGATTGAACCAGGATGCGAGCGAAGCGATTTTACTTCTTACAAATGCGTAAGGATAAAAGCGCGCATATCCAAGCGAAAAGGATTCCGTGCCGGTCAGCACCGCGAATTCCGTTCGCATGGTGTTTGCCCCCCACGCAGGGACCGTCATCTCGCCATGCCAGACGGCCTCGCGACGCGCCTGGTCGAAGCGCCTGAAGAGATTCGGCTCGACCGCCTCACCGAGCCGGCGTGCATCGAAGAACGATTCGCTCTGGATCACGATCACGTCTGGACGTCTTGTCGGCTTGCCGGTTGCGAACGGCCCGGCCGCCAGGACCCCGCAGAACTTCCGGAACGTCGCAGGACGCAGCCCGTTGAGCAGATAGGCGACGAACACGGCAAAAAAGCCATGCCGACGTTGATCGACATCGGGATCGAGTGTGAGCGGCAAGCGCGCCGCGATGGGCATGGCGATCGCGAACGGCAATGCCACCGCCAGCCACGCCACCGCGACGGAGCCCCGGTGCACCGGTTGCTCGACGACGAAGCCCGCGATCACAAGCAGGATGCCGGCACCGATCGCGACGACCTTGCCGACGCTCAGGAACGGCAAATAAAGACGAGGATGCGAAAACAACTGGCTGAACAGGCTCAGATCGGTAAATACGAACGGCTCGCGCAACGACTCGTACTTCGCATTGCTGACCGCGGCGACAAGACCGACGAGCGCAAGCGCCGCGCAGGCCGAGAAGAGCGGCCGCGACGTAACAGCGAACACCATGTCGAACAGGAAGACTACGGAAAGAATGTGAAACACTGACGACACTGGCGGGCGCCGCAGCGGCGCCCGCGGGACGGCAATCGCATCGACCGCGAACGACAGCGCAACGGTAGCCGCAAGCATCACGGCAAGACGCGCGCTCAATTGACCCTGTCCTTCGATGGCAGATAGGACAGACGGTCGAGGATTGCGTCGGCGAGTGCGGCAGGCAAGAGCGTCAGGAGGCGCATGCCGAATGCCAGCAGGCCCGGGAATGCAATCTCGCTGCGGCCCGCGTCAAGCCGGCGCCGGATGTATGCGGCTGCGCGCTCGGCGCTCCAGAGGAACGGCTTGTCACCTGGGAACACGTCGCTCATCGCAGTTTTCACGAAGCCGGGCATCACAACCGACAGACGGATGCCGTCACGCGCTAGCAAGGGGCGAACCGAATCACCATACGCCTTGAGCGCGGCCTTGCTTGCACAGTACGCGGGCGAAATGGCCATGCCACGTATTGCCGCGAGGGAACTCACCAGCACAACCTGCCCGCGTCGGCGCGGCCGCATACGCTCCATCACCGGCAGTACTGCATGCATCGCCCCATAGAAATTGGTATCGACGATTGCCGACGTGCGGTCGAGATTCTCCCAGTCGCGAGCCGACGAGAGGGTACTCGCCACCCCGGCGTTGGCAATCAGCAAATCTATCGAATATGCGTCGTCGAACTGCCATAGCCATGCCTGCATCGCCGCTGCGTCTCGCACGTCGACCTGCGCGGTGACCACCTGCGCGCCGCGTGCGCGACAGGCGTCGGCGCAAGCGTCAAGCCGCTCCGTATCCCGTCCGACGAGCCCCAGCACCCTACCCGGCGCCGCATAGGCGATAGCGAGCGAGCGCCCGATGCCCGCACTCGCGCCGGTAATGACGATGTGGCGCGGCACGGAACTAGCCATGTACCGCCTCGAGACGAGAAACCGCACCGGCAGTCGCCATTTCGATGCCGGTGCGCGTGTAGAAGTCGCCGTTGATTTGCGTGTGATGGACGACGTAGTCGAGAAACGCCTGGTACAGGTGCATGTCCGGCGGCGACGCGTCGCGCCAGAAATCGTCGAGCTCACCCTGCGCGGTGAGTCCCGGCATGCTGTAGATCGCCGTGCCGAGCGCAATCAGCGGGCGGCGATGATGCAGCGCAGAAAGTCCGACTGTGCTGTTGACCACTACGACGCCTCGCGCGTGCTCGAGCAGCGTGGGCAAATGGCCTGCGTCGATGAAACGCAAGCGATCAGCCATGTCGAGTTCGCACGCAAGTTGCCGCGCATAATGGCGATAGTCGATGAGCCCCGTGTCGAGCGGGTGATTCTTTATGACGAGCCACGCGTCCGCAGGCGCGTGGCTCGCGAATGACCGCATGACTTTGGCGATCACATCGCGGATACCGTCAAACGGCGAATGGACGACAATCTGCGTATCCGAGTTCAGTTGGAGCGGAAAGAGATAGTACGGTCGACCGGCGTCGAGGAGTTCACGCGTCACACGCTCAGCATGGCGATCATGTTGCCCCTGGCGGAGCGCGCGCACGGCAAGGCCGGCGTATTCCGCGACGCCGTTTCGCGGGCGGTGGCTACGGTAATGCGGGAAGCGCGTCGCATAGAGCATGTTCGCGGCGCGATAACGAATGTCGTGATACGCGCGCTCGCTGAGTTTGTAGCCGGTGGAACGGCCAACCGGGCTCGGCGGGGTCACGCTCCGCTGGTCGAGATACCAGGACGGATCACGCGGCAGCAGCGAACGTCCGTTGACTCCACCCCTCTCGAGGGTGAGCCAGTGCGGGCGGACGTAGCCTTCTTCGAAAACATGAACCCGCAGGCCGAATGCCTGCGATACCGGATGCATATGACGGTGAATCTCGCGACAATCGCCAAACATAATGACATCCGTGAAATCACCCGCTTGCGCAAGCTTTGCGTACCAGCCGGACAAGTCGTCCGGCGTGCCGCGGTAGTCCCACGCATTGCCTGCCCCGCCGTAAAGAAGATCGCCGCCGCAGAAATTGACCCTGCGTGCTGCGTGTCCGCGTTCCCGCAAAGCGTCGGTGAGGCGGTTGAAAAACGGCGAAGCCGTCCCTTGCAACACAAGGAATGAACGAGGCATCTTGTCTGGTCAAACAGCGAATATGGCCTGCTCGAAATGCTGCGACGCCGCCCGCGACACCTTCGATGTAGTAAGCCCGTAATATTTGTTAAAAAATTGCTTGGTCCCGGCAAGGTTCGAAGAATACAGCATCGTAGCTGAAAGCAATATAGACGCGGCGAAAAATACGGCAAGGTGTCGCAACAACCCCACCGCGATGGCGCCTTGCATAACGTGTGGCTATAATCAGCCGCCGTGGCACGATCTACGCGCATCTGTCGCACAGATCGCAGGCCACCGCGGCACCGCAGCGCGCCAACGCGGCATGGCGCAATCGGGGTGCTTAAGCAGGTTGCCAATCTGTTTGAAACGTTTTTCCTAGAGTTGGCGACACAGTTTCACGAATATTCTTCGCTCCTTTGTCACAAAATCGCCACACGCGGCGGATAGTGCAACGGAGCCAAACAGCCTGGAAAAGAGTTGGAAAACGTATCTAGCAGGACGGCGACATCGGGGTCGCCAACGGTCAATAAGAAAGGCCTGATAGCGCGGATCAAGAAGATTAATCGGCTCTTTGCGCTGACAGTACTCGTGCCCACCACGATTGCCACTATCTACTATGGTCTCGTGGCGTCCGACGTCTACGTTTCGGAGTCGCGCTTCGTCGTGCGCAGCGCCCAGCGGCAGAGCCAAACGAGCGTGGTCGGTGCGCTGCTGCAAGGCACCGGGTTCGCGCGGGCACAGGACGATACCTACCCTGTGATCGACTATATCCAGTCGCGCGACGCGCTGACTGAGCTGAACCGCGGCAACTACCTCCTTGACGCGTACTCGAATCGCGGCGACATCATCAGCCGGTTCAACTCTAGCCTCGACGATAGCTTTGAAGCGTTGTGGAAGTATTACGGCAAGCATGTCGTATCGATAGACTTCGATTCCACGTCCGCCATTACCACATTGCAGGTTCGGGCGTTCACGTCGAAGGACGCTGAAAAGATCAACCAGACGCTGCTGGAAATCAGCGAACGGCTCGTCAATCGGATGAACGACCGGGCATCGTCGGATACGGTCCAGTTCGCGCAGCGCGAAGTCAGTCTCGCTGCGGCGAAGGCAAAGGATGCAGCAGCAGCGCTCGCGGCTTACCGTAACTCGTTTACGGTGTTTGATCCGGAAAAGCAGTCCGCCCTGCAGCTTCAGCAGGTCACGAGCCTGCAATCACAGATGTTCGCCGCGCAGACGCAGCTCATGCAGCTACAGTCGATTTCGCCGCAGAACCCGCAGGTTCCCGTGTTGAAAACGAACATCGAATCGCTGCAGAAGCAGATACAGGCGGCGACCGGAGGCGTGACTGGCGGCAAGGACTCGCTTTCGCAGAAGGCTGCGAACTATGCGCGGCTGCAACTGGATGCGCAATTCAGCGACAAGCAGCTTGGTTCGGCGATGTCGGCGTTGGAAAACGCTCGTGCCGAAGCCGAGCGCAAGCAGCTCTATCTGGAAAGACTCGTCCAGCCGAATGCACCAGATGTGGCGATCGAGCCGAAGCGACTGAAGTCGGTATTCGAGGTGTTCGCGCTTGGGATGATCGTCTGGGGCGTCCTGACGCTGCTGCTCGCCGGCGTTCGCGAGCATCACGAATGAGCGAGATCCCGCAGAAGCACGTTGCGCCACTGTATCGATCGTTCCAGATACAGTGCAGAGTCGTGGGCGCGCTGCTGATGAGAGAAATCCTGACGCGCTACGGTCGCCACAATATTGGTTTCCTATGGGTGTTCTTCGAACCGATGATGTTCACGCTCGGCGTGACCGGTCTCTGGACTGCCACGAAGTCAACGCACGGATCGAATCTCCCTATCACGGCGTTTGCCGTTACGGGCTACTCGACGGTCCTTTTGTGGCGTAACTGCGTAAACCGCTGTGCGCTCGCGATTCTTCCAAATCAAAGCCTGCTCTATCACCGCAACGTGCGCGTGATTGATTTCTTTATTGCGCGTGTCCTGCTTGAAGTGTCCGGCGCAACGATTTCCCTGGTGTTCCTCTCCACGTTTTTCATCGTGCTTGGACTAATGGCCCCCCCGCACGACGTTGTACTGATGATCGAGGCTTGGGTGTATCTCATCATTCTCGGCACCGGGCTCGGGTTCACCATTGGGGCTCTGAGCGAGCGAAGCGAAACGATCGATCGTGTCTGGCATACAGCGGCCTATTTGCTTTTTCCGCTTTCCGGGGCATTGTTCATGGTCGATTGGCTCCCCGTCTCTGCGCAGAAGGTCATCCTGCTCATACCGATGGTCCATGGCGCCGAAATGTTGCGCGCGGGATACTTCGGAGCTGCAGTCAAGGCCCACTACGACGTAGGCTACATGATCACGGCCGATTTATTACTTTTGCTTCTCGGGCTATTTCTAGTAAGAGAAGCCAGTAAGCGTGTGGAACCAGAATGATTGAAATGGAGAACCTGTCAAAAGCCTACCATACGCGACAAGGTCAGCGATTGGTGCTGGATGGCGTGAACATAAGAATAACCAAAGGGCAGAAAGTCGGAATCTTGGGCCGGAACGGCGCTGGCAAATCAACAATGATCCGGATGATCAGCGGAGCGGAACTCCCGACATCCGGACGCATCACCCGGACCATGAGCGTGTCATGGCCACTCGCTTTCGGCGGTGCGTTTCAAGGCAGCCTGACCGGCATGGATAATCTTCGCTTCATTTGCCGGGTCTATGGTGCCGACCCCAAAGCTGCAGAAGCATTCGTTCAGGATTTTTCCGAACTTGGGTACTACTTGCGCGAACCGGTGAAGAGTTACTCGGCGGGTATGAGAGCTCGACTGGCATTCGCGATTTCGATGGCCGTCGAATTCGATTGCTTTCTAATCGACGAAATCATCGCCGTTGGGGACAGTCGATTCCATACGAAGTGCCATCACGAATTATTTGAACGACGTCGCGATCGGTCTCTTATCATTGTTAGCCACGATCCCGGATACATCCAGGAACACTGCGATCGTGCGGCGGTGTTGGTCAATGGTAAGTTACACGATTTTGAAAAATTGGACGACGCATACGCGTTCTACAAGGAAAGCGTCATGTGAGGCGGTGTGCAGCATTTCCTCAGCGGGTGACCCTCCCGCACTAAGGAGATGCGCGCGACCCAGATCAGGCTTGGGTCATCTTGGTGCTGACCAATGTCCATCTTCCAGGCCTCCTGGCATCCAGTACAGCAAATTCCGCGTCTCGCCCAAAGCAGGTCAGACCGAAGTCGCGGCATCCCGCGACCTAACGTGAAAATCGCCCCTTGATACGAAAAATAAAAGCAATACTGCTGACGCTATTGGCAACGCGGTGGGCGCCCCACTTCACGAAAGACGCCCGTCGGGCCGTACGATCGATACGAACCGGCAAACTGGCGCAATCGACTGCCAGCCGCCAACTTTTGGTCGATGTTTCCATCATTGCCGTGCACGACGCCGGCACCGGCATTCAGCGCGTGGTTCGTTCGCTACTTCGCGAGTTGATAAGCGAACCACCGCCGGGATTTGTCGTGCGGCCCGTGATGGCGACGCGCAAGCAGAGATATCGCTATGCTGACCAGTATTTTTCAGCACTCACGGGCAGCGCTCCGCCCTCGGCGGAGGCGATCAACGTTGATCAGGGGGATATTTTTCTCGGCCTCGATTTGACAAGTAGAATCCTGCCTCGCAGGCAAGCAGACTTGCTCGAGTGGCGCGCGAAAGGCGTCCGTCATGCGTTTGTCGTTTATGACTTGCTTCCCGCAACCAACCCAGACTGGTTTACACGTCGTTCAAGCAAATTTTTCCAGCATTGGGTTACAAGCATTTCGATCCATGCGGATTCGCTATTCTGCATATCCTCATCGGTAGCTGCGGACGTTCGACGCCGACTAGAAGGCCACCACCTGACAAACGACCAGCCGGCCATCCGCTGGTTCCACCTCGGCGCGGACCTGCCGGCACAAGGCCTCCCCCCGGATCCGAACGAGGTCGACATTTCTCGGCTTTTTGAACCTTCGATCAGCCGTACAGTCATCATGGTTGGCACAGTGGAGCCGCGCAAAGCACATGCCCTGGTACTTGACGCGTTCGAGTGCTTATGGAGCGCGGGTGTTGATGTCAGACTCGTCATTGCGGGAAAGCAGGGCTGGCACGTGGAAGATGTGGCTGCCAGACTGGAGAAACACCCAGAGACGGGAAAGCGCCTGATCTGGCTCCGCGACGTCAGCGACGCGACACTCACATCCCTCTATGCGATTGCCGACGGCTTTGTGATGGCCTCTGTGCGTATTTCGGCGAACGTGACCGCCGATTTCGGGAACGTGACCGATTCGGCGGGGTTGGGCGTTGCGCGGTGTTGATTGTAGATTTTCTTGTTAGTTCTGGTCGAGTTTGGGCTCCGGGACGTTG
>NZ_JAUJQH010000045.1:0-36384 GCF_030482905.1 Burkholderia sp. AU45251 | reverse complement strand
ATCGCCGCGTCATGCTCCTCGCGAATACGTCGAGTATTCGCTTCGTCGCAATCCTTGCGCTCGGCCCTTCTGGTGGCCAGCGCAAGCCCGTTATTAGCGTGAACAGGCCCTAGGCGCCCCCCACGGAAATCCTCACGTCGCGTCGTCGGGCGGTTCGCTACAATGGCCGCTGTCACCTTTTTGCAAACAACCTGCCCTTGGACTTCGAGACTCCTCCCGGCCTGTCGGTCGACGCCGGCAGCCAGGGCCAGACGGTGCGCCTGTACGGCCAGTGGACCGCGCTCGCGCTTGCACGCAATCGCGGCGCGGTGGCGCGCCGTATCGCGAGCATCGCGTCCGGGCGCGTGAGCGAATGGGATCTGTCCGGCATCGAGCGGCTCGACCACGTCGGCGGCCAGGCGCTGTGGCGCGTGTGGGGTCGCAAGCTGCCGGCCGGTGTGGCGTTGAGCGCCACGCAGCGCACGATCTTCGAGCGCATCGAGCGGCTCGACACCGAGCGCGAGGCGCCCGAGCGCGTGGTGCGCTACGATCCCGTCACGCGGCTCGGCCAGGCGATCTTCGGGTTCGGCGAACACCTGCAGGGCGGCATCGCGATGTTCGGCCTCGTGATCCTCGACGCGCTGTCGGTGCTGCGCCATCCGAAGACGATGCCGTGGAAGGAAACCTCGGCGAACATCTACAGCGCCGGCGCGCAGGCGCTGCCGATCACCGCGCTCGTCGCGTTCCTGATCGGCATCGTGCTCAGCTACCTGTCCGCGCAGCAGCTGCAGATGTTCGGCGCGAACCGCTACATCGTGAACATCCTCGGGCTGTCGGTGATCCGCGAGCTCGGCCCGGTGCTGTCGGCGATTCTCGTTGCGGGCCGCTCGGGCTCGGCGATCACCGCGCAGATCGGCGTGATGCGCGTGACCGAGGAGCTCGACGCGATGCGCGTGATGGGCATCCCGCACGGGCTGCGGCTGATCCTGCCGCGCGTGCTCGCGCTCGGCATTGCAATGCCGCTGCTCGTGATGTGGACCAACATCATCGCGCTGACGGGCGGCGCGCTTGCCGCGAAGCTCGTGCTCGGGATCGACGTCAACTATTTCGTGCGCTCGCTGCCGGGCGTCGTGCCGATCGCGAACCTGTACATCGGCGTCGGCAAGGGCGTCGTGTTCGGCATGCTGATCGCGCTGGTCGCGTGCCATTTCGGCTTCCGGATCAAGGCGAACTCGCAGAGCCTCGGCGAAGGCACGACCACGTCGGTCGTATCGTCGATCACGGTCGTGATCCTCGCCGACGCGGTGTTCGCGATCCTGTTCCAGAACGTGGGGCTCGGATGAACGCATCGAACGAAACGACCGCGCACGCCGCGGCAGTCGGTGCCGGGTCGGTCGGCACCGGGCCAGCCGCGGCGGCCGATACCGACAATCTCGTGATCGAGGTGCGCAACCTGACCAAGCGCTACGGGCGCAACATCATTCACCAGAAGCTCGACTTCGACGTGAAGCGCGGCGAGATCGTGTCGATCGTCGGCGGCTCGGGCTCCGGCAAGACCACGCTCGTGCGGCAGATCCTCGGCCTCGAGCGGCCGACGTCGGGCACGATCAAGGTGTTCGGCGAAGATACCGCGACGATCGACGACGCGAGCGCGCGGATGATGCGCACGCGCTCCGGGATGTTGTTCCAGCAGGGCGCGCTGTTCTCGTCGATGACGGTGTTCGACAACGTCGCGCAGCCGCTGCGCGAGCTCGGCCGCGTGCCACCGGATCTGCTGCACGACATCGTGATGCTGAAGCTCGAGATGGTCGGGCTGCCGTGCAAGCACGCGTCGAAGATGCCGGCCGCGCTGTCGGGCGGGATGGTCAAGCGGGTCGGCATCGCGCGCGCGATCGCGCTCGAGCCCGAACTGCTGTTCCTCGACGAACCGACGGCCGGCCTCGATCCGCAGGCGTCGGACGAATTCGTCGAGCTGATCGCGACGCTGCACCGCACGCTCGGGCTGACCGTCGTGATGGTGACGCACGATCTCGACACGATGGTCGCGCTGTCGACGCGCGTCGCGGTGCTGGCCGACCGCAAGGTGCTGGTCGCGGCGCCGGTCGAGGAGGCCGCGAACGTCGACCATCCGTTCATCCACGAATATTTCCTGGGGCTGCGCGGGCGCCGCGCATTGCAGGCGCTGCCGCCCGAGCGGCGCGCGAAGCTGCCGAAGGCGGCCCTCGAACCGGCGCTGTCGAGCGTCGAGCTGTAGGCACGAAGGAATCCGCGAATGGAAAACAAATCACATGCGTTCTGGGCCGGCCTGTTCACGATCGCGCTGACGCTCGCGATCGCGGGCACCGTGTTCTGGTTCAACGTCGACCGCACCGTGCGCGTGCCGTACGACCTGCTCGCGCGCACCAACGTGACCGGGCTGTTCCCGGACGCGGCCGTGCGCTTTCGCGGCCTCGACGTCGGCAAGGTGCAGTCGATCGGCTTCGATCGCGCGCACCCGGGCCAGATCCGGATCCGGATCCTCGTCGACCACGACGCGCCGATCACGCAGTCGACCTACGGCAGCCTCGGCTTCCAGGGTGTGACGGGCATCGCGTTCGTGCAGCTCGAGGACACGGGCCGCGACCTGGCGCCGCTGCCGTCGTCGACCAAGGCGATCGCGCAGATCCCGATGCGGCCGAGCCTGTTCGACCAGATCCAGGAGCGCGGCGACGTGCTGCTGCGACAGCTCGAACTCGCCGCGAAGAGCGCGAATGCGCTGATGTCGCCCGAGATGCGCGAGCAGTTGCGCGCGACCGCCGAAAGCCTGCAGCACGCGGCCGATGGCGCGACCACGCTGACGAAGCAGCTCGGCCCGGCGGTTACCGCGCTGCCGGAAACGATGCACGAGGTGAACCGTGCGATGGCGTCGGCGAACACGCTGATGCAGCCGAACGGGCCGCTCGTGTCGAACCTGAACAAGGCCGGCACGGCCGCCGAGCAGGTGGGCGTCGCGCTGAACGATCTCAACGCGCGCGTGCAGTACGACACGCTGCCGCGTTTCAACGCGCTGGCCGGCAGCGTCGGCGACGCGTCGCGGCAATTGAAGGACGTGGCCGGTGAACTTGGCCGCAACCCGCGCAGTCTGTTGTTCGGTTCGCCCGGCGCGGCGCCGGGGCCCGGCGAGCCGGGCTTCACCTGGCCGGGTGCGACGGCCGGGCAGTGACACCCATCGAAACCGGAAACATCATGCAGGAACACGCCATGCCACGAATCCTTGACCGCGCGCTGCGTCCCGCCGCGGCCGCGCTTGCCGTGCTGACACTGTCGCTCGCGGCCGGCTGCGCCGGCAATAGCGCTGCGCTGTCGAATGTCCGCTACGACCTCGGGCCGGCCACGTCGGTCGTGACCGCCGGCCCCGGCCCCGCGCTGAAGGTGCTCGACGTCGCCGCGCCCGACGCGCTCGACTCCGACAAATTCGCGTATCGCCTGGCATACGTGGACGCGCAGCACGTGGCCGTCTATCGCGACAGCCGCTGGACCGCGCCGCCCGCACAACTGCTCACGCAGCGGCTGCGCGGCGCGCTGTCGTCGCGCGGCACGGTGCTCGAAGGGTCCGACGGCGTGCGTGCGCCGACGCTCAAGGTCGACCTGAACGAATTCGAACAGGTGTTCGACGGCCAGTCGCAGAGCCATGGCGCCGTCACCGCGCGCGCGACGCTGACGCTGGACGGCAAGGTACTCGGCCAGCGCACGTTCGTCGCGCGTGCGCCGTCGAGCACGCCGGACGCAGCGGGCGGGGCCCGTGCGCTCGCGACGGCGAGCAACGAGCTCGTGTCGCAGATTGCCGCATGGGTCGGCATGCAGGCTTACGCGGGTACGCCGTGACGCGTGCCGCGCAGCCGCGATGAGCGCGACCGGTACCCCTCGCGCATCGCCGCTCGCGCGGCAGGCCTTTGCCGCTTATGCGGCACTCATCGTCTACGCATCGCTGTATCCGTTCGAAGGCTGGGTGTCGCTCGGCATCGGGCCGTTCGACTATCTGTTCGCGCCGATGCAGCGCTACGTGACCGCATTCGACGTGGTCACGAACGTGCTCGGCTATATGCCGTTCGGGGCGCTTGCCGTGCTCGCGCTGCATCCGCGCTGGCGCGGCGTGGCCGCGACATTGATCGCGGCCGGGCTCGGCGTGCTGCTGTCGGGCTCGATGGAAGCGCTGCAAACCTACTTGCCGACGCGCGTCGCGTCGAATCTCGATCTCGCGGCCAACGCGCTCGGCGCGCTGCTGGGCGCGGCGCTCGTCGCGCCGGCCACCGGTGCGCTGCTCGATCGCGGCGCGCTGCGCCGGCTGCGCTTCGCATGGTTCGAGGACGACGGTGCGACGCCGCTGCTGCTCGCCGGGTTATGGCCGTTCGCGATCCTGTTCCCGTCGCCGTTCCTGTTCGGCATCGGCGACTGGCCGGCCGCGCTGTGGGAGCGTGCCGACGCGTCGATGCAGGACGCGCTGCTCGCGTGGCTGCCGGCCGCGTGGCGTGTGGGCGAATGGCCCGAGCGCGTCGACGGCTGGCTGTCCGACTCCGCGTGGGAGGCCGCACTCGGCGGGTTGATGCTGTTCGCCGCGCTGACGATCGCGTCGCTCGCGATGCGGCCGCGCGCGCCGCGCATCCGGCTCCTGATCGCGCTCGTCGCCGCGACGCTCGTGCTGAAGGCGGCCGCAACCTTCATGCAGTCGGCCACCGGCCTCGTCGTCGTATGGGCGACGCCTGGCGCGCGGCTCGGGATCGAACTCGGGTTCGCGGCCGCGCTCGTTGCGCTGCACGTGCCGGCGACCTGGCGCGCGACGCTCGCGGCGCTCGCGCTGCTGGCCGGCGTGGCGCTCGTGAACCTGCTGCCCGTCAATCCGTTCTTCGACTTCACGCTGTCGGGCTGGCGGCAGGGCCGCTACGTGCACTTCAACAGCCTCGCGCGCTGGCTCGCGTGGATCTGGCCCTACGCGGCGCTGATCTGGCTCGGCCAGCGCGTCGAGCATGCGTGGCTGCCGGCCGCGTTGCGTCGTTGAAGCAGTGGCTGCGGCGGCGCGGCAGTGGTATCGCGGGCAGCTGCCTGCGCCGCTCGCTATAATCTTCCGCATCCTCCGCTGCGCCGCGCAGCGGCAACCGCAGATCCTCTTTCCGCACGGCCTCGCGCCGGGCTGCTCGTCACCATCATGGATTCCTACTACCAGCACCACGTCTTCTTCTGCCTGAACCAGCGCGAACCGGGCGCCGAACGCCCGAGCTGCGCGCAATGCGACGCGCAGACCATGCAGGAATATGCGAAAAAGCGCGTGAAGGAGCTCGGCCTCGCGGGGCCCGGCAAGGTTCGCATCAACAAGGCCGGCTGCCTTGACCGCTGCGAGGAAGGGCCCGTGATGGTCGTGTATCCGGAAGGCACGTGGTACACGTACGTCGACCAGGCCGACATCGACGAGATCGTCGAATCGCACCTGCGCGACGGCAAGGTCGTCGACCGCCTGAAGATCTGAGCGGGCCGGCCGAATGAACGTTCATACGCAGAAGTCGCTGATCGCGGGCCCGGTCGGGCAGATCGAAATCGCGGTCGACCTGCCCGACGCCGTGCGCGAAGGCACTGCCGCGCCACGCGGCATCGCGCTCGTCGCACATCCGCATCCGCTGTTCGGCGGCACGATGGACAACAAGGTCGCGCAAACACTCGCGCGCACGCTCGTGCAGCTGAACTACGTCGTGTTCCGGTCGAACTTCCGCGGCGTCGGCGCGACCGAAGGCGTGCACGACAACGGCACCGGCGAGGCCGACGACCTGCTCGCGGTGCTCGCGCACATGCGCGCGCAGGCCGCGTATGCGGACCTGCCGCTCGTGCTTGCGGGCTTCTCGTTCGGCACCTTCGTGCTGTCGCACGTCGCGAAGCGGCTGCGCGACGCGGGCGGGACGATCGAACGGATGGTGTTCGTCGGCACGGCCGCGAGCCGCTGGCAGGTGGCCGACGTGCCCGAGAACACGCTCGTGATCCACGGCGAGACCGACGACACGGTGCCGATCGCGTCGGTGTACGACTGGGCGCGGCCGCAGGAACTGCCGGTCGTCGTGATCCCTGGCGCCGAGCACTTCCTGCATCGCAAGCTGCACGTGCTGAAGCGCATCATCGTCGACGCCTGGCGCTAGCCGGCGCGCGGGTGCCGGCATGACGCCGGCTGCCTGCGTCGCGTCGCATACGCGACATCCGGCATGTGCCGGATGCGTGTTCCCCCGCACGACATCGCGCCGCCGCCGCGCGGCGCAACCCGACTTCCATACCGCCTGCGTAAGCCTTTCGCACAGCTTCGCGTGCGATGACGTGCAGCTTGCCGGCACCCTGCGCCCGATGCGGATGTGCAACTGTCCGGCGCCCGGTTCGCGAAAACGCCCTGCGCGGCCACGTATAATGGCCGCAATCCGCGTTGCCCGCGGCCCGGCTGGGCCCATGCGGCGCTCGTTTCGCCGCCTGTCCGCCCGCTCGCGACGGCAGCGAACCGAACGCGTCCGCACGAGTCCAACCGGCGCGTTTCGCGTCGCCCGACGATTTCGGGCGAGTGCCCGAAACGCCCGCCGCCTTGCCGTTCAACCCTGCGCGTTTCGCACCGCACTTTCTGCCATCAGCCTGAATCGATCATGCGTCTGTCTCCCCAAGGCCTCAAGTCCCTCGCTTCCTCCATCGCCTTCGGCACCGCCGCGCGCAACGTCGCGCTCGGCGTGATGCTGCCCGTCGCGCTCGCGTCGACGATCGTCGTCGCCGAGGCGAAGCCGGCCGCCAAGGCCAAGGCCGCGCATGCGGCGCCGGCCGCCACCGAGCAATTCACCGGCGCGCCCGCGACCTACATGCCGGGCGCAGTGCCGCCGCCGGGCGTGAATGCGCACTCGTGGGTGCTCGTCGATGCGACCAGCAACACGGTGCTCGCGTCGGGCAATGCCGATGAACGCGTCGAGCCCGCCTCGCTGACGAAGCTGATGACGGCGTACCTCGTGTTCGAAGCGCTCGACAAGAAGAAGATCTCGATGGAGCAGATCGTCACGCCGAGCGACGCCGTGCGCCGCGTCGGCCGCGACGAGTCGCGCATGTTCATCGAGGCGAACAAGCCGGTGTCCGTGCACGACCTCGTGTACGGGATGATCATCCAGTCGGGCAACGACGCCGCGATCGCGCTGGCCGAACTCGTCGGCGGCAGCGAAGGGCAGTTCGTCACGCTGATGAACGACGAGGCCGCGCGCCTCGGCATGAAGGGCACGCACTTTGCCGACGTGAACGGCATGCCCGACCCGAACCACTACACGACGGCCGGCGACCTCGCGAAGCTGTCCGCGCACCTGATCCGCGATTTTCCGCAGTACTACAGCATCTTCTCGGAGAAGGAATTCAAGTACAACAACATCCGCCAGGGCAACCGCAACCGTCTGCTGTGGCTCGACCCGACGGTCGACGGCCTGAAGACGGGCCATACGCAAGCGGCCGGCTACTGCCTGATTGCGTCGGCGAAGCGCGCGATCCCGGGTGTGGATGGCCAGCGCCGCCTGGTGTCGGTGATGATGGGTGAGCAGAAGGAAGGCGAGCGCACGCAGGACAGCATGAAGATGCTGAACTACGGCTACAGCGCGTTCGATTCGGTGCGCCTGTTCAAGGGCGGTCAGGCGATGTCGACGCCGCGCATCTACAAGGGCAAGGAAAACACCGTGCAGGTCGGCGTGAAGGGCGACCAGTGGGCGACCGTGCCGCGCGGCCTCGGCGACAAGGTCAAGACGGAAGTCGACGTGAACGCGCCGCTGATCGCGCCGCTCGCGGAAGGCCAGCAGGTCGGCACCGTGAAGATCGTCGCCGACGGCAAGACGCTGTCGGAATTCCCGGTCGTCGCACTGCAGGCGGTGCCGGAAGCGGGTATCTTCGGGCGTATCTGGGACTCGATCCTGCTGATGTTCAGCAAGAAGAAGTAAGCACGACGGGCCTTTGTTTTTACGACTTCATCCCCATCTGTCATTGCTATGAGCCAAGCCGAATTTGAACCGATCGTCTACCTCAGCGTGTCGTCGCAGGAGGAAATGGTGCCGCTGTCGGAAGCCCGTGTACCGGTGCTCGACCGCGGGTTCATCTTCGGCGACGGCGTGTATGAAGTTGTCCCCGTTTATGCGCACGACGGCGCGCACGTGCCGTTCCGGATCGAACAGCATCTGGCACGGCTCGAGCGCAGCCTGAAGAAGATCGGCATCGTCAGCCCGCACGACGACGCGGGCTGGCGTGCGCTGATCGAGCGCGTCGTCGCGGCGAATGCCGAAGGGCTCGGCGACGGCAACGCGCTGGTCTATTTGCAGGTGACGCGCGGCGTCGCGAAGCGCGGCCACGCGTTCCCGGCGAATGCGGTGCCGACGGTGTTCGTGATGACGAGCCCGCTGCGCCTGCCGTCCGACGAAGAACGCGCGCAGGGCGTGCGTTGCGTGACGGCCGAGGATCGCCGCTGGCTGCATTGCGACATCAAGTCGATCTCGCTGCTCGGCAATGTGCTGATGGCGCAGCATGCGGCCGAACGCGATGCGTTCGAGACGCTGCAGCTACGCGACGGCAACCTGACGGAAGGCTCGTCGTCGAACGTGTGGATCGTGAAGAACGGCGAGCTGCTCGCGCCGCCGCGCAGCAACAAGATCCTCGAGGGGATCCGCTACGCGCTGATCGAGGAGCTGGCCGACGAGTGCAGGATCCCGTTCGTCGCGCGCGAGATCAGCGAAGTGGAGTTGCGCGCGGCCGACGAAATCATGATCACGTCGGCCACGAAGGAAGTGCTGCCCGTCACGTCGCTCGACGATCTGCCCGTGCAGGGCGGCAAGCCGGGCCCCGTGTTCGCGGCGTTGTATGACGCGTACCAGCGCGCGAAAGCGCGCGAGTTTGAACAGTTTGACCTAACCCGGAGCAAATGATGAGCGAACCGACCAAAACCATCGAGGTGACCGGCGCGATCGATACCCGGAAGGAGTCGCTGCTGGAGTTCCCGTGCGATTTCCCGATCAAGATCATGGGCAAGGCGCACCCGGAGTTCAAGGACACGATCTTCAAGGTCGTCGCCGTTCACGACAACGAGATCGATGTCGAGAAGATCGAAGAGCGCGCGTCGAGCGGCGGCAATTACACGGGCCTCACGATCACCGTGCGGGCGACGAGCCAGGAACAGCTCGACAACATCTACCGCGCACTGACCGGCCATCCGATGGTCAAGGTCGTACTCTAAGCGCCTTCCAGCCTCCCTCTTGCGCGCACTCGGCGGGGGTCTTCCCCGCTGCGCGCCGCGCGTCCAGCTCGTCGCACAGCTGCTTGTATTCGGCGACTTCCTGAAGCAGCCAGGTCCTGAACGCCTGCACGCGCGGCGTGTTCAGGAGCGGCGGCGGACACACGAAAAAATAGTGCCACGGGCTCGGCCCGTCGATGTCGAACAGGCGCACGATGCGCCCGTCGAGCAGGTCGTGCACCGCGAGCGAGCGGCGCACCAGCGCGATGCCCTGGCCGTCGATCGCGGCCAGCAGCAGGTTCGACGAATCCTGGTACAGAATCCCCCGTTTCGGCTCGGTCAGCGTCTTGAGCCCGGCCGCGTCGAACCACGGCCGCCACAGCTCGTCGTCCGAGCGCAACAGGTTGTAGTGCGCGAGATCGGCGGGCGTTTGCGGCAGCTTGCCGCCGTTCAGCGTTGGCGCGCACGCCGGAAAGAACACCTCGTCGAACAGCGGCTCGACATGCAGCCCCGGGTAGTTGCCGTGGCCGAAGCGGATCGCGAGATCGACGTCGTCGCGCGCGAAATCGGTGAGCGAGTTGGTGGACTGCAGTTCGACGTCGATTTCCGGATGCCGTTCGATGAACGTGCCGATGCGCGGCGTGATGAAGCGCGCGGCGAACGACGACAGCATCGACACCACGAGCCGCCGGTCGCGGTCGCTCGCGCGCACGTCGCGGGTCGCGTCGGCGATCACCATCAGCGCGGTGCGGATCTGTTGCGCGTAGCGCATGCCGACGTCGGTCAGGCACAGCCGCTTGCCGTTGCGCGTGAACAGCTGCACGCCGAGCTCCTCCTCGAGCGCGCGTACCTGATGGCTGACCGCGCCGTGCGTGACGTACAGCTCGTCGGCGGCGCGCGAGAAATTCTCGTGACGGGCGGCGGCTTCGAACGCGCGAATCGCGTTCAGCGCAGGTAGCTGGCGGAGGTCCATTTGCTAATTTTCCTCACATCGACGTGAAAATTGGTCGTTTTGTCAGACGCCTTGAAGTGACTACGATTGTAGCCATCGAAGCACTTATTGGCGGAGTCGATCATGCAAGAAATTTCTTCAAGCATCACGTTCGAAATCCCCGCGGGCGAAACCGTGCCGATGAAGGTACGACGCAGCACGCGGCTGGTGGTCCAGAGCGGGCCGGTGTGGGCGACGCGCAGCAACGACGTCAACGATTACTTCCTGGTCGACGGCGAAACGCTGAAGCTGCGCCGCGGCGAGCGGCTGTGGCTTAGCGCGGAAGGCCGGGAGGGCACGCGCGTGGCATTCTCGGTGTCGCGGCCGCCCGGGGAAGTCGCGCTTGGCGGGCTGGCACGGCTGCGCGAACGCGTGAGCGCGCTGCTCCATGACGGATGGCGCACCGTCTGACCATCATTTCCTCCGACGGATACCGGCGATCCGTCCCCCTCCAAGGCCGGCGAGACCCACGGGTTTTCGGTAAACTACCGCCCATGTCCGTTTCGCCGGTTTCCATCGTGTCCACGCCTGTTGCCGTTTCCGCATCGTCCGCCGGGTCCCCGGATCAGCCGGCTCCGCCGGTCACCGTGCGCTGGCGGGGCGTCGAGACCTACGAAGCGAGCTTCGACGCGATGCGCGCGTTCACCGACACGCGCACGGCCGACACCGGCGACGAGATCTGGCTGGTCGAGCACCCGCCCGTCTACACGCTCGGCCAGGCCGGCGACCCGGCCCACCTGCTGGTGGCCGACAGCGGCGTGCCGCTCGTGAAGGTCGACCGCGGCGGGCAAATCACTTACCACGGCCCCGGCCAGATCGTCGCCTACCTGCTGCTGGACCTGCGCCGGCGCAAGCTGATGGTGCGCACGCTCGTGACGAAGATCGAGGAGGCCGTGATCGAAACCCTCGCGGCGTATAATCTCGCTTCGGTCCGCAAGGCGGGTGCGCCCGGGATCTACGTGGCATCCGGCGTGCACGAGGGCGCGAAAATCGCCGCCCTCGGCCTGAAGATCCGCAACGGCTGCAGCTATCACGGGCTGAGCCTGAACGTGAAGATGGATCTGCGCCCGTTTCTTGCGATCAACCCGTGCGGCTATGCCGGACTGGAAACTGTCGACATGGCGAGCCTCGAGGTTGCCGCCGACTGGAACGACGTCGCCCATACGCTGGTGCGCCGTCTGATCGCCAACCTCGATGGCGCATCCGCGGCCGCCGACAAGCCGCAGGCACTGGAACAACATTCGAATGACTGACGTTACCGCTTCCCCCGCACCGGCCGATTCGGCCGCGACCCCTGCCTACGATCCGACCGCCAAGCAGAAGGCGCAGGCGAAGACGGCGCGCATCCCGATCAAGGTCATTCCGATCGAGAAGCTGAAGAAGCCCGAGTGGATCCGTGTGAAGGCGGCCACCGGCAGCTCGCGCTTCAACGAGATCAAGACGATCCTGCGCGAGCACAACCTGCATACGGTGTGCGAGGAAGCGAGCTGCCCGAACATCGGCGAATGCTTCGGCAAGGGCACCGCGACGTTCATGATCATGGGCGACAAGTGCACGCGCCGCTGCCCGTTCTGCGACGTCGGCCACGGCCGCCCCGATCCGCTGGATCCGGACGAGCCGAAGAACCTCGCGCGCACGATCGGCGCGCTGAAGCTCAAGTACGTGGTGATCACGAGCGTCGACCGCGACGACCTGCGCGACGGCGGCGCCGGCCACTTCGTCGAGTGCATCCGCGAAGTGCGCGAGCAGTCGCCGGAAACGCGCATCGAGATCCTGACGCCGGACTTCCGCGGCCGTCTCGACCGCGCGATCTCGATCCTGAACGCGGCGCCGCCGGACGTGATGAACCACAACCTCGAAACGGTGCCGCGCCTGTACAAGGAAGCGCGCCCGGGTTCGGACTACGCGCACTCGCTGAAGCTCCTGAAGGACTTCAAGGCGCTGCATCCGGACGTCGCGACGAAGTCGGGCCTGATGGTCGGCCTCGGCGAAACCGAAGAGGAAATCCTGCAGGTGATGCGCGACCTGCGCGCGCACGACGTCGACATGCTGACGATCGGCCAGTACCTGCAGCCGTCCGAGCACCACCTGCCGGTGCGCGCGTACGTGCATCCGGATACCTTCAAGATGTACGAGGAAGAGGCGTACAAGATGGGCTTCACGCACGCGGCCGTCGGCGCGATGGTGCGGTCGAGCTATCACGCCGATCTGCAGGCGCACGGGGCCGGGGTGGTCTGAGCGTCCTTGCTTCGCCGTCTTCCGGCGAAACCGAAAAAGCCCGCAGCGATGCGGGCTTTTTTGTTGGTGCGGATGCCATTCCTGCGTTCGCATGGCAATCGCCACCCGACCGGACACACAATCCAGTCGAACGTGGAAAGCAAAGCTGAAACGGCATCGATAGCTTCGCAGGATAAGTTCGCTCCCGCCGCGCACAAAGCTCCTATAGTCGGCTCTCCCGCAGCAATGCCCGCATTTCGAAGGAGAGCCGCATGTCCCGTTTCAGCTTCATCCGCCGCGCCGTCGTCGCGCTGACCGCCTTTGCCGCGCTCGGTGCGGCGCACGCCGAATCGCGCGAAGTCGTGATCGCGTACCAGGACATGGTCGTGCCGTGGCGCTACGCGCAGGCGAGCGGTGAAGTCGAAAAGGCGACCGGCTACAAGGTCACGTTCCGCAAGCTCGACAGCGGCGCCGACGTGATCCGCGCGCTCGCGTCGGGCTCCGTGCAACTCGGCGAGGCCGGCTCGAGCCCAATCGCGGCCGGGCTGTCGCAGGGGCTCGACATCTCGCTGTTCTGGGTGCTCGACAACATCAACGACGCCGAGGCGCTCGTCGCGCGCAACGGCTCGGGCGTGACGACCGTCGCGGGGCTGAAGGGCAAGAAGGTCGGCGTGCCGTTCGTGTCGACGTCGCATTTCCACACGCTCGTCGCGCTGCAGGCCGCGGGCGTCAATCCGAACGACGTGAAGATCGTGAACCTGCGTCCGCCCGAAGTCGCGGCCGCATGGGCGCGCGGCGACATCGACGCGACCTACATCTGGGATCCGGTGCTCGCGAAGGTCAAGCAGTCGGGCACCGTGCTGACCACGTCGGGCCAGGTTGCGAAAGAAAGTGGCAAGGCGACCTTCGACGGCTTCGTCGTGAGCCGCAAGTTCGCGCGCGAGAACCCCGAGTTCGTCACGCGTTTCGTGAAGGTGCTCGCGGCCGCCGATGCCGACTACCGCGCGCATGCCGCTGCGTGGAAGGTCGGCTCGCCGCAGGTCGCGGCGGTCGCGAAGGTATCGGGCGCGAACGCGCAGGACGTGCCGGCCAGCCTCGCGCTCTACGCATTCCCGACGCCGGCCGAGCAGGCATCGTCGACGTGGCTCGGCGGCGGTGCGCAGTCGGGTGCCGCGAAGTCGCTCGCGGCGACGGCCACGTTCCTCAAATCGCAAGGCACGATCCAGACGGTGCTCGCCGATTATTCGACCGGCGTCGATCCGCAGTTCGTGCAGAAGGCCGCGCGCTGAGCGCGGCGATCATCGCGGAGTCCTGAGCATGAGCACGCTGGAAGTCCGTCAGGTATCGGTTGCCTATCCGGGCGAGCGCGGCAGGCCGACGACGCAGGCGCTCGCGCGCGTCGACCTGCGCATCGATGCCGGTGAATTCGTCGTCGCGCTCGGCGCGTCCGGCTGCGGGAAGACGACGCTCTTGAACTGCATGGCTGGCTTCGTCGCGCCGACGACCGGCGACGTGCGCGTCGACGGCGTGCCGGTCACGGGCCCCGGCGCCGATCGCGGCGTCGTGTTCCAGAAGTACGCGCTGTTGCCGTGGCTCGACGTGCTCGACAACGTCGCGCTCGGGCTGCGCTTCGCGCGCGTGTCGAAGGCTGAACGCGAAGCACGGGCGCGGGAGATGCTCGCGCTCGTCGGGCTCGACGGTCATGCGCATGCGCGCGTGTACGAGCTGTCGGGCGGGATGCAGCAGCGTGTCGGCATCGCGCGTGCGCTCGCGAGCGACCCGCGCGTGCTGTTGATGGACGAGCCGATGGGCGCGCTCGACGCGATGACGCGCGGCACGATGCAGGCGCTCGTGCTCGACGTGTGGGCGCGCACCGGCAAGACGGTGTTCTTCATCACGCACGATGTCGAGGAGGCATTGTTCCTCGCGACGCGTCTCGTCGTGATGACGCCCGGCCCCGGCCGGATCGCGGAAACCTTCGAGCTGCCGTTCGCGCGCCGCTACGTCGAATCGCGCGATGCGCGTGCCGTGAAGTCTTCACCGGATTTCATTGCGTGGCGCGAGCGGCTGATCGCGTACCTGCATCGCGACGAGGCTGCCGAGGTGGCCGCGTGATGCACGAACTCGCACGACAGGGCGCGTCGGTCGGACGCGGTCGGATCAGCACTTTGCACAGGCAGGACAGCATGAGCACGCAGGATTCGTGGACGGCCGGCCAGACGGCCGCAGGTTTCGAGCAGGGCGATCGCACGCAGGCACGGGCGGCCGCGCGTCGTGCGCCGTCGTCGCGCCGCTACCGGTTGCCGGGGGAGGGGAAGACGGCGGCTTTGAGCACGGCGACGGTCGCGGTGCTGGCCGTGCTGTGGTGGGTCGCCACGCATCGCCAGTGGCTGCCGCCGCTGTTCCTGCCCGCGCCGGAAGCCGTGTGGGCGGCATTCGTCGACGCATGGTACGGGCGCATCCAGGGCGGCCTGCCGTTGTCCGAGCATCTGCTGTGGAGTGCTGCGCGCGTATTCGGCGCGTTCCTGCTCGCGACCGCGATCGGCGTGCCGGCCGGCATCCTGATGGGTGTGAGCCGCGTCGCGCGCGGCGTGCTCGATCCGCTGCTGGAGTTTTACCGGCCGCTGCCGCCGCTCGCGTACCTGCCGCTCGTCGTGATCTGGTTCGGTATCGACGAAACGGCGAAGCTGGTCGTGATCTTCCTCGCGTGCTTCGCGCCGATCGCGATGGCCGCGCGCGCCGGCGTGCGCGCTGCGACGGTCGAGCAGATCAATGCCGCGTATTCGCTCGGCGGCAGCTTCGCGCAGATCGTGCGCCACGTGGTGCTGCCGGCCGCGCTGCCGGAAATCCTCACCGGGCTGCGGATCGCGATCGGCTTCGGCTGGACGACGCTCGTCGCGGCCGAGATGGTCGCCGCGACGGCCGGGCTCGGGCAGATGGTGCTCAACGCGTCGAGCTTCCTGCGCACCGACATCGTCGTGATGGGCATCCTGATCATCGGCGCGATCGCTTGGCTGTTCGATCTCGCGATGCGGTGGGTCGAAAGGCGGATCGTGCCGTGGAAGGGGCGGGGATAAGCGCAGGTATCGGGGCGTCGTAGCGATGGACAGAACGGGCGGCCGGGGACGGAATCCGGTTCGACCCGTTGAGCACGATCATGTCGATGCAGCGCGCAGCGGTGTCGTCACGGGCGCGGCCGGGTCATGCCGTCGTGCCGCGACGATAGAGGCTCAGTGCCACCGCCAGTCCGGCGAGCATGCCGGCGCAGCCGCGATTGAGCCATTTCAGCGCGCGTCCGGACATCGCTTTCATCACGTGATAGCCGCTCGCTGCGTAGATCGCCATCAACAGGATGTCGATCATGGCAGTGAGAACGGCCAGCGTAGCGTACTGGGCTGCGACGTTCGCTTCGGGCTGGATGAACTGAGGCAGGAAGGCCGAGAAAAACAGCAGTCCTTTCGGATTGGACAACGCGACCAGCAGCGAACGCTTGAATGCCGACCGGCCGTTGCGTGCACCGTCGGCTTGCACAACGTCGGCCGACGGCAGCGTCGCGGGGGCGTGCCAGAGTGCCCATGCGAGGTACAGCAGATACACGGCGCCCGCCCACTTCAGCATCACGAACAGGTGCTCCGACGCTTGCATGATCGCGCCGAGGCCGCATCCGACCGCACCGATCAGGATCAGGTCCGACAGCGCGGCACCGGCGATTCCGTAAGCCGCGATGCGCAGGCCGCGCGTGGCGCCGTTGTTCAGTGCCAGCAGCATCGTGGGGCCTGGCGTGACCGTCACGGCGGATACCGTGATGACGTACAGCAGGAGTGTCGTCGAGTTCATGTCGCGGCTTCTGAACGGGTAGCGGAAGCCGTCAGTTTAAACCCGACCGGATGGGCGGCATGGGTGCACTCCGCGCCCGTTCGCCCGGCGGATGGCGCTGCCGGATCGCACACGCGAGTCGAGCGGCGCGCGGGGTGCGCCGCTCATCGCCCTCAATCCCCCATCGCCACGCCTTCCCGTCGCGGATCCGCACCGCCGAACCACACCGTCTGCCCCTGCACGTTCAGCCGCTGGATCCCCTGCAGCCCGGAGTTCATCTCGACGACCTGCACGTCGTGCCCGCGGCCCTTCAGCCCGTCGGCGAGCGCGTCCGACACGCGGCCGCGTTCGAGCTGCGTCGGCCCGTTCATCGACCCGAAATTCGGCAGCGCGATCGCCTGCTGCATCGTCATCCCCCAGTCGAGCACGCCGACCAGCGTCTTCGCGACGTGGTTGATGATCGCGGGGCCGCCGGCCGAGCCGACGACCATCGTCACCTGCTTCGTCTTCTTGTCGAACACGAGCTCCGGCGACATCGCCGAGCGCGGCCGCTTGCCGGCCTGCACGCGGTTCGCGACCGGCCGGCCGTTGTCGTTCGACACGAACGAGAAATCGGTGAGCTGGTTGTTCAGCATGAAGCCGCGCACCATCAGCCGCGAGCCGAACGCATCCTCGATGCTCGTCGTCATCGACAGCGCCTGGCCGTAGCGGTCGACGATCGCGATATCGGACGTCGACGGCAGCTCGGGGCTGCGGTCGTCGGCCATCGCGAGCGTCGCGCCCTGCGGCGTGCCGGCCTGCGCGATGCCCATGCTGCTGTCGCCGATCAGGTGCGCACGCTGCGCGAGATAGGTCTTGTCGGTGAGGCTCGCCCAGCTGCCGCCCGGCAGCGGCACGAAATCGGGATCGGCGACATAGCGCGCGCGGTCCGCATACGCGAGGCGCCCGGCTTCGCTGAACAGGTGCGCGGCGAACGGCGTCGGCTCGTAGCCGACGTCGTTGCGCACCGGCTTCTGCGCGCCGATCTGCTGCCAGTCGGGCATCGCTCCAAGGATGCCGAGCATCTGCGCGATCGCGAGGCCGCCCGACGACGGCGGCGGCATCCCGCACACGACCGAGCGCCGGTAATCGGCGCACAGCGGCGTGCGCACCTTCGCCTTGTAGCGCGCGAGATCCTGGAGTGACAGCAGGCCCGGGTTGGTCGGGTGCTTGCGCACCTTCGTGACGATGTCGCGCGCGATCGCGCCGCTGTAGAACGCGTTCGCGCCGCGGTCGGCGACCTGGCGCAGCACGGTCGCGAGCGCGGGGTTCTTCAGCACGGTGCCGGCCGCCTTCGGCGTGCCGTCCTTGTTGTAGAAGTACGCGCGCGCGGCCGGATCGTTTTTCAGGTACTTGTCGTTCGCGATCAGCATCGCGAGCCGCGGGCTGATCGTGAAACCGTGCTCGGCGAGCCGGATCGCCGGCTGGAACAGCCGGCGCCACGGCAGCTTGCCGTGCGCGCGGTGCGCGGCGTCGAGCATGCGCAGCACGCCCGGCGTGCCGACCGAACGCCCGCCGACGACACCTTCGTAGAAGCTCATCGGCTGGCCGGTCGGCCCGTAGAACAGGCGGTCGGTCGCGGCGGCCGGAGCGGTTTCGCGGCCGTCGTAGGCCTGTGTCGCCTTGCCGTCGAAGTACAGCAGGAACGCGCCACCGCCGATCCCCGACGATTGCGGCTCGACGAGCGCGAGCACCATCTGCGTGGCGATCGCCGCGTCGATCGCGGTGCCGCCCGCCTTCAGCATGTCGTAGCCGGCCTGCGTCGCGAGCGGGTTCGCGGCCGCGATCATGAAGTGCTGCGAGGTCCAGCCCGGCTTGTCGGTCCAGCCGGACGACAGCTCGGGCGCGTGGACGCCGGGCAGCGGCACGGCGGCACCCGATGCGGCGGCGACGGGCACCACCGCACCCGACGGCGGCGTGGACGGGGACGTGCAGCCGGCATTGAACGCGACGAGCGCGACGGCGGCGAGCAGCGTCCAGGAGCGCGAATGCGGACGAATCCGGTCGAACATTGAACCCTCGGCAGCAGTGAATTCGAAGGAGGCGACGGTGCCGGCGCAGCGCGGCTGCCCGCCCCGGGCGCGCTATTGTCGCCGCGCGGCCGGCGGCTTGTCACCCGACAGGAAACCCTGACCCATCGCGCCGGGCCCGCCCCGGCCGGTCTTTCCGGCCTGTTCGAGGATGAACTCTATGAACGTCGACGTCGCGCGCGTGTGGTGCCGGTTCGGCATGTAGAGCATGTACATGTGCGTGCCGAAGATACTGAGCCGGTACGCGTCGAGCGACGTGACGACCGTGCCGCGCCGGATGTCGTCGTGCACCACGTAGTCGGGCACGATGCCGACGCCGATCCCGCCGAGGATCGCCTGCCGCAGGAACAGGAAGTTCTCCGAAACCAGCGTCGGCTCGAGCAGCACCTCGTGGCGCTCGTCGCCGAGATAGGCGGCGATCCTGAGCTGCCGGCCCATCACCGTCGCGGTGACGACGGGGGAGGCCGACAACGCGCCGAGGCTCGCGGGCATCCCGTGCTCGGCCGCGAATGCGGCGGACGCGCACGCGACGTAGCGCACCGCGCCCATGTCGCGCGCGACGAGGTTCTGCGGCGGCTCCGGCATCACGCGCACCGCGATGTCGATCTCGTCGCGCATCAGGTCTTCCACGCGGTTCTCGAACACGACGTCGAGCACGATGCCCGGATGCAGCCGCTTGAACGCGAGCAGCCAGTCGGACATCACCATCTGCCCGTAGCCGCTCGGCACCGACAGCCGCACGCGGCCCTGCAGGTCCTGGCCGAGCGTCGTCACCGATTCCTGCGCGGCCAGCAGCTCGTTGCGGATGCGCCGGCCGTGTTCGTACAGCTTCAGCCCGATCTCGGTCGGCTCGATACGCCGTGTCGTGCGCCGCACGAGCTGCTGGCCGATCGAGCGTTCGAGCTGGTTCAGCCGGTAGCTGACGTTCGCCCGGCTCATCTTGAGCCGCTGCGCGGCCTTGCTGAGATTGCCGGCGTCGAGGATCTCGACGAGCAGCGTCAGCGCGTTCAGGTCCATGCGTCGCGTCTCCTGATCCGTCCCGTTTAATGGTTGGAAGCATTCAGTGTCAAGTCAGACTTGACAGCTTGTAAAAGCGAGAGGGAATTGTCAATGAATCTCGATCAATCGAGAATCGGGTCATGCCCGGCGTTCGGCCGGATCTTGTCCCGCTTCGTGCGGGACCGGGGCCGGTGCCCCGGCGCCGCTCGCGTGGCCGCGAGTCACGAACCGGCGTCGACGTACCGGCCGCCGCGTCAAGGAGACACGATGAATTCACCCGCTTCCCCCATCAGCCCGGCGGGCACCGTCACGCGCGAGCGGCGCGACAAGGTGCTCGTCGTCACGATCGATCATCCGCCTGTCAATGCGCTGTCCGCCGATGTGCGGCGCGGCCTCGCCGACGCGCTCGACGCCGCGCAGGCCGACGACGCGATCCGCGCGGTGCTGATCGTCGGCGCCGGCCGCAACTTCATCGCGGGTGCCGACATCCGCGAATTCGGCAAGCCGCCGGTGCCGCCGTCGCTGCCCGACGTGTGCGAGCGGATCGAATCGGGCACGAAGCCGGTCGTGGTCGCGCTGCACGGCGCGACGCTCGGCGGCGGCCTCGAAGTCGCGCTCGCCGCGCATTACCGGCTCGCGGTGCCCGGCACGAAGCTCGGGTTGCCCGAAGTCACGCTCGGCCTGCTGCCCGGCGCGGGCGGCACGCAGCGCGCACCGCGCCTGATCGGTGCGAAGGCCGCGCTCGACCTGATGCTGACGGGCCGTCACGCGAGCGCCGACGAAGCGCTCGCGCTCGGCCTCGTCGACCGCGTCGCGCACAGTGACGACACGCTCGCCGAAGGCCTCGCGTACGCGCAGGAACTCGTGTCGCTCGGCGCACCGGTGCGCCGCACGCGCGACGCGCAGGGGCTTGCCGACCGCGCGGCGGCGCAGGCCGCGATCGATGCGGCGCGCGCGGAGCTGCCGAAGAAATCGCGCGGCCTGTTCTCGCCCGCGAAGATCGTCGACGCGGTCGAGGCCGCGCTCACGCAGTCGTTCGACGCGGGGATGAAGTTCGAGCGCAGCCTGTTCCTTCAGTGCGTCGACAGCCCACAGCGCGCGGGCCTCGTGCATGCGTTCTTCGCGGAGCGCGAAGCGGCGAAGGCGCCCGAGGCGCGGCGCGCGAGCGCACGGCCGGTCGAGCGGATCGGCGTGGTCGGCGGCGGCACGATGGGCGCGGGCATTGCGGTCGCGGCGCTCGATGCCGGGCTGCCGGTGACGATGATCGAACGCGACGAAGCGTCGCTCGCGCGCGGTCGCGCGCACGTCGAGAAGGTGTACGACGGCCTCGTCGCGAAAGGGCGGATGACGCCGGCCGCGCACGCGGCGCGGCTCGCGCGCTTCAAGGGCAGCACGTCGTACGACGCGCTCGCGCAGGCCGACGTCGTGATCGAGGCCGTGTTCGAAGACATGGCCGTGAAGCAGGCCGTGTTCGCCGAACTCGCGCGCGTGTGCAAGCCGGGCGCGGTGCTTGCGACCAACACGTCGTATCTCGACATCGACGAACTGGCCGCGAGCATCGACCGGCCGGCCGACGTGATCGGCCTGCATTTCTTCTCGCCGGCCAACGTGATGAAGCTGCTCGAGATCGTCGTGCCGGCGCGCGTGAGCGCGGACGTCGTCGCGACCGCGTTCGCGCTGGCGAAGCAGCTGAAGAAGACGCCGGTGCGCGCGGGCGTGTGCGACGGCTTCATCGGCAACCGGATCCTCGCGGTTTATCGGACGGCGGCCGACTACCTGATGGAAGACGGCGCGTCGCCGTACCAGATCGACCGCGCGGTGCGCGAATTCGGTTTCCCGATGGGGCCGTTCCAGGTCGTCGACCTCGCGGGTGGCGACATCGGCTGGGCGACCCGCAAGCGCCGCGCGGCGACGCGTGACCCGCGGGCACGCTACGTGGAGATTTCCGACCGGCTGTGCGAGCGCGGCTGGTTCGGCCAGAAGACGGCGCGCGGCTATTACCTGTATCCGGACGGCGCGCGGGTCGGCACGCCGGATCCGGAAGTCGAAGCGATCGTCGCCGAAGAGCGCGCGAAGAAGGGCGTCACGCCGCGCACATTCACCGACGACGAAATCATGCGCCGCTACCTCGCCGCGATGATCAACGAAGGTGCAAACGTCGTGCACGAGAAGATCGCGCTGCGCCCGCTCGATGTCGATGCGGTGTTCCTGTACGGCTACGGCTTCCCGCGCTATCGCGGCGGCCCGATGCACTACGCGGATACGGTCGGCCTCGCGAACGTGCTCGCCGATATCCGTGCGTTCGCGAAGGAAGATCCACTGTTCTGGAAGCCGTCGCCGCTGCTCGTCGATCTCGTCGCGCGCGGCGCGGATTTCGCGAGCCTGAACCGCATCGACTGAACGCTCACCGCATTCGTAACGGACCGAAGATGGACCTCAATTTCACTCCCGAAGAGGAAGCCTTCCGCACGGAAGTGCAGCGCTTCCTGCAAGCCGAACTGCCCGCGCGCATCGCGCGCAAGGTGAAGGGCGGCCTGCATCTCACGCGCGACGACATGCGCGAATGGCACGCGACACTCAACGCGCGCGGCTGGCTCGCGAGCCACTGGCCGCGCGAATACGGCGGCCCCGGCTGGAGCGTCGCGCAGAAGTTCCTGTTCGATAACGAGTGCGCACTCGCGGGAGCGCCGCGCATCGTGCCGTTCGGCGTGAACATGCTCGGCCCTGTGCTGATCAAGTACGGCAACGAAGCGCAGCAGCGCCGCTGGCTGCCGCGCATCCTCGACGGCACCGACTGGTGGTGCCAGGGCTACTCGGAGCCGGGCGCCGGTTCCGATCTCGCGGCGGTGAAGACGAGCGCGGTGCGCGGCATCGACGCGCAGGGCGAGCACTACGTCGTGAACGGCCAGAAGACGTGGACCACGCTCGGCCACTACGCGAACATGATCTTCTGCCTTGTGCGCACCGCGACCGACGTGCGCAAGCAGGAAGGCATCAGCTTCCTGCTGATCGACATGAACACGCCGGGCGTCGAGGTCCGTCCGATCATTACGCTCGACGGCGAGCACGAAGTGAACGAGGTGTTCTTCACCGACGTGCGCGTGCCGGCCGACAACCTCGTCGGCGAAGAGAACCGCGGCTGGACCTACGCGAAATACCTGCTCACGTACGAGCGCACCAACATCGCCGGAATCGGCTTCTCGACGGCCGCGCTCGACCGGCTGCGCGCGGTGGCTGCGAAGGTCACGAAGAACGGTCGGCCGCTTGCCGACGATCCGTTCTTCGCGGCGCGTATCGCGCGGGTCGAGATCGAACTCGAGAACATGCGCACGACCAACCTGCGCGTGCTGGCCGCGGTCGCGGGCGGCGGCGCGCCGGGTGCGGAAAGCTCGATGCTGAAGATTCGCGGCACGCAGATCCGCCAGGAGATCACCGCGCTGATGCGGCGCGCGATGGGGCCGTATGCGCAGCCGTTCGTCGAGGAAGCACTCGATGCCGACTACGACGGCGAGCCGGTTGGCCCGGACGAAGCCGCGAGCGCCGCGCAGCAGTACTTCAACAACCGCAAGCTGTCGATCTTCGGCGGCTCGAACGAGATCCAGAAGAACATCATCGCGAAGATGATGCTCGGGCTGTAACGAGGGACGCGACGATGGATTTCCAGCACACAGAAGACCGCCGGATGCTGGCGGATACGTTGAACCGCTTCATCGCCGAACAGTACGCGTTCCCGGTGCGCGATCGCATTGCGCAGTCGGCCGAGGGGTTCGATCGCGCGATGTGGCAGCGCTTTGCCGAACTCGGTACGGTCGGCGCGCTGTTTTCCGAAGCCGACGGCGGTTTCGGCGGCGCGGGCTTCGACATCGCCGTGGTGTTCGAATGCGTCGGGCGCGGGCTCGTCGTCGAGCCGTTCCTCGGCGCGCTGCTCGCGGGCCGTGCGCTGTCGCTCGCCGGCGGCGCGGCGCATCGCGACCGGCTCGCCGCGCTGATCGACGGCAGTGCGAGCGCCGCGTTCGCGCATGACGAGCCGGGCTCGCACTACGAACTGACGACCGTGCGCACGCGCGCCGAGCGCTCGGGCGACGGCTGGCTGTTGACGGGCGCGAAGGGTGTCGTCGACCAGGCCGCGCAGGCGGCGTTCTTCGTCGTCAGCGCGCGCGTGTCCGGCCACGACGACGATGCGGCCGGCATCGGCCTGTTCGTCGTGCCGGCCGACGCGCCGGGCGTGTCGCTGCGCGACTACCGGAAGATCGACGGCGGCCGCGCGGCGGAAGTGCGCTTCGAACGCGTCGCGCTGCCGGCCGATGCCGCGCTCGGCGCGCATGACGGTGAAGCGGGTGCCGAGCTGCTCGAGCGCGTGCTCGGCTACGGGCTGCTTGCGCTGTCGGCGGAAGCGCTCGGCGCGATGGACGTCGCGAAGGAATACACGCTCGACTACCTGCGTACGCGCAAGCAGTTCGGTTTGCCGATCGGCAGCTTCCAGGCGCTGCAGCACCGGATGGCCGACTTGCTGCTCGAAGTCGAGCAGGCGCGCTCGGCCGTGATCAACGCAGCTGCGCAGCTCGATGCACCGCACGCGGTGCGCGAACGCGCGCTCGCGGCGGCGAAGTACACGATCGGCCGGATCGGCACGCTCGTCGCCGAGGAGAGCATCCAGTTGCATGGCGGGATCGGGATGACGTGGGAGCTGCCGCTGTCGCATTACGCGAAGCGCCTCGTGATGATCGATCACCAGCTCGGCGACGAGGATCACCATCTCGCGCGCTATATCGCGCTGTCGAAACAGTAAGAACGAACGACGCGAATGGAGGAGACAAGGATGACGAACGAATCGCGCGCATTGCCGCTGGCCGGCGTGAAGGTGCTCGATTTCTCGCGCGTGCTCGCGGGCCCGTGGTGCGCGATGGTGCTCGCCGATTTCGGCGCGGAAGTGATCAAGGTCGAGCATCCGGCGCGCGGCGACGATACGCGCGACTGGGGCCTGAGGATCGGCGACACCGAGACGACCTACTTCAACAGCGTGAACCGCAGCAAGCGCTCGATCTGTCTCGACCTGCAGACCGACGAAGGGCAGCGGCTCGCACGCGAACTGGCCGCGCAGGCCGACGTCGTGCTTCACAACTTCAAGTTCGGCGGCGCGGAAAAGCTCGGGCTCGGCTACGACGCGCTGGCCGAGCTGAATCCGCGCCTCGTGCACTGCGCGATCTCCGGCTACGACCGTTCGGGCACCGAGGCCGCACGGCCTGGCTACGACCTTGTCGTGCAGGGCGAGGCCGGGCTGATGGCGCTGAACGGCGAAGCCGGCCAGCCGCCGCTGAAGTTCGGCGTCGCGGCGGTCGACCTGTTCACCGGCATGTATTCGGCGCAGGCGATCCTCGCCGCGTTGTACGAGCGCCATACGACGGGGCGCGGGCGGCGCATCGAGATGGCGCTGTTCGACTGCGGGCTGATGATCACCGCGTACTACGGGCTCGACGCGCTGCTGATGGGCGAGGACCCGCCGCGCTACGGCAACGCGCATCCGTCGATCGTGCCGTACGGCGTGTTCGACGCGGCCGACGGCCCGCTCGTGATCACGGTCGGCAACAACACGCAGTTCGCGCGCTTCTGCGAGGCGATCGAGCGGCCCGATCTCGCGGCCGACGCGCGTTACAAGACCAACCTCGGCCGCTCGGAGAATCGCGCCGATCTGCTGCCGGAGATTCGTCGCGAACTCGCAAGCCGGTCGCGCGCGACGTTGCTCGCGGCGCTCGCCGATGCGGGCATTCCGTGCGGGGAAGTGCTCGGGCTGCACGAAGCGCTGAAGTCGGAACGCGCGACGAGCGCGGGGCTCGTCACGCGGCAGCCGCACCCGGTCGCGGGCGGCGTCGACGTGCTTGCGCCGCCGTATCGGTTCGACGGCGCACGGCTGCCGGTGCGCGGTGCGCCACCGGTGCTCGGTGCGGATACGGATGCGGTGCTCGGTGGCTGGCTCGGGATGTCTGCCGACGAGGTCGCGCGGCTGCGTGCGGATCGCGTCGTGTAGCGCATTTCTTGCCGCCGCGGCGCGGGCGGATCGGTAGACGCGCCGGCCATCCACAAAACACCCCTCGCGACGACGAGGAGGTCGCCCTGCGGGGACTGGAGTAAGCGCTAAAGCGCCAACTCCGGTCGACCGCGAAGCATGGGACCCGAGTAAGCGCTAAAGCGCTAACTCTGGTCGACCGCGAAGCATGGGACCCGAGTAAGCGCTAAAGCGCTAACTCTGGTCGACAGGAGACACCATGGAGCTTTCCGTCATCGAATCGGTCACGGCGCGCCGTGACTACCAGCAGCTCGTGCGTGCGCGGCGCCGCTTCAGCTTCACGCTGACGGCGCTGATGATCGCCACGTACTACGGCTTCATCCTGCTCGTCGCGCTCGCGCCGCACGTGCTCGCCGCGCCGCTGTACCGCGGCGCGACCATGACGGTCGGGATCGCCACGGGCGTCGCGATCATCCTGGTCGCGATCAGCCTGACCGCGTGCTACGTGCTGCGCGCGAACCGTGCGTTCGACCGCCGCGTCGACGCGATCCTGCAGCGTTCGTGACGGAGGCCCACATGCGACGACCCTCGATCGCGCTCGGCGCGCTTGCTGTTCCCGTAGCGCTCGTTTCCTCCGCCGCCCACGCGGTATCCGTTGCGGGCCCGATGCCCGGCAAGGTCGAACTGAACCCGGTCGCGATCGGGATGTTCTTCGCGTTCGTGTTCGCGACGCTCGCGCTCACGCGCTGGGCCGCGCGCCGCACGCGCTCGACGCGCGACTTCTACACGGCCGGCGGCGGCATCACCGGGCTGCAGAACGGGCTCGCGATCGCGGGCGACTACATGTCGGCGGCGTCGTTCCTCGGGCTGTCCGGGATGGTGTTCATGTTCGGCTTCGACGGGCTCATCTACTCGATCGGCTTCCTGGTCGGCTGGCCGTTCGTGATGTTCCTGATCGCCGAGCCGCTGCGCAACCTCGGCAAGTTCACGTTCGTCGACGTCGTCGCGTACCGCTTCGCGCAGCGGCCGATCCGGCTGCTGACGTCCGCGAATTCGTTGACCATCGTCGTCTTGTACCTCGTCGTGCAGATGGTCGGCGCGGGCAAGCTGATCCAGCTGCTGTTCGGGCTGTCGTACGGCACGGCCGAGTTGATCGTCGGCGTGCTGATGGTCGTGTACGTGTTCTTCGGCGGGATGACGGCCACCACCTGGGTGCAGGTGATCAAGGCCGTGCTGCTGTTGTGCGGCGCGACGCTGCTCGTCGTGCTCGCGCTCAGCGAATTCGGCTTCAGCGTCGACGAGATGTTCCGCCGCGCGGTGGCCGTGCATCCGGGCGCGCTGTCGATCATGGGGCCCGGCAAGCTGATCCGTGATCCGGCCAACGCGCTGTCGCTCGGCATCGCGCTGATGTTCGGCACGGCCGGTTTCCCGCACATCCTGATGCGCTTCTTCACGGTGCCGAACGCGAAGGAGGCGCGCAAGTCGGTGCTCTACGCGACCGGCTTCATCGGCTACTTCTATTTGCTGACGTTCGTGATCGGCTTCTCGGCGATCGTGCTGCTCGCGCAGCATCCGGAGTTCTTCAAGCTCGGCGCGGACGGCTCGTTCAACCTCACGCACGACCTGCTCGGCGGCTCGAACATGGTCGCGGTGAAGCTCGCGCAGGCGGTCGGCGGGAACTGGTTCTACGGCTTCATCGCGGCCGTCACGTTCGCGACGATCCTCGCGGTGGTCGCGGGCCTGACGCTCGCCGGCGCGACGACGATCTCGCACGACCTGTACGCGCAGATGTGGGCGCGCGGCAAACCGGACGAACGCGTCGAGATGCGCATCTCGCGCGCGGCGACGATCGCGCTGTCGGCGGTGGCGATCGGGCTGTCGATCCTGTTCGAGCACGTGAACGTCGCGTTCATGGTCGGGCTCGTCGCGGCGGTGGCTGCGAGCGCGAATTTCCCGGTGCTGGCGATGTCGATCTTCTGGCGCGGGATGACGACGCGCGGCGCGGTGCTCGGCGGCGGCCTCGGCCTTGCGTCGGCGGTCGCGCTCACGGTGCTGTCGAAGTCGGTGTGGGTCGACGTGCTGCACCACGCGCATGCGCCGGTGTTCCTCGACAACCCGGCGCTCGTATCGGTGCCGCTCGCGTTCATCGGAATCGTCGTCGGCTCGCTGCTGGATCGCGGCGAGCGCGCACGGCGCGAGCGCGACGCGTTCGCGCAGCAGGAGTTCTACGCGCAGACGGGCGTGCTCGCTGGCCGCGCCGTGCAGCATTGATTCATTAGACGAATTGGGATATCCGTCCGGATCGCCGGACGGATATTTTCCGGAAATCCGGAATCCCGGATTTCCTTGCCTGCCACATTATGAGAAATACAATGAAAACAACGGCTTGAGGGCTTCCGGGCACCTGGCATCGACCTTGCAATATAAAGCGCACGGCCATCCCCCCGGCCGAACTACTACAGCAAGCAAGGAGACAATCGATGACCACTGCCTTCCTTCCCCTCCGGACGTCCTGAGGCATCGCTTGTTGCGGCACGGCAGCCGCGCGGGCGAAAGATTCTTCCCCTGACATTCGTCCGCGCGCGTGACGCCGTTTCCATCGGCTCATCTACTTCAGCAGGAACCATCGTGAAGAAGAAACCCTTCTACAAAGTGCTCTATGCGCAGGTGATCTTCGCCATCATCGTCGGCGTGATCCTCGGCCACTACTACCCGGCGCTCGCCACCGACATGAAGCCGCTCGGCGACGGGTTCATCAAGCTGATCAAGATGGTGATCGGCCCGATCATCTTCTGTACGGTCGTCACCGGCATCGCCGGCATGGAGGACATGAAGAAGGTGGGCCGCGTCGGCGGCAAGGCGCTGCTGTACTTCGAGATCGTGTCGACCTTCGCGCTGCTGCTCGGCCTCGCGGCGACGCACATCCTGCGTCCGGGCGTTGGCTTCAACATCGATCCGGCGACGCTCGACGGCAAGGCCGTCGCGTCGTATGCGGCGAAGGCACACGGGCAGTCGACGGTCGACTTCCTGATGCACATCATCCCGAACACGATGGTCGATGCGTTCGCGCAGGGCGAGATCCTGCAGATCCTGCTGATCGCGCTGCTGTTCGGCAGCGTGCTTGCGCACCTCGGCGAGCGCGGCAAGGTGGTGACGGACTTCATCGACGGGCTCACGCGCGTGCTGTTCGGCATCGTGCACATCGTCACGAAGCTGGCACCGATCGGCGCGTTCGGCGCGATGGCGTTCACGATCGGCAAGTACGGCGTCGGCTCGCTGGTGCCGCTGCTCAAGCTGATCGGCACGTTCTACCTGACGTCGGTCGTATTCGTGCTCGTCGTGCTCGGCACGATCGCGCGCGTCACGGGCTTCTCGATCCTGCGCTTCGTGTCGTACATCAAGGAAGAACTGCTGATCGTGCTGGGCACGAGCTCGTCGGAAGCCGCGCTGCCGCAGCTGATGGAAAAGCTCGAGAAGGCCGGTTGTTCGCGTTCGGTCGTCGGCCTCGTCGTGCCGACCGGCTATTCGTTCAACCTCGACGGCACCAACATCTATATGACGATGGCGGTGCTGTTCATCGCGCAGGCGACCAACATCGAACTGACGTGGATGCAGCAGCTCACGCTGCTGGCCGTCGCGATGCTGACGTCGAAGGGCGCGAGCGGCGTCACGGGCGCGGGCTTCATCACGCTCGCCGCGACGCTCGCCGTCGTGCCGACGATCCCGCTGTCGGGCATGGTGCTGATCCTCGGCATCGACCGCTTCATGAGCGAATGCCGCGCGCTGACCAACATCGTCGGCAACGGCGTCGCGACGGTCGTCGTGTCGGCCTGGGAGAAGGAGCTCGACCGCAACAAGCTGCGCCAGGCGCTGACGGGCAGCGGCGAGGTCACGACGACCGAGACGGCTGGCGTCTGACACCATGAACGAGCAGGCGGCGGCACCGCCCGCCGGCGGCGCGGCCCGCGGCGGCCAGGGCGACGAGGCGGAGGCCTATGACACAATAGGCGATCCGCATCGCCAGGAAGCCTCGACCGTGACGCGCCGCCTGCTCATTCTCGTCGTGCTTGCCGCCGCGCTCGCCGCGGCGTGCACGCTGACGTGGACGATCACCTGGCGGCGAGGCGTCGCGGAGCTGCAGCGCAACGCCGCAGTGCGCGTCGACCGCACCACCAACGCGCTCAAGAGCACACTCGACCGCTACGAATCGCTGCCCTATCTGCTCGGCAGCCATCCGTACGTGCAGGACCTGCTCGCCGAGCCGAAGCGCGCCGACTACACCGCGCGCGTCAACCGCTATCTCGAAGACCTCAACGAACACGCGCATGCGACCGTCACCTACGTGATCGGCGCGGACGGCCTGTGCGTCGCCGCGAGCAACTGGCGCGCGCCCGAAAGCTTCGTCGGGATCGAATACCGCTTCCGCCCGTATTTTCTCGACGCGATGAACGGGCAGGTCGGCCGCTTCTTCGGGATCGGCACGATCTCGCGCGATCCCGGCTACTACATCTCGCAGCCCGTGTGGCGCGACGGCAGGATCGCGGGCGTCGTCGTCGTGAAGCTCAACCTCGAATGGTTCCAGGGCGCCGATGCGTCCGAGCCGCTCGTCGTCGCGGACGATCACGGCGTCGTGTTCCTGTCGTCGGTGCCCGCGTGGAAGTACCACACGCTGCGGCCGCTGACGGGGCCCGTCGCCGCGTCGATCTACGAGACGCGCCAGTACGCGCAGCAGCCCGTCACGCCGCTGCCGCTGCGCATCGAACAGGTGCTCGGCCCCGATGCGGAGATCGTGCGCCTCGGCCCCGGCCTGCGTGCGCCGCGCTTCCTCGCGAGCAAGCGGCGGATCGGCGAGCCCGACTGGCTGCTCGTCACGCTCGCGCCGGTCGCCCCCGTCGACGCCGATGCGCGCAACGCGACGATCGTCACGGGCTTCGGCTTCGTGTCGGTCGCGCTGCTCGCGTTCTACTGGCGGATGCGCCGCGCGCGGGTGCGCGAAATGATCCGCGGCCGCGCGCTGCTGCAGCAGGCGTACGCGGAGCTGAACCGGCGCGTCGAGGAGCGCACGGCCGACCTGTCGGAAGCGAACGAGCAATTGCAGAAGGAGGTCGGCGACCGGATCCGCGCGGAGCAGGAACTGCGCGCCGCGCACGACGAACTGATCCAGGCGAGCAAGCTCGCCGCGCTCGGCCAGATGGCCGCCGGCATCACGCACGAACTGAACCAGCCGCTCGCGGCGCTGCGCAGCTTCTCGGACAACACGCGCGTGCTGCTCGATCGCGGCGAGCAGGGCGCCGCGCGCGAGAACCTCGAGGCGATCGCCGCGCTCACCGAGCGGATGGGCAAGATCACGAACCAGCTGAAGCTGTTCGTCGGCCGCGCGAAGCCGCGCAACGAGCAGGCGCTCGTCGTGCGTGCGCTGCGCAGCGTGTTGTCGCTGCTCGACGAGCGGCTGCGCGGCGTCGCGCTCACGCTGACGCTGCAGGACGCGACCGTGTCGCCCGCCCAGGATGCGCCGCTCGACCTGGCGCGCGACTATCCCGAACTCGTCGCCCGTTGCGAGGATCTGCGTCTCGAACAGGTGCTGATCAACCTGCTCGGCAACGCGCTCGACGCGGTGGCCGGCGTTGCGGCGCCGGCGATCGAAGTGACGATCGCGGTGTCGGCGGCCACGCTCGCGGTCGAGGTGCGCGACAACGGCTGCGGCATTGCGCCGGACCTGCTGCCGCGCCTGTTCGAGCCGTTCTTCACGACCAAGGAAATGGGGCGCGGGCTCGGGCTCGGTCTGGCGATCTCGTCGTCGATCGCGAGCGACGCGGGCGGTGCGCTGACCGCACGCAACGCGCCGTCGGGCGGCGCGCTGTTCGTCTTGACGCTGCGGCGCACGCGCACGCATCATCCGGACTCCGTGTCCGAGCCGACGGGCACGCCGCGCTAGGCGCGCCCCGCCGCCCGCCCGATCGGCGCACGATCGGTATCAACGCCGCCGCGCGCGCTGCCGCCGCGCGGCCCGTCAGGAGCAAGTGAGTACGATGGCCAACCGGCTGCAAGTGATCTATATCGAAGACGATGCGCTCGTTCGCCGGGCAAGCGTGCAGAGCCTTCAGCTGGCGGGGTTCGACGTCGCCGGCTTCGAGTCGGCCGAAGCGGCCGAGAAGGCGATCGTCGCGGATACCGCCGGCGCGATCGTCAGCGACATCCGGCTGCCTGGCGCGAGCGGGCTCGACGTGCTCGCGCAGTGCCGCGAGCGCGTGCCCGACGTGCCCGTGATCCTCGTCACGGGGCACGGCGACATCTCGATGGCCGTGCAGGCGATGCGCGACGGCGCGTACGACTTCATCGAAAAACCATTCGCGGCCGAGCGCCTGATCGAGACGGTGCGCCGCGCACTCGAGCGGCGCGAGCTCGTGCTCGAGAACCACGCGCTGCGGCGCGAGCTGGCCGGGCAGAACGTCGTCGCGCCGCGCATCATTGGCCGCAGCCCCGCGATCGAGCAGGTGCGCAAGCTGATCGCGAACGTCGCGCCGACCGATGCGTCGGTGCTGATCAACGGCGACACGGGCGCCGGCAAGGAGCTGATCGCGCGCAGCCTGCACGAGCTGTCGCCGCGCCGCGACAAGCCGTTCATCGCGGTGAATTGCGGCGCGCTGCCCGAGCCGATGTTCGAGTCGGAGATGTTCGGCTACGAGCCCGGTGCGTTCACCGGTGCCGCGAAGCGCCGGGTCGGCAAGCTCGAATACGCGTCGGGCGGCACGCTGTTTCTCGACGAAATCGAAAGCATGCCGCTCGCGCTGCAGGTGAAGCTGCTGCGCGTGCTGCAGGACGGCGTGCTGGAGCGGCTCGGCTCGAACCAGACGATCCGCGTGAACTGCCGCGTGGTGGCGGCTGCGAAGGGCGACATGAGCGAGCTCGTCGCGGCCGGCACGTTCCGGCGCGACCTGCTGTACCGCCTCAACGTCGTGACGATCGCGCTGCCGCCGCTTGCGGAGCGCCGCGAGGACATCGTGCCGCTGTTCGAGCACTTCATGCTCGATGCGGCCGTGCGTTACGCGCGGCCCGCGCCGGTGCTGACCGACCGGCAGCGCGCGAGCCTGATGCAGCGCGACTGGCCCGGCAACGTGCGCGAGCTGCGCAACGCGGCCGACCGCTTCGTGCTCGGCGTGGCCGACATGCCGCAGGAGACGGGCGCGGGCGGCGACGAAGCCGACAACGAGCAGACGCTGAAGGAGCGCATCGAGCAATTCGAACGCGCGGTGATCGCCGAGGCGTTGAACCAGACGGGCGGCGCGGTTGCCGCGACGGCCGACCGGCTGCATGTCGGCAAGGCGACGCTGTACGAGAAGATGAAGCGCTACGGGTTGTCGGCGAAAGGCGAAACCGAGCGCTGAAAAGCAGACGGACCGCGGAACCGGGTTGCCCGGTCGCGCGGTCCGTCGTGCGGAGAAGGGCGCGGTGCGCGGCCCTTCGAGCCGGATCGGCGGCGCTCAGGCCGCGTTGCTGCCGAGTGCCTTCTTGAGCAGTGCGTCGAGTTCTGCGAACTGCGGTGCGCCGACGTAGCGCTTCAGGATCTTGCCGTCCTTGTCGACGACGAAGGTCGTCGGCGTGAGCTGCACGTTGCCGAACTGCTTCGCGACGCTGCCGTCGTCGAGCGCGACCTTGAACGGCAACTGGCGAGTTTGTGCATAGTTCGCGACGTACATCGGCGGATCGTAGTTCATCGCGACCGCGACGAATTCCAGACCCTGGCCCTTGAAGCGATTGTAGGTATCGACCATCTGCGGCATTTCCTGCATGCAGGTCGCGCAGCTCGTCGCCCAGAAGTTCACGAGATAGACCTTGCCTTTCAGATCGCCTGCAGTCGACACCTTCTGGCCCGACAGCAGCGTGAACGTGGCGTCCGGCACGGTGGACTTGCCGTTGAACGCGAAGAAGCCGGCAACGGCGATCGCCGCGACGACGACGGCGGCGACGATGTAGCGGACGGGGCCGGCGCTGCGCCGGGCGGGAGGCGTGGTGTTCATCTGGTGCTCTCGGAGTCGGTCGATGACGCGGATCAATGCAAAGGACATCGAAATTCGGCGCTCATTTTAGCGCGAATGCGGCGCGCGCACCGGCGGCGGCCACACATCCCGGAATCCACGTTCGGCGGATAATGCCCGTTTTGCCTGCCCGACCCACGCCATGCCGAAGGAAGTCACCGTTTCGTTGCGCCCCCTTTTTCGTCCGCTGCGACACTTCGCCGCGCTCGCGTGCGTGAGCGTTGCGCTGGCCGCGTGCTCGCCGTCGTACGACTGGCGCACGCTGCACAACGATGCCGGCTACACGATCGACCTGCCGGCGAAGCCGACCGTCGAGAATCAGCCGGTGGCGATCGGCGGCGCATCGATGCCGATGCGGATGCAGGCCGCGCACGTTGACGGCGCGGTGTTCGCGGTCGGCACGCTCACGCTGCCGGACGACCGTGACGACACGCGCCGTGCGGCGCTCGAGTTCCTGCGCGCCGGGCTGTCCCGCAACCTCGAAGGCGCGCCGCAGACGGCTGCGGTGCCCGTGCCGCTCGCGGCCGGCGGTGCGGTGAACGGGCTCGAGCTGCGCATCGCCGGCGCGGCCGCCGGCGGCGATCGCGCGCACAAGACGATCGTCGCGCGGCTCGTCACGCGCGGCCGGCACGCGTACCAGGCGGTCGTGATTGCCGACGGGCCGCTCACGCAGGAGCAGCTCGACCAGTTTTTCGGGTCTTTCAAACTCGACTGACGGCGGCCGGCGAGGGCGCTCAGACACTCTGTGACAACTGAAAGTTCATTCGCAGCTTTCGGCGCTAGTCGTCGGATTTTGCGGGGTTTTTTCGGCTATCCACAGCGCATGTGGATAACTTTGTTGAAAAGTTGCCCGAATTTCCCGCTGAGCCACGCCAGACGGCCTTTCGGCCCGTTTGGCGGATCGCTCGCGTTTTGAGAAAAATCAATCAAAACAATGGGATACGGATTCCGTGCCGCAAAGGTCTCGCCGAGCCGGGATCCGGGGCCGGATTCGCGAAATTGTGCATAAGTCAAGTCTTGACAGCCGGATTTTGTCCTCCGAAGGCACTCAGAGCGCCGTCAGCGCGCGTCGGTAGCGGATCGCTTCGGCGATCTGCGCGGCCGTCGGCAGCGGGTCGCCGGCCAGGTCGGCGATCGTCCGCGCGACTTTCAGCACGCGGTAATACGCGCGCGCCGACCAGCCGAAGCGCTCGCCGGCCTCGCGCAGCAGCCGTTCGCCTTCGTTGGTCGGGCGGCACAGGTCGTCCGTCTCGCGACCGCTCAGCATGTGATTCGTCTTGCCCTGCCGATTGAGTTGCAGCGCACGCGCCTGCGCGACCCGTGCCGCCACCGCGGCGCTCGGCTCGCCGGGCGCCGTTACGCGTGTCGCCAGTTCGGCCGGCGACAGCGCGGGCAGGTCGATCTGGATGTCGATGCGGTCGACGAGCGGCCCCGACAGCTTGCGCAGGTAGCGCGCGGCGACGTCCGGCGAGCAGCGGCAGCGCCCGGACGGATCGCCGTGCCAGCCGCACGGGCAGGGGTTCATCGCGGCGATCAGCTGGCACGCGGCCGGGAAGTCGGCTTGCTGCGCCGCGCGCGAGATCGTGATGCGGCCGGCCTCCAGCGGCTCGCGCAGCATTTCGAGCACGTGCCGGTCGAATTCCGGGAGTTCGTCGAGGAACAGCACGCCGAGGTGCGCGAGCGTGATCTCGCCCGGTTGCGGCGGGTTGCGGCCGCCAACGAGCGCGGCGGCGCTCGACGAGTGATGCGGTGCGCGGAACGGCCGCCGGCGCCACTGCGCGGGCGAGAAGCCGAGGCGGCTCGCCGACAGGAGCGCGGCCGAGGTCAGCGCTTCGTCGTCGGTCAGCGGCGGCAGGAGGCCCGGCAGCCGTGCGGCCAGCATTGACTTGCCGGCCCCCGGCGGCCCGACCATCAGCATGTGATGGCCGCCCGCGGCCGCGACTTCCAGCGCGCGGCGGGCACCGCGCTGGCCGACCACATCGGCGAGATCGGGGGCGGCGGGCATCGGCAGGCCGTCGAGGCTCGGCGCCGCGACCGGTGTGAGCCGGGCGTCCGGCGCACCGGCGAGGTGCGCGCACAGCGCGGGCAGGTCCGGCGCGCCGAACACGGTGACGCCCGGCACGAGCGCGGCCTCGGCGGCGCTGGCGAGCGGCAGGTACAGCTCGGGGGCGCTCGACAGGGCGGCGGCGCTCGAACCCGGACCCGACACCCCGCCACCGTGGCCCGAATCGGAAAGGGCGCCGGAGCGCAAACCGGAAGCTGCGCCGGTTTCCGCAGCCTGCCAGTCCCGCGCCACCCCGCACGCCATCGCGAACGCGCCGCGCATCGGCCGCAGCGCGCCCGTCAGCGACAGCTCGCCCGCGAATTCGCGGCCGGCCAGCGCGTCGGCCGGGATCTGGCCGTTCGCGGCGAGGATGCCGAGCGCGATCGGCAGGTCGAACCGCCCCGACTCTTTCGGCAGGTCGGCCGGCGCGAGGTTGACGGTGATGCGGCGCACGGGGAATTCGAAGCCGCAGTTCTGCAGCGCGGCACGGACGCGCTCGCGGCTTTCGCGGACTTCGAGATCGGGCAGGCCGACGATCGAAAACGACGGCAACCCGTTGGCGAGATGGACTTCGACGGTGACGTCCGGCGCGCGGCCGGAGGCGGGCGCGCGACTGCGCACCACGGCGAGCGACATGGCGAGGCTCCTGTAAACAAGACGGACGGGCGACGGCCGTTCGGGGCCGCATGCCGCGGGAATCGGAGAATCGGTGCGCGCTTGCCGGCGTGGCGCGGGGAAAGAACGAGGGACTGCGGAACGACGGACAGCGAAGAGCGGGGGTACTGCGAAGAGCGAGGGACGGCGAAGAGCGGGGTGCTGCGAAGAGCGACGGACAGCGAAGAGCGAGGAACAGCGAAGAGCGAGGAACAGCGAAGAGCGGGGGTACTGCGGAGAACGACGGACGACGAAGAGCGGGGGCGACTTCAGTACTTCAGTTCAGTACTTCGGGGGCGGCGGGCGCGGGGCGCCCCAGGCGGCCCGCCCCCCCGCC
>NZ_JAUJQH010000044.1:0-37229 GCF_030482905.1 Burkholderia sp. AU45251 | reverse complement strand
AACAAAAAAGTGCCGGTGTCAAGTCTTTCGCGCAAATCACGCAGGGCTTGAAACCGTATATGGGACAGTAGGTTAGCTCTTTTCGGGGCCGCTTTGCAGAACCGCGGCTTCGTCGGCTAGGAGCCACATAAGAGCGTCGGGAGAGAAAGCCGCATCGCACCGTGTCGTGCTGGATTGCCGAGGAACGGCGGGCCTGTCGCGTCATCATAGCCCAAGAGGCTTGGCGGCATCCAGAATGAAGAACGCGCAGCCGGTGGCTGCGCGTTCGATGGATGCCGTTGGTATGTGACGCCATCATGTCGGCTTCGATGGCGCGCTCCGGGTCGCCGTGCCCTTCCTGAATCCCCGATCCCCCGCCATGAACGCCTCCAGCATGTGCGGGATCAATTTCTCTGCATCGACCGCCTCGCCATACGCCTGCGCGTGCAGCGAGGCGTAGCGGTCGAGGTCGGCTTTCAGGCTTGCCGGGCAGGCGAAGGTCAGCTTGACACTCTCGGTCTTGGGCAGAGGCCCGAGCCGCAGCTTCTTGGTCGTGGTCATTGCGAAGCTCCCCGGTTAAAGAACAGGGGCTGGTACGGCCGCAGCACCAGATCCCGGTTGACGATGATCCGCACCGGCAACCCTGGCCGCGCCGTCAGTGTCGGCTGGATGTTCATGTTGCGGCGGGTGATCTCCTGGCCGACCTGGTTGATGCTGTCTTGCGCGCTATCGCGCCCGGCGATCACGATGCGGTTGCCATCCTGGCGATTCTCCGGCGCGGCCAGCTCGGCGCCTACGCCCAGCAGCGTCGTCAGCACCGCGCCCGAGACGATGCGCTTCCAATGCCAGTCCACGTCGTCCTCCAGGCCGGCGTAGCCCGCTGAATCGGTGCCCACAAGGTTGTCGAGCGTCAGCGATGAGGTATCCGGCAGGATGACCCGGTTCCACACTATCTGCACGCGGCTCTGCCCATAGCTGACCTGGCTGTTGTACTTGCCCAGGATGCGCGAGCCCTGCGGGATCAGCAGGAACTTGCCCGTGGCCGTGTCATAGACCGGCTCCGTGACAGTGGCGATCACGTCGCCCGGCAAGTCCGACTTCATGCCAGTCACCAGCGCGCCCGCGATCACGGTTCCGGCCATCACCTGATAGGGCGACGCCGGCAGCGCCAGATTGCCGGAATTGCGGGTTTCCGTAGAGCCGGCTTTCAGGAACGCCTCTTTCTGGTCTTGCCGGTTCTGTACGGCGGTCGGGTCGGCAGGCTGCGTCGCCACCGATGCCGGCCCGGCCGCGAGTGGGTCGAAGGCCGCGAGCGCGCTTGCACCACCAGGCGCACCCGGTGTCGCCTGCGCCACGGTCGCGGCGGCTTGGCCTTGGCCGCCCGAGCGGAAGAACACCGACGAAGCCGCAGCGGCTTCCGCCTCTTTGCGCAAGGCATCGTTGGGGTCGTGGCCGGGGGCCGCGTAAGCGGCCACGGCCGGCTGCTGCGAGTTCACGATGGCAGGGCCGAGGTCGCCCGGCAGCGGCGGCCCCAGCTCGGGCACCTTCGGCGGCAGCTTCGAGTAGTCGGCCGGCAGACCGTCCAGCCCTTCGGACTTCGAGACGCGATCGACGTTGTATAGCTCGGTCTGTTCGCCTGCGCTGCGCCGCTGCGGTTGCAGCGACCAGATCGTGGCCCCGAGCACGGCGACCGACAGGCCGCCGACAAGGACGGCCAGCGTGCGCCGGTTCAGGCGCGTGACCGGACGCGGCTGGGCGCGCAGCGTCACCGACTCGGGCGCGACCTTGCCCGCCTGTGGCGTGTCGAGGTCGGGGGTGTCGTCCTGGCTCATGGTCAGTCCCTCCGCGCCACGCCGTCCGTGCGCTCGATTCGCACCACGTCGCCCTTGTCACCGCCCAAGCGCAGTTCGGCCGCGCCGAACAGCCGATCCACGATGTAGTACGGCGAGCGGAAGCGGTAGTTCACCAGTTGCCCATCGCCCTGCGCACCGATGACAAAAAGCGGCGGCAGCTCGCCTTGCGCGATGCCGGCGGGGAACTGGATATAGACCTTCTGCCCGTCGTCGAAGGCGCGCAACGGCTTCCACGGCGGATTGCTGCCGCTGATCGCGTAGCGGAAGCGCAGGTTCTCCAGCGACAAGCCGGAGTCCACCGGCGCAGCGGCGCTAGCGGCCTGTGCCTGGCGCTGCAAGGCCAGCATCCGGTCGCGCGGGTACTCCCAGGACACCGATGCCATCCACGTCTTTTCCGTCGAAGCCAGCTCCAGCAGGTACGTCCTGCGGCTGGTGGTGATGACGAGATTGGTCTTGAGGCCCGAGCGAATCGGCTTGACCAGCACGTTCACGCGCAGATCGGCACCGCTGCCGCTGGACGTGTCGCCCACGATCCAGCGCACGGTATCGCCGGCGGCCACCGTCACCAGTTCCTCGCCCGGCTGGAGCGAAACGACGGTCACGCGGCCCACGGCCGCATAGACCTGATACAGCGCGCCATCGGTGAAGGGCCACACCTGAATCGCGTTGACGTAGCCCTCGCGCGTGGGCGCGACGCGGGCCTCGGCATTGGCGCGCGAGACGCGCACCGTCTCGTCGGCCGGCTCCGGCGTGGGCTTGGCGTCCTCGGCTTCGGGCAATGGCTTCAACTGCGCCGGCATCGGCAGCACCTCGGGCACGGCCACCACCTCCACCGGCGCGGGCGGTTCGGGCAGCGGCTGGGCCTGCACCGGCTCATCGAGCGAGATGGTCGGCGGTGGCTTGCCCTGCGTGGCGCAGCCCGCCAGGGCAAGCAAGATCACCGGCAAGGCGGATTTACGGAAAAGATCATTCATGGCTTGGCTCCTTCGGAAGAATCCAGTTCGCGGCTCCACGACAGGCCGTTGACGTAGATGCCCAGGGGGTTCTTGCGCAGGCGTTCTTCGGTGCGCGGCGGCTGGAGCACGATGGACACCACGGCCGTCCACCGCTCCAAGCCCGCCGCGGCGCCGTTGACGTAGCGGCGTTCCGTCCAGCGCACGTTGAAAGACGTGTCGCTGGCGCGCACGACGCTGGTGATCTGCACCGTCACCGACTCCTTGCCGATGCGCGCGAACGGGTCGTTGACCCGTGCGTAGTCGTTGAGCACGGCCGCGCCCTTGTCGGTCGTGTAGTCGTAGGCGTCCAGCCAGTTCTGGCGGACGACGATGGGGTCGATGGACAGCGAGCGCACCAGCGTCACGAAGCGCGCGATGTGGTGCGCGGTCTGCGCATCGTTGGGCCGGTATGGCGTGGCGGCTTCGCCCACGGCGCGTACCTGGCCCGTGTTGTCCACCTCCACGACGTAGGGCGTCACGATGGATTGCGCCGAGCGCCACACCAAGCCGCCGGCCATCAGCAGTGCAAGCGTCAGGCAGCCGAAGGCCATCAGGCGCCAGTTCTTCGCCTGGACGCGCGGCGAGCCGATGCGCTTGTCCCACACCTGGCCGGCAGCTTGGTACGGCGTGGCAGGCTGCGGCGTGTCGGCGTAGCGCACCTGCGGTTTCTTGAATCGCATGGTCAGTTCTCCTTATGAATCGGAATCGCGCAGGCTCGGCCCCTGGCCGGAGCCGCCGCCATCGCCACCGCGCAGCGCGTGGGCGGTGGTGGTCGCGGCGTGGGTGAGTTGCTGGCGGCGATGCAGGCGCTTGGCCCAAGCGGGCTGTTCCTGTGTCTGCGCCGTAGCGGCGCCGGATGCGGCCTCGCCTGCGGCACCCTGACCGGATGCCGCACCCGCGCCGCCATCGGCAGCAGCGCCATTCCAGCCAGCGCGGAAGGGAGCGGCCATGCGTTGCCCGGCAGCGGAAGCGCGGGATGCAGCACCTCGCCCGGCTGCCTGCGCGCCGGTCTTGGCGACGTTGCCCAGGCCCGCCATCGCGCCCTTTGCGCCGCCGCCAGCGGCGGCGGAACCGGCCTGGAACGCCGACTTCGCACTGCTGGCCGCCGACGTGGCGGCGCGCGCACCGCTACCGGCCAGCTTGGCGGCAGCCGGGGCCATGCGCGCACCAGCAGCCACGGCGCCACCCACGCCCGTCGCGGCGGCGCCGATGGCGACGGCCGTGCCGGCAGCGCCGACAGCAGCACCGGCCATTGCGCCAGCGCCGAGCTGCGGCGCACCGGAGACGAGGCCCGTGGCGATGCCAGGGCCGAAAATCCCGAGCGCCAGCAAGGTGAGCGAGGCCAGCATGATGACCAGCGCGTGGTCAATAGACGGCTCGGCGGGATGGACTTGGAACTGAGCGAACAAGCCCGAGCCGATACCGACGATCACGGCCAGCACCAGAACCTTGACGCCGGAGGCCACCACGTTGCCCAAGACCTTTTCGGCGAGGAACGCGGTCTTGTTCCAGAGCGCGAATGGCACCAGCACGAATCCGGCGAGCGTGGTCAGCTTGAACTCGATCAGCGTGATGAACAGTTGGATCGCCAGCACGAAGAAGCACAAGACCACGACCAGCCACGCGAGGAACATCACCACGATGGGGTCGAGGTTCACGAACACTTCGGGAAAGCCCGCCATCTCGCCGATCTGCTCCAGAATCGGCGCCCCGGCGTCGATGCCGGTTTTCGCCAGCCGGCCCGGCTGCAAGAAGTTCTCCATCGTGATGGCCGAGCCGGTGGCGGTGATGCCCAATCCCGCAAACGAGCGGAACACGATGCTGGCCAGCCAGTTGAAGTTATTGATGATGTAGGCGAAGGCACCGACGTAGAGCACCTTGCGCAGCAGCTTGGCGATCACGTCCTCGCCCTGGCCGGTGGCGTGGCTCATGGCCCAATACAGGCCGGCGATCGTCATGTCGATGACGATCAGCGTGGCCGTGAGGAACGCCACTTCGCCCCGCAGCAGCCCGAAACCCGAGTCGATATAAGCGGCAAAGGTGTTGAGGAACTGGTCGATGATGGTCACGTCATTCATGGCGTGTCCTCCGGTTCGGCGGGATCGGCCGGCGCCATGCCATCGGCCGGCTCCTCGAAGCTCGGCGGGATCGGCGGCAGGTCGGCCAGCGTCTGGTATTCATCCGGCCCGGCCTGGCCGGAGAAGAAACGCCGCCGGAAGGCTTCGGCGGCGGCGCGGCAAGCGTCCTCGCCCGTGGCCTGCCGGTCGGCCGCGCATTGCGCGCGCAATGCCTTCAGCCGCACGGGATCGGCGGCCAAGGCATCGGCAAGGTCGTCGGCCGGCTGCTCGCCGCAAGCGGCCAGCAGCGCGACACACAGGACGAGGACGCATCGCATGGCGGCCTCCCGTCAGTTGCCGTAGAAGTTCACGGACTGCGGCGTGTACGGCGTGCCGTCGCCGAGGAAGCGCCGCCGCACCTCGCGGGCGCGCTCCGTGGCTGCCGCCTGCCGCGCCAGCTCCAGCGATGCCGCCCGGTCTTGCGTGATCTGGAGTCGCTGCGACTGGATCGACTGCTTGGCCTGCAAGGCCAGCAATTGATTCATGGCCTGCATCGCCTGCAACGCACCTTCGGCCGACTGGCTCTTGCCCACAAGATCGGCCAGCACGCTTTCGTCTTCGCCCAGGTTCTGCGACACCTGCGCCTGCATCTGCATGGTGGTCTGCAAGCCGTTGAGCGTGTTCCGCCAACGCTCCTGCGCGTCGCGGTACATCTGGTCGCCGCTGACGGTGGCGGCGTACTGCTCGGGATACAGGCGCGCGAACTCCCGATCCAGATTCGTCACGTCGTAGGCCAAGCCCCTGGCCTGGGCGATCAGCCGCTCGGTGGTCGCCAGATTGGCGCGCAACTGGTTCACCACGCTGGACGGCAGGCTGGCGAGGTTGCGCGCCTGGTTCATCAGCATCTGCGCTTCGTTCTGAAGCTGCTGGATTTGGTTGTTGATCTGCTCCAGCGTGCGGATCGCGGTCAGCGTGTTCTGCACGAGGTTCGTGGGATCGACCACGACCCATTGCGCATGGGCGGTGGCGGTGCAAAGCATGGCCGCGATGGCGGCGGCAATAAGACGCTTTTTCATGGCAGGTTCTCCAGGGGTTGGTCAGCGAGGGAACCCGGCGCGAGGCCGGGGAACGAGGGCAGCAGGTCGGCCGCCCAATCGAGGCCGCGGTGGCGAAGCCAGGCACCCGCGAAACCGGGCACGCCGGCGTCCAGCAGCACGCGGTCTATGTCGCGCTGGTCTTGCGGCGTGGAAGCGCCCGCGAAGGCCAGCGCCGCCGGCCCCAGGTCGAGGTCGAACAGGCGGTTGCCGAGGCGGGATTGGTAGTAGTAGTCGCGCTTGGGCTGCGCGGTGGCGACGATTTCGATCTGCCGCCTGTTGAGGCCGAAGCCCTCGTAGATCGTGCGAATCTGCGGCTCGGTCGCCTGCGGGTTGGGCAAGAAAATCCGACTCGCGCAGCTTTCGATGATCGCGGGTGCGATGCTCGAATCCTTGATGTCGGCAAGGCTCTGCGTGGCGAATATGACGCTGACGTTCTTCTTGCGCAGTGTCTTGAGCCACTGGCGGATACGCGCGGCAAACACCGGGTCATCGAGGAACAGCCATGCTTCGTCGAGGATCAGCAGCGTGGGCGCCCCGTCGAAGCGTTCATCAAAACGCGCAAAGAGGTAATGCAGCACGGCCATGACGGCGGCCTTGCTGTGCATCAGCTCCTCCATCTCGAAGCACTGCACGTCGGCCGTGCCCAGCCGGTCGTGGTCGGCGTCCAGCAGCTTGCCGTGGGCACCGCCGAGCACATAAGGCGACAGCGCCTGCCGCAGCGTGTTCGATTGCAACAGCACGGAAAGCCCCGTCATCGTGCGCTGCTCCACCGGCGCCCCGGCGAGACTTCCCAGCGCCGACCAGATAGCCGCCTTCTCGTCGGGGCCGACCGCCACGCCTTCGTGCAGCAAGCGGCCTTCGATCCATTCGGCGGCCCAGGTGCGGTAGCCCTCGCGGTCGATGCGTGCCAGTGGCTGGAAGGCGATTTCGCCATCCGTGCCCAGGTCGTAGTGCTCGCCGCCCAGGCCCAGGATCGTGGCCCGCATCGAGCGGCCCATGTCGAAGGCGAAGATGCGCGAACCGCGATAGCGGCGGAACTGCATCGCCAGCGTGGCGAGCAGAACCGACTTGCCCATGCCGGTCGGGCCAGCCACCAGCGTATGCCCCACATCGCCGATGTGCGTCACCAGCCGGAACGGCGTCGCGCCCTCGGTGCGCGTGACGATCAGCGGCGGGCCGTCGAGGTGGTCGTTCTTCTCCGGCCCTGCCCACACCGCCGACACCGGCATCAGGTGCGCAAGATTCAGCGTCGAGACGATGGGCTGGCGCACGTTGGCGTAGGCGTTGCCCGGAATGGACGACAGCCACGCATCCACGGCGTTGAGCGCTTCGGGAATGGTCACGAAGCCCCGGCCCTGGATGACGCGCTCCACCATGCGCAGCTTCTCGTCCGCCACGGCGGCGTCCTCGTCCATGACGGTGACGGTCGCCGTCAGGTAGCCGAAGGCGACTTGATCGCTGCCCAACTCCTGCAAGGCAGCGTCCGCATCGGCGGCCTTGTTGTTGGCGTCGGTATCGACCAGCGGGCTTTCCTGCTGGAAGATCGTTTCGCGCAGCAGCGCGATGACGTTCTTGCGCTTGGCGAACCACTGGCGGCGCAGGCGGGAAAGTTCTTTCTCCGCCTCGGCTTTGTCGAGGCAGAGAAAGCGCGTGCTCCAGCGGTACGCAAAGCCAAGGCGGTTGAGGTCATCCAGAATCCCCGGCCAGGTCGAGGTCGGGAAACCTCGCACCGACACCACGCGCAGGTGCTGGTTGCCCAGCATGGGCGCCAGGCCACCGACCAGCGGCGAGTCGGTCAGCAGCGCGTCGATGTGGAACGGCACTTCGGGCACGCCCACGCGATAGCGCCGCGTCGAGATGGTCGCGTGCAGGTAGGTCAGCGTCTGGCTGTCATCGAGCCAGGCGATCTCCGGCATCACGCCGTCGAGCAGGTCAAAGACGCGATCCGTTTCCGCGACGAAGGCTTGCAGCCGCTCGCGCCAGTCCACGCCGGTCGTCGGCGTGTTCTCGTAGAGCATCTTGGCTGCACGGGCGCGGGATTCTTCCGGCGGCAGGTAAAGCAGCGTCAGGTGATAGCCGCTCTCGAAGTGATTGCCCGATTCCTCGAAGGCGGCCCGGCGTTCTTCCTCCACCAGCCACGAAAGCGGCTCGGGAAACTCCGAGCGCGGATAGTCGGCGGCGGCGCGGCGCTCGGCCTCGATGAACAGCGCCCAGCCCGATCCCATGCGACGCAGCGCGTTGTTCAACCGCGCCGACGTGGCGATTAGCTCGCCTTGCGTCGCGCTGTCGAGGTCAGGCCCGCGAAACCGGGCCGTGCGCTGGAAACTGCCGTCCTTGTTCAAGACGACGCCCGGTGCGACCAGCCCGGCCCAGGGCAGCCAGTCGGCAAGCAAGGCCGGGCGCTGGCGGTATTCGGCGAGGTTCAGCATCGCGGCGTCCTCCCCTCACACGTCCAGCAGCGGGCGGTGCTTGATGTGCCGGGCGAAGACCTGCATGAACTGCGGATCGACGCGCGCGCCCCATACCGCCAGCGAATGGCCGACAACCCAGAGCACCACGCCCGGAATCCACAGTTGCAGGCCCAGGCCGACAGCGGCGGCCAGCGTGCCGTTGGCGATCGCAACGGTGCGCGGCGCACCGCCAAGCAGAATCGGCTCGGTCAGCGAGCGATGCAGCGGCACCTCGAAGCCGTCCGCGAAGGTGTCCGGGGCACTCATACGACGGCCCCGCCGGAGAAGCTGAAGAACGACAGGAAGAAGCTCGAAGCTGCGAAGGCGATGGACAGACCGAAGACGATCTGGATCAGCTTGCGGAAGCCGCCGGACGTGTCGCCGAAGGCGAGCGCGAGGCCCGTGGCGATGATGATGATGACCGCGACGATGCGCGCCACCGGCCCCTGGATGGATTCGAGGATGGATTGCAGCGGGCCTTCCCACGGCATCGAGGAACCGGCGGCCTGCGCGGTTCCGGCCAGGAACAGCAGTAGCGCGGCCAGCAGCAGCCCTTGCCCCGCAGGGCGGGCCAGGCAGCGCAGCCGCGCAAGACGCAAAGCCGGATTTGCAGAAATACGGAAAGCAGGAATGGTCATCTGCGTCATGGCAGTTCTCCAAGTGAGTCAGGGGATGGGGAAGTCGCCGCAGCGGGTGCGGCATCGGGAAGTGGCGGCAGCTCGGGAAACGGCGTTTCCAGTGCATCCGCCAGTTGGTAGCCCACGCCGTCGAAGCCGACGACGCGGGCGATGTTCTCGATGCGGCGTTTGCGCCCGCGCCCGGCGATGTGGATCACCACGTTGACCGCCTCGGCGATCAGCGCACGGGGCGGATTCACCGCCACTTCGAGAATCAGTTGCTCCAGGCGCAGCAGCGCGCCGAGCGCGGAGCCGGCATGGATCGTGGCGATGCCGCCGGGGTGGCCCGTGCCCCACACCTTGATGAGATCCAGCGCCTCGGCACCGCGCACCTCGCCGACGACGACGCGATCAGGGCGCAGGCGCATGGACGAGCGCACCAGTTCGGTCATCGACACCACGCCTGCGCGCGTGCGCAGGGGAACGTGGTCGCGGGCCGCGCATTGCAGCTCCACCGTGTCTTCGAGCACCAGCACGCGGTCGCCTGTGGCGGCAATCTCGGCCAGCAGCGCATTGGCGAGTGTGGTCTTACCGCTGCTGGTGGCGCCGGCGATCAGGACGTTCTGCCGCTCGCGCACGGCGCGAACGAGAAAGCCCGCCTGCGCGCTGGTCATCATCCCGTCGATGACGTACCGCTCCAGCGGAATCACGCCGATGGCGCGTTTGCGCAGCGCGAAGGCCGGCCCCGGCGCTGCCGGAGGCAAGATGCCCTCGAAGCGTTCGCCGGTTTCGGGCAACTCGGCGGACAGCAGCGGCTGGCCGCGATGGACTTCCGCGCCGACGTGGGCGGCGACCAGGCGGATGATTCGCTCGCCGTCCGCCTCGGGCAGTTCCACGCCCATCGGCGCGCGCCCGCTGGAAAGCCGATCTACCCAAAGGGTGCGATCGGGATTCAGCATCACCTCCACCACGTCCGGGTCTTCGAGCGCAGCGGCGATCAGTGGCCCCATCGCCGTGCGCAGCATCTGGATGCGGCGGTCGAGCGACGTGGCACTCATGGACTGCGGAACGGCGCTCATGACGCACGCTCCTGCGCTTGCGCGGCTGCCGCCGCGTCTTCCATCCGCATCGGATCGGGATGCAGTTCCTCCACCACGTCGCGCACCAAGCTCCGGCCCCGCAGCAGGTGGCGACCAAGCTGCTCGGTGAACTGCTCGAAACGCGCCTTGCCCTGGGCGCGGGCGGCGTCTTGGTGCGCCTCGGGAACTGGCGTGCTGACCGTGAGGTAGTAGCGGATGAACAGCGCCAGCGTTTCGATGGCGATGTTCTGGTCGCGCTCCATGCGCTCGGCTTGGCGCGACAGGCGATCAAGCCGCTTGGCAATGGCCGCCTCGCGCTGGTCGGCCGCGTCCGGCGACAGCCAGGACGCCAGCGCCGCCGCGACGATGCTGGACTTCGAGACGCCTTTCTTGGCGGCCAGCTCGTCCAGGCGCTTGGCGTGCTCGGGATGGATAAAGAGGTTCAGGCGGTATCGGCTCATAGCTGGATTCCGTCATCGGGATTGAGGGAAGCCAGCCGCGCCACGCGCTGCATGGCGGGGTCGAGCTGGCCGGGAAGAACCGGCGGCAGGTCGTCGTCATCGAGCAGCGACAAGTCGCTGGCCGGGTGTTCAGGCTCGGGGCTGTAGGCGACGGCCTCGGACAGTTCGGGCTGGCGGCGCGGGCCGCCGTCATCGGTGCCGCCCAGGCCATCGGCGGATGCGGCAGCCGATGCGGCGGGCACGGCCGGAATCGCCAACTCGGTCCAGTCGTCGGCGCGAGCCGGCGGCGCATCGGCGTAGCGCCCGACCGCGAGCACGGGCGCCGGCAACACGCGCTGCTGGAAATTGGTGTCGAGGTAGTAGCGCAGCTTCCTGGCCTTGATCGGCGCCACGCTGGACACCATCACCACCGCCTCGTCGGGCGGTAGCTGCATCACTTCGCCAGGGGTCAACAGCGGCCGCGCCGTCTCCTGGCGCGACACCATCAGGTGCCCGAGCCACGGCGCGAGCCGGTGGCCGGCGTAGTTGCGCTGCGCGCGCAGCTCGGTGGCGGTGCCCAGCGTCTCGGAGATGCGCTTGGCGGTGCGTTCGTCGTTGGTGGCGAACGTCACCCGCACATGGCAGTTGTCCAGAATCGAATGGTTCTGGCCGTAGGCTTTGTCGATCTGGTTGAGCGACTGCGCGATCAGGAAGCTGCGGATGCCGTAGCCGGCCATGAAGGCAAGCGCCGTCTCGAAGAAGTCGAGCCGGCCCAGCGCTGGGAACTCGTCGAGCATCAACAGCAACTTGTGGCGGCGCTCGATGCCGTCGGAACCGTCGAGCGATTCGGTCAGCCGCCGCCCGATCTGATTGAGGATCAACCGAATCAGCGGCTTGGTGCGGCTGATGTCCGAAGGCGGCACCACCAGATACAGCGACACAGGATGCTCGGCGGCGATGAGATCGGCGATGCGCCAGTCGCAGCGCGAGGTGACTTCGGCCACCGTCGGGTCGCGGTACAGGCCGAGGAAGGACATGGCGGTGGAGAGCACGCCAGAGCGCTCGTTGTCCGCCTTGTTGAGCACTTCGCGCGCAGCGGAGGCGACGACGGGATGCGGCGCATCGCCCAGGTGCTTCGTCGTCATCATCCGGTGCAGGGTCAGCTCGAACGGGCACGCCGGGTCGGACAGACAATTGGCGACGCCGCGCAGCGTCTTGTCCTCGCCCGCATAGAGCACATGCAGGATGGCGCCGACTAGCAGTGCGTGGCTGGTCTTCTCCCAATGGTTGCGCTTCTCCAGCGCACCTTCGGGATCGACCAGAATGTCGGCGATGTTCTGCACGTCGCGCACCTCATGCGCGCCGCGCCGCACTTCCAGCAGCGGGTTGTAGCCGGCCGACTGCGCATCGGTCGGGTTGAACAGCAGGCAGTGCGAGAAGCGCGAGCGCCAGCCGGCGGTGATCTGCCAGTTCTCGCCCTTGATGTCGTGGATGACGGCCGATGCGGGCCAGCTCAACAAGGTCGGCACGACCAGCCCGACCCCTTTGCCCGAGCGCGTGGGTGCGAAGGCCAGAACGTGCTCCGGGCCTTCGTGGCGCAGGTACTGCCGTTCATGCTGGCCGAGAAAGACACCGACGGGCCGGGTCAGTCCCGCCTTGTGGATGTCACGGGCATCGGCCCAGCGGGCCGAGCCGTAAGTCGTAACCCGGCGCGCCTGGCGCGAGCGCCAGATGGACATGCCGATGGCGACCAGCACGGCGACAAGACCGCTGCCGCCAGCGATGGCGCCGCCGATGTCGAAGACCTCCGGCGCATAAGCGCCGAAGAAGAACCACCACTCGAACAGTTTCCAGGGGTGATAGACCGGCGTGCCGAAGAAGTCGAACCAGGGCGAGCCAAGGCGTAGTTGGTAGCCCAGGGCGGCGGCTGTCCATTGTGTGGCGCTCCACACACCGGCGATCACGATGCCGAATACGACGGCGATCTGCCCGAACAGTACGTTCGTCCCTTGCATGACCTGGCCTCCGACTTCTCCTGCGCTGATTCCCCATGAAAAAGCGGCACTTGGGCGTGCCTGTCATGCGAGGATCGGTGCCGGGCCAGTGCCGGTCAAAGACCGTTATCGGAACCAAGGTGATGCAAAAAGCATCGTTTCAAGCGGGGGCGAACACGACAAAAACGCCGCCAGCGCGGGCGCGCTGCGGCGTGTCGGCAAAGAAAAGCGGATTTTGTGGCGAGCGGCCGACGAATCAGAACGGCGGCGGTGTCTCCGGCGGCGTATAGGGCACGTTGCCGTCACCGAAGAAGCGCCGATTCGTCGCTTCGGCCACGCGGTTGCACAACACGTCGCCCAGTCGCGGCCGATCGGTCCTGCACTGCTCGCGCAGCTCCCTCAATCGTTCGGGGTCGGCGGCCAGTTCCTCCACGGTCGGCACGTCGGCTTCCGTGGTTGCCTCCTGCCTGGGTGCCTCCGATTGGCCGCAGGCGGCCAGCGCCGCGACCAGCAATAACGGGATGAGTTGTTTCATGGCTCGATGTCCTCCAGATCAGGTTCGGACGGCGGCACAGGTCTGACGCCTTCGGGCGATTCGATGGCCTGCACCCGCTCGATGAATCGGGCCAGGACTTCCGAGCCCTCCGCCTCCCGGTGCAGCAGATACGTCGTCAGCATCGGCGAACGCCCCGCCAATGGCCGCGCCACCACACCGGGTTCGCGGCTGGAAACGATGTGCGGGGCACCCGCCAAGCCAAGGGCAAAGCCTGCCGACACCAGTGCCATCATCAGGTCGCAGGAGGCGACGCGCTCGGCGATCATGGGTTCCTGTTCCGCTCGCCGTAGCACCCGCTCGACCTGGCGGGCATGGCCTTCGCAGACCTGTGGATCGCACAGCACCAGCGGATAGCGCAACACTTCGTCCAACGGTATACGTTTGTGTTTGAGCAATGGGTGCCGTGCGGGAACAGCGACCATCAGAGGATCGCTCCAGACTGGCCGGGCGACCAACGCATCACCAACTTCGTCTGATTGAGAAAAACCCACGTCATACAGGTCGTCGTGCAACCCCTTGATCTGCTGCGATAGAGGCACTTCAGACAACCGGATTTCGACCTCGGGTTCCTCCTGCCGGCAAAGCGCCAGCAATGTCGGCAAGCGCGAAGGCGTGATGCCATCGGACAGTGCGATGCGCAGCTGACCGTGAAAGCCATTGGCCGCTGCCTTCACGCTGTCGCGGGCCTGCTGCAAGGCAGTGAAGATGCGCGGGACGTGTTCCAGAAACAGCTTGCCCGCCCGCGTCAGCTGCGTGCTGCGGCTGGTACGAACGAACAACTGCTCGCCCAGGTCTTCTTCCAGTTCCTTGATGGTGCGCGACAGCGGCGACTGCTCGATGTGCAGCCGCTCGGCCGCACGCGCAAAGTGCAGTTCCTCCGCTACGGCCAAAAAGCAACGCAGATGCCGCAGTTCCATGCGCCAGCTATCCGCTATCGGTATACGGGATGGCGACGGCATACTTCCATCACCTGATCCCGCACCCGGTCACGCACTGCGATCAGCTCCTTGCTACCTGCTCCCAGGGCATCCAGCACGTCACACAACCAGCCTGCCAGTAGTTCACACTCGGCCACGCCAAAGCCCCGCGTCGTTACGGCCGGTGTACCGATCCGTATGCCAGAGGTCACGAACGGTGAACGCGGATCATTGGGCACGGAATTCTTATTGGCGGTGATGTAGGCATCGGCCAGTGCGGCATCCGCCTCCTTACCGGTGTAGGGCTTGGCGGACAGGTCGATCAGCATCAGGTGGTTGTCGGTGCCGCCGGAGACGATTCGGTGACCACGCTGCTGGATGACCGCAGCCATCGCCCGCGCATTGGTCACGACCTGCTTCTGGTAGCTCTTGAACTCAGGCGTCAAGGCTTCCTTGAAGGCCACCGCCTTGGCGGCGATCACGTGCATCAGCGGGCCGCCCTGGATGCCAGGGAACACGGCAGAATTGAGCTTCTTGTAAAAATCCTCGTCCTGCCCCTTGGACAGGATGATGCCGCCGCGCGGGCCACGCAGGGTCTTGTGGGTGGTGCTGGTCACGACATGGGCATGAGGCAGCGGGTTCGGATATTCGCCAGCGGCAACCAGGCCGGCGACGTGAGCCATGTCGACCCAGAAGATCGCGCCCACCTTGTCGGCGATGGCACGCATTCGCGCCCAGTCCTTGTGGCGCGAATATGCGGAAAAGCCACCGATCAAAATCCTGGGTCGAGTCTCCAGTGCGATCCGTTCCATCTCGTCGTAGTCGATCAGGCCGGTCTCGGGGTCAAGCCCATAGGGCACGATCTTGTAGTGTCGGCCCGAGAAGTTCGATGGATTGCCATGGGTCAGGTGGCCGCCCTGCGCCAGGTTCATGCCCATCACCGTGTCGCCGGGATTGGCCAGAGCCAGGTACACGGCGGCGTTGGCCTGGGCGCCGGCATGGGGCTGGACGTTGGCGTAGTCGCAATCGAACAGCGCCTTGATCCGTTCGATCGCCAGGCGCTCGGCCACGTCCACATGCTCGCAGCCACTGTAGTAGCGCTTGCCGGGATAGCCTTCTGCATACTTATTGGTGAATACCGAGTTCTGGATCGCCATCACCAGCGGGCTGGCGTAGTTCTCCGAAGCGATCAACTCCACGTGGTCTTTCTGGCGGCGTTCTTCGTGCTGAACGGCCTGAGCCAGCTCGGGGTCGAAATCGGTGAGGGTCAGCGAAGTGTCGTACATGGAATTCGTCCTAGGTGTTGGAATGCTTGGGGTTTGGGATTGGGTCTTGTTCCGGCACGTCTTTGTCCAGTTCCCGGCGCACATCGCGGATCAGGTCGCTGGCCGCGGCCAGCGCTTCGGCCGCCGGTTTGCCGGCCAGGCTCTCGATCAGCCAGGAGCCGATCACCACGGCGTCGGCGACCTGGGCAACCGCCCGGGCGGTGCTGGCATCGCGGATACCGAACCCGACCCCGACAGGGATGCGCACATGACGGCGGATGCGGGTCAGCGTGTCACGCACGCTTGCCATGTCGAGTGTGGTAGCGCCGGTAACGCCCTTGATGGACACGCAATAGACGTAGCCACCGGCCCGCTTGGCGACCTGGCGGATGCGCTGCTCGGTAGAGGTTTGCGCAAGCAGGAAGATCAGATCGAGGCCGTGCTGACGTAGCTGCGCCGCGAGGTCAGCAGATACTTCGGGCGGGTAATCGACAACCAGTACGCCATCCACTCCGGCTTTGGCTGCGTCCTTGGCGAAGGCGCCCGGCTGACGTAACAGGTCATAGCGTTCGATGGGGTTGGCATAGCCCATCAGCACCACCGGGGTCTCAGTGTCCGATTCGCGGAAGCGCCGGACCTGGTCGAGCACCTGCGGCAGCCCGATGCCCTGGCGCAGGGCGTGCTCGCTGGCCGCCTGGATCGTGGGACCGTCTGCCGATGGATCAGAGAACGGCACGCCCAGTTCGATGACGTCGGCACCGGCCTCGACCAGCACGTGCATCAGCGCCGGGGTGATGTCCACGCCGGGGTAGCCCGCGGTGACATAGGGGATCAACGCCTTGCGCCCCTCTCGCCGCAGATGCCGGAAGGTGGGATCGAGCCGGGTCATGGCTTTCCTCCAGACGCGTCGGCCTGCGCCATGACCGTCTCCATGTCCTTGTCGCCCCGGCCGGACAGGTTGACCAGCAGGGCCTGCTCGTTGGGCAAGGTGGCCGCCAGCTTGATGGCATGGGCTACGGCGTGACTGGCTTCGAGCGCGGGAATGATGCCTTCCGTGCGGCTCAGTTGATGGAAGGCGTGCAGCGCCTCGTCGTCGGTTGCACCGACGTACTCGGCGCGGCCAATCTCCTTCAGCCAGGCGTGTTCCGGTCCGACGCCGGGGTAGTCCAGCCCGGCGCTGATGCTGTGGGTTTCCTGCACCTGTCCGTTGTCGTCCTGGAGGATGAGCGAGCGGCTACCATGCAGGACACCGGGACTGCCGCACTGAAGCGATGCGGCATGCCGGCCCGTGTCCAGTCCCAGGCCCGCCGCCTCGACACCGATCAGGCGCACGCTCTCGTGTTCAATGTACGGATGGAAGATGCCGATGGCGTTGCTGCCGCCACCCACGCAAGCAATCACCGCATCGGGGTGCTCCTTCGCCATGCCCAGGCGCTGGAACAGTGCCGGCATCTGGGTCAGGCACTCCTTGCCGATCACGGTCTGGAAGTCGCGCACCATCGTCGGATACGGGTGCATGCCCGCGACCGATCCGATCAGGTAGAAGGTGTCATCGACGTTGCTGACCCAATCGCGGATCGCGTCGTTCATCGCGTCCTTGAGCGTGCGGCTGCCGGAGGCGACAGGGATCACGGTTGCGCCGAGCAGCGCCATGCGCTGGACATTGGGGCGTTGCCGCTCGATGTCCTCGCTGCCCATGTAGATCACGCATTCCAGGCCGTAGCGCGCGCAGATCGTCGCAGTGGCCACGCCATGCTGGCCCGCGCCGGTCTCGGCGATGATGCGCCGCTTGCCCATGCGCCGCGCCAACATGGCCTGTCCGATCACGTTGTTGATCTTGTGGGCGCCGGTATGGTTGAGGTCTTCGCGTTTGAGCAAGATGCGGGCACCGCCCGTTTCCTCGCTCAGACGCCGGGCGTAGTAGATCGGCGAGGGACGGCCGACGTAATCGGCCAGTTCTTCCTCGTATTCGGCGATGAACGCGGGATCGTCGCGGTAGCGCTGCCAGGCGGCCACCAGCTCCTCGACTGCTTGCGCCAGGGTCTCGCTGATGAAGCTCCCGCCGAAGCGGCCGAAGAAGCCTTCCGTGTCGGGTTGCTGGTAGGTCGGGGTCACGGTCATGACGTCAGCTCCTGCTGGGTGGTACTGGGTGTCGGCGCTGCCCCATCCAGGGCACTCACCGACAGGAGCCGGGATACGCGGACCACGATGTCGTCGATCTGGGTTTCGTCGCAAATCAGCGGCGGCAGGAGCCGGATGGTGGTGTCGCGGGTCACGGTGATGAGAAGGCGTTGCTCGGCCAGTGCGCGGCCGACTAGCTCTTTGCAGGGCTGATTCATCTCGATACCGATCATCAGTCCTTGGCCCCGGATCGCAGTGACGTTCGGATGGCCACTCAATGCCTTGCGCAATCCCGTGAGCAGGCGCGTGCCGAGCACACCGGCGCGCTCGGGCAGCTTGTCGCGGGTCATGAGGTCGAGCACGGTGCAGCCCACCCGGCAGGCCAGCGGGTTGCCGCCGAAGGTCGAGCCGTGCTGCCCTGGAGAAAACAGATCGGCTGCCGCGCCGCGCGCCAGGCAGGCACCGATGGGAAAGCCGTTGCCCAGCGCCTTCGCCACCGTCATCACGTCTGGCGTGATGCCCGCATGCTGGTGACCGAACCAGGCACCCGTGCGGCCCATCCCTGCCTGAATTTCATCAAGCATCAACAGCCAGTCCTGCTGATCGCACAGCGCGCGCAGATCACGCAGGTAGTCGGCGCTGGCAACGCGGATACCGCCTTCGCCCTGTACCGGCTCGATGAGCACCGCCACGATGCCGGGCGCATTGGCCGCCATTTGGCGTACCGCTTCGATGTCGTCATAAGGCACGCGCAGAAAGCCGGGCAACAGCGGCTCGAAGCCCTGCTGTTTCGCGGGGTTGCCGGTGGCGGACAGCGTTGCGATGGTACGGCCATGAAAGCCGTTCTCCATCACCAGAATCTTCGGCTCGGCAACCTGCTTGCGATGGCCGTGCAGCCTTGCCAGCTTAAGCGCCGCTTCGTTGGCCTCAGCGCCTGAGTTGCAGAAGAAAGCCCTCTGCATGCTCGTCAGCGCACACAGACGCTCTCCCAACCGCTCCTGCCAATCGATGCGAAAGACATTGGACGTATGCAGTAGCATCCCGGCCTGTTCCGCGATGACGGCGGCTATCTCCGGGTGCGCATGCCCCAGGCTCGTCACTGCGACACCGGCAATGGCGTCCAGGTACTCCACGCCTTGTTCGTCCCAAAGTCGCGCGCCGCTTCCACGCACGAAGGACACAGGCTGGCGGGCATAGGCCCGCATCAAGTGGGAAGTGGCAGGTCGCATGGGGAAGTCCTCAAAGGTTTCAATTTGGATTCATCGCGTGAGAAGGTCAGTTCGCGGATGCGAATCCTTCCGTTGTTATCCTGGCTGCCGTCCATTGGCGGCAGTAGCAGCTCGGCGCATTGCGCCCGTTCGGTGTGTTGAACCGCCTGCACGACTCGGTGACATGCCTTCCGGGCGGCTGTCTCCAGACAGTCACCCTTGAGCCAGTGCGCGGTCAGGGTCGCGCAGAACAGATCGCCGGTGCCTTTGGGCGCAGCGTCGATGCGTGGGTGCGTGATCACATAGGCATGCGCGCGGTTCACCAGGGCGACCTGCATCTCTCCTGCCGCCCAGGTCTCGGGGGCGGCGCTGGTCACCGCAACCCATTGGGTACGACCGGTCAGTAAGGTCCGAGCAGCGGCCACCACGCCTTTCAGATCGTTGGTCACCATTCCCGTCAGGTGTGCCAGCTCGAAGCCGTTGGGGGTCAGTCCATCGGCCAGCGGCAGCAGGTCTTTGCGGTAGGAATCTGCCAGTTGGGGATCGACATAGATGCCGTGGTCGTGGTCCCCGATCACCGGGTCGATGACGATGCGCAGGCCAGCTTGTTGTGGCAGCAGCGCCTGCATCCAGTTCGCCAGGGCCTGTGCCTGTGCCGGATTGCCCAGGTAGCCCACCAGGATTGCGCGCAGGGCGTGCAGGGCGCCGCGTGCCGACAGATCCTGCAAGTAGCCGTCGAACCACTCTATGGGCAACGCCCCACCGTGCATCGTCGGGTAGTGCGGGATATTGCTCAATACCACGGTGGGCACCGCCGCCACCGACAGTCCCAGCGCCTCCAGTGTCGGAATGGCCGCGTTGTTTCCCACCCGGCCATAGACCACCTGCGACTGCACGGAGACGACATCCACCGATAGGGGGCGACTTGACGGGGATGAATCCTTGGTCATGAGCCCTCCGCCGCTACGGACTCGCACGCATCCAACCAGGCGTTGAATACCGCCTCGGCTGCCATTGGCAGCCGCGTTTGCAGTGACTGGGCCTCGCTGCGCAGTGTGCGGGGGTCGATACCGGCCTGTGACAACTCGCCAGCATGGCCGACCAGCCAGGACTCGATCTGTCGGGGGTCTGCTTCCAGGTGGCATTGCAGTGCCAGGACGTGGCAGCCGATGCTGAACGCCTGGTTGTCGCAGATCGCCGTGCCCGCCAACCGCGTGGCGTCGATGGGGATGTCAAAGCGGTCGCCGTGCCAATGCAGCACCGGTACACCGCCCAGCGCTGCCAGCGGGGATGCTTCCCCCTCCGGGGTCAGCGCCAGCGGCGAGAAGCCGATTTCCTTCACGCCCATGCCGGCGACGCCGGCTCCCAGCGCGCGGGCAATCAGTTGCGCACCCAAGCAGATGCCGAGCAACGGCTGGCGGCTTTCCAGCCGCTGGGCAATGATGGCCAGCTCGTCTTCGATGAAGGGGTAGATGCCCTCATCGCAGGCGCCAATGGGCCCGCCCAGCACCACCAGCAAATCAGCCCTCGCAGTGTCTGCGGCCCGCAGGTCGCCGGCAGCCGCATCCAGATAGCGCACGGTGTAGCCACGTGCCTGAAGCACCGGCTCCAGTGTGCCGAGGTCTTCAAAGTGAAGGTGCCGGATGGCGATGGCGGTCTTGTTCATGATGAAATTCCTTCGGTGGTGTGACCGATGGCCTAAAGAGGCAGCCGATATCGAACGAAATCGTCGGCTTGCACGAATTCGTCGTAGAGACGCCGTGCCGGGTTGTCGCGCCGCGTCATCCAATACAACGTGGACCAGTTGCGCGCCTTGCCGCAATCAACCAGGTCCTGGATCAGCATCCGGCCAAGGCCCCGGCCCCGGTAGTCGGGATCGACAAACAAGTCCTCCAGGTAGCAGACGGCACTCGACACCCATGTGCCTTCATGCAGGACGCTGACGCTGAATCCGGCGAGCTGGCCTTCAACCTCCAGGAGACGGCCCAGCACTGGCGCAGCGGGGTTCAGAATCCGCTGCCAGGTCAGGGAAGTGATTTCCGGGGCGACGCTGGTTTCGTAGAAGGCGTTGTAGCCCGCCCAAAGCCGTCGCCAGGCGGGTTCGTCGTCGGGCCGCACGTCGCGAACTAAGGAGGAGGCTGTCTCGACACTCATAAGAGCGTTTCCTTTGAATGGTTGTAGTTAGGCCAGTGGTAGTCGTCTGGCGTGTGGCGAGCGCCGAAAATCGCCTGCCCGACGCGCACGACCGTGGCGCCTTCCTCGATGGCGATCTCGAAGTCCCCGGACATGCCCATCGACAGTTCATCCAGTCCGATGCTGGCGGGTGCGCTCTGTCGCAGTCGGTCGCGCAGGTTGCGCAGCAGGATGAAGCACTGGCGTACCCGCTCGGCTTCGCTGGAGAACAACGCCAGTGTCATCAGCCCGCGCACACGCAGGGCCGAGAACGCAGGCAGCGCCTGGAGAAAGGCGGGTACGTCCTCCGGACTCAAGCCGTACTTGCTGGCTTCGCCAGAGGTGTTGACCTGCACGAACACATCCAGCGAGCGCCCTTCAATCTGCAAGCGGCGGTCCAGCGCCTCAGCAACCCGCAGGCTGTCCAGCGCCTGGAACTCGCTGGCGAAGCGCGCCACCAGCTTGGCCTTGTTGGTTTGCAGGTGGCCGATGACCGACCATTGCAGGTCGGTCAGGTCCTGCATCGCTTCCCACTTCTGATGGGCTTCCTGCACCTTGTTCTCGCCCAGCGTCCGGCAACCTGCCTCGTAGGCCAGGCGCAAGCTGGTTTCGGGCTTGGTCTTGCTGACTGGCAGCAGGCGTACGGTTGCCAGTTCGCGGCCGGCGCGGTGGCAGGCCAGGTCGATACGCGTCTGCACCGCAGCCAAGTTGTGCCGGAAGTCCTCGACCTTGGTGGCCTCGGGATAGCGGCCGTGCTGGTCGTGCCGGGTTTGGGTGTCGGAAGGCTCGATCATCAGCTTACCCTCTCGCTGGTGGGCTTCGGGGTGACGGCAGGCTTGGGCGCCGGTTGGGGCAATCGCCCGTTGAGCACGGCGTAGGCCACCAGACCGATCACCAGTCCCCAGAAGGCGCCACCAATGCCAAGCAAGTTGATGTTGGCGGCAGCGGCCAGGAAGGTGATGAGCGATGCTTCGCGGGTCTTGGGATCGATCAGCGCACTGGCGAGGCTGCCGCCGATCGTGCCCAGCAGCGCCAGGCCGGCCAACGTGGTGATGAAGGTCGCCGGGAAGGCCATGAACACCGCGGCGAGCGTGACCCCGAACACCCCGACCAGCACGTAGAAGATGCCTGCGGCGATGCCGGCGATCCAGCGCTTGGACGGGTCTTCGTGAGCTTCTCTACCCGTGGCGATGGCGGCTGTGATGGCGGCGATGTTGAAGGCGTGTGAGCCGAACGGCGCCATCAACAGCGAACCCAGCCCTGTGACCGTCACGATGGGGTTGGCGCTGGTCTTGAAGCCGTCGTTGCGCAGCACCAGCATGCCGGGCATGTACTGCCCGGTCAGGGTGATCAGGAACAGCGGCAAGGCTACGCTCAGCAGGGCATTGAGCGAGAACGCGGGCATGGTGAAGATCGGCGTAGCCAGCTCCAGCCTCAGCCCGGACAGATCGACACGCTCCTGGGCCAGCAGGAAGGCCAGCCCCAGCACCAGGATGCCCACCACCGCATAGCGCGCGCTGAAGCGCTTGAACACCACGTAGGACACGATCAGCAGCCCTGCGAGCAGTGGATCGACGGTCATGCCGCCAAAGGCACCGATGCCGAACTGGAGCAGGATGCCGGCCAGCAGCCCGGCGGCCACGCCCGGCGGGATCATGCGGATGACCCGCTCGAACCAGCCGGACAGCCCGAGCACCACGAACGCGGCAGCCGAGACCAGATAGGCACCGACCGCTTCCGCGTAGGGCGTGGTCGCCAGCGCGGTGACCAGGAATGCCGCTGCCGGTGTGGACCAGGCGGTGATGATCGGCTCACGGGAGATCCAGCTCAGGAAGATCCCCGTCACACCCACGCCAATCGAAATCGACCAGACCCACGAAGCTGTCAGCTCGGGGCTCAGACCGGCCACCTTGGCAGCCTGGAACACCAGAATGAACGTACCACCGTAGTTGACGATGACCGAGATCAGGCCAGCTACGACAGGATGGGTAAGGTCGTTCCAACGAACGGGCGAGCGTGATGGGGCGGATGACATGGCGTGACGCTGACTCCCAAATAGGGTTGATGTGTTTACGGGATTGATTTATAGCTCTAAAATGGACGGATGTTCCCCACCACTTTTACTTAGAGATACCGGCCAATTGTTCAAGCATGCTCAACTTGAATCCGTCAAGGCATGGATCAGCGACCCGGCGCATGGCGCGCTGCCTTTGCATGCGCGCATTCAGCGGGGTATCCGCCAGCTGATCCTCGACGGTGCACTCGACGTCGGCAGGCCACTGCCTGCGTCACGTGCGCTGGCCAAGTCGTTGGAGGTTTCCCGCGATACGATCGAGTCGGCCTATACCCAATTGCATGCCGAGGGCTTCATCGAACGGCGTGTAGGCAGTGGCAGCTTCGTGTCCGAACGGGCACAACGTTTACCCGGCCGGGGAAAAGCGCGGCCCAAGGGAGATAACACCGGCACGCCTCGCCTCAGTCAGCGCGGGGCTGCGATGTTCAAGAGTGGCGGTGTGCGAGATTTTCTGACGCCTCGGCCGTTTGCGCCTGGCGTCCCGGAGACGCGCAGCTTTCCGCTCCCAACCTGGGAGCGGCTGGAGCGTCAGGTGTTGAAGGAGTACGGCACCTCGGCGCTGTTGCACAGCCCGCCACAGGGTATGGAGCCGTTGCGGCGCGCCATCGCCGATTACGTCAATCTCGAACGCGGTGCGCGAGCAACACCTGAGCGTGTGCTGGTGCTGACCAGTTCGCAGCAGGCCCTGACTCTGTGCTCCACCGTGCTGCTCGATGCCGGTGAACGGATATTCATTGAAGACCCCGTGTACCACGGCGCACGCAAGGCATTCGATGCCGCAGGGCTGCAATGCGTGCCTGTACCGCTTGATGCCGACGGCTTGCGAGTGGAATACCTGACCCAGGCGGCGACCGCTCCGGGTGAGCAGCCCAAAGCGGTGTTTCTGACGCCATCACACCAGTTTCCAACAGGGGCAACACTGGCGTTGGACAGGCGACTGGCCGTCATCGAATGGGCAAGGCAGCACCAGAGCTGGATCATAGAGGACGACTACGACAGCGAGTTCCACTACGCGGGCAAGCCTACGGCTTGCGTCCAGGGACTCGATCCGCATGAGCGGACGATCTACATCGGCACCTTCACGAAATCGCTGTTTCCGGGCCTTCGTATCGGCTACATGGTGCTGCCGACATCGCTCGTAGCACCCATGACCGTGGCTCGCACCCTGTTGGACGGCCACAGCGCGCCGATACCGCAACTCACGCTGGCGCGTTTCATCGAGGGCGGTCACTACGGGGCTCATGTCCGCACGATGCGGGCCGTGTATGCCGAACGGCGCGACGTGCTGGTCCGGCTGGTGCGCAAGCACCTGGCCGAGTTTGTTGAACCGCGGATACCTGCGGGGGGCATGCAGATGCCTTGCGTGTTCATCCGGGATATTCCCGAGCACCAGGCCGTTGAGTCGGCACGTCGCGCAGGTATTGACCTATTGGGTTTGACGGCCCTGCATGCGTCAAGCCGCCACAAGGCCGGATTCCTCATGGGATTTGCCGCCCATGCGCCGCATGAGCTGGAGGTCTCCATCAAGAAATTGGCGAACGTGCTACGTGCGCTGTCCAACTGAACCGATGAAGAATGAGGTGATGACCAAAGAATGAAATCCTCGTATAGAGGGCTGCTGGCCCAAGTATCCATAGCCCATCTGGTGAGTCACCTCCATATCATGACGGTGCCCGCCTTGTTGCCCTTGCTGCCCGATCATATGCAGGTGAGCTTTGTCCAACTGGGCATTGCAATGGGCGTGTTCGGCATCGTGACCGGGCTGGTCCAGGCGCCGTTCGGGTTTCTGGTGGATAGAGTCGGAGCCAGGAAGATGCTGATGGCGGCACTGTTGCTAGGGTCGGCCAGCTTCGGCTTGCTCGCGGTGTTCCCCACCTATCCCTGCCTGCTCGCCGTCATGGTTTTGGCTGGCGTGGCGAATGGGATTTACCACCCCGCCGATTACTCCCTGCTATCACACGGCGTTCCGTCTGATGTCATGGGCCGTGCCTTCTCCATTCATACTTTCGCTGGATTTTTCGGCGCGGCCCTTGCGCCTGTTGTCATGGTCAGCGTGGCCCTTGCCGCGTCACCGCGCTGGTCCTTTGCCGCATCGGCCCTGGCAGGAGGATTGGCATGGTGTGCGATGCTCATCAGCTCGCCGCTACCGGCCGGGCAACCTGCTACCAGCACGGGAAAATCCAGCCCGACTGAACATCGTCCGCTCACCACGCCAGTCATGGCGCTGGCAGTGCTGACACTGCTCTTTACCCTGCTCAGTCTGAGCACCGGGGCCATTGAAAAGTTTTCAGTGTCGGCGCTGGTTCAAGGCTTTGACGTGACGCTGCCGACGGCGAACGTGGCACTGACTGCCTTTCTGTTTGCCAGTGCTTTTGGGGTTCTGGCAGGTGGCGTGCTTGCAGACCGAACCGATAAACACGGGTATGTAGCGGCAGTGGCCTTCGGCTTGGCCGCACTGATGGTCGTGCTGGTAATCAAGATACCACTGCCGCCGGTTCTGCTAGCCGTTGCGTTGGGTATAACAGGTTTCCTGACCGGCGTAGTCGCTCCCTCGCGTGACATGCTGGTCCGGGCTGCTTCCCCAGTAGGTGCCGAGGGCCGAACTTTCGGCATCGTTTCAACCGGATTCAATGTGGGAGGCATTATCGGCCCACTTCTGTTCGGACTTCTATTGGATCGTGGACTGCCCGGCGGCGTTCTGTGGGCGGCAGTTGGCTTCATGGTGGCTACCACTGTTGTTGTTCTGCTTCAGGAAAAGCACCAGCGTTTGACGCATATGCCCGCTCATCAGCACGGCTAGATGGCAGCTTGGGTAGTTACCAGATAGCGAGAATTTTTAACATCCACTTTGAAATACAGTTTGGAGCATTCCATGTTTACTGGCCTTAGTGCATTTCCCTTGTCCCCGTTGCGTGGTGGTCGTGTCGATGAAGCTGCATTCGCGCAACTGACCGAACGACTCGCTGCGGCAGGCGTTGATTCCATCTGTGCTCTGGGTTCGACCGGGAACTATGCATACCTCGATAGTGCAGAGCGCAAGCGGGTTGCTCGACTCGCGGTGCAGCATGCGGGCAGCGTGCCTGTGATCATCGGCATTAGCGCGCTACGTACGCGGGATGTGGTTGAGTTGGCGGAGGATGCTCAAAAGGCGGGCGCGAAGGCGGTTCTTCTTGCACCGATGTCCTATCAGAAACTATCGGCCCAGGAGGTTTTTGGCCTCTATGAAACGGTGACCCATGCCTTGTCCATACCGCTGGTGGTGTATGACAACCCCGGCACCACGCACTTCGAGTTCAGCGATGAACTGCATGGTCGTATCGCCGAACTTCCGAATATTGGTTCGATCAAAATTCCGGCGGTGCCTGCGGACCCTGGTGCTGCCACAGCGCGGGTTGAGCGCCTGCGCGTACTGATCCCGTCCCATGTCAGCATCGGAATCAGTGGCGATGCTGCTGCTGCAACCGGCCTGCTCGCGGGTTGTAACGTCTGGTACTCGGTGGTCGGTGGACTGTTTCCCGAGGTCGCATTGGCGATCACCCGCGCCGCGCTGTCGGGCGATGCCTCGCAGGCGAATCAGTTGTCGCAGCGACTGGAGCCACTTTGGGCGCTGTTCCGCCAGCATGGCAGCCTGCGTGTGGTGGCGGCCGCGGCGGAACTGCTCGGGCATGCGGCGTCCCCATGCCTTCCGGCTCCGTTACTGGCTCTGCAAGGTAATGATCGGGAGCGGCTTGCCTCGATTTTCGAAGAATGCCAGCTCGCTTGACGAACATTGAACCCTAACCAAAGCATGAGTCCATGACGTATTTCTTGTGGGCACTGCCCACCTTGGTGCTTCTTGCAGCCATTATCAGCGGCCGATGCAGTACGACGGCTGCCTCCCTGATGGGACTGGCGACCACGGTGCCGATCGCTTTGTTCTGGGGGCCGCTGGCATTTGATAGTAACGTCTTGTTTAGCGCTTTGTTGCGTGGACTATGGATCGGCGCTGTCATCGCACCATACATTCTGGGTGGTTTGCTGTTTTGGCAGGTCGCAGCGCGCAACCCGGCAGGTTCTCCATCGGCACCGGCGGATAAAACTAGTTGCTCGTCCGGAACGGAGATCGGCCGCCGCCGATTGGTATTCTTTGCCTGCTTCCTCCTGGGTCCATTCGCAGAGTCTGCCACTGGATTCGGTGTGGGCATGCTTGGCACGGTGATGATGATCCGCCATCTTGGCTTTGCGCCGCGGCATTTGATGATCTTTGCGCTCATGAGTCAGACCGTCATTCCTTGGGGCGCGATGAGCAGTGGGACGCTTCTGGCGGCCGCTTATGCTCGTATTCCACCTGAGCTGCTGGGCGTGTACTGCGTGGGGCCCGTTGCACTTCTCATGTCGGTATGGCTGCCGCTGTTCTGGCGTACGGCGCGTGCAGCAGGTATTGCCGCCCCTCTTACCGAGAACGTACGAGAAGTGGCCTGGATAGGCACCTGTATGGCTTTGTTGGCGCTCGGAACTATGTATTTAGGGCCGGAGACGGCCTTATTGGCAGCTTACGGTCCCATTATCTTGGTTCGCTACCTGCTGGATTTCCGTCCGAATCGCGCGCAAGCGAAAGAAGGATTTCGAAAAGTGCTTCCGTATGTTCTCCTCATTGGTGGCCTGGCACTGGTCCGGTTATGGCCTGAGGCGAAGAGGTTGTTGAGTAGTCTGGCTCGGTTGACTCCCTATGAGGACTTGCCAGCGTGGTCACCATTTTTTCACGCAGGGAGCTGGCTCTTGGTGGGTGCGCTGTGCATTTTGATCGCTCGTAGGCAGATCACTTATCTCAGGCAGGAGGTCCGAACAGCCTGGTCCACGGGACAGCATGCTGTGCTCACCGTATTCACGTTCTCCATGATGGCCGAGGTGCTGACGGCGTCGGGCATATCCGGTGCATTTGCCACTCTGACATTCGATACGCTTGGAGAGAAGGCGCTCCTGCTTACCCCAGTACTGTCGGGAACTTTCGGTGTCCTGACCAATAGCGGTAATCCTGCGAACAGTCTGTTCTTGCCATCGCAGGTTGCCTTGGCATTGCAGGCCGGTTTGAGCATTCCTGCTGTCGCCTCCCTCCAGCAGGTTTCCGGTATGTCGATGGGATTGTTCTCGCCAGTCAGGATGTCGATTGCCGCTGGTCTTGCGAAGGGGCATGGTCAGGAGCGAGCGGTATATCTTGAGATTTTGCCATTTGCCTTGGTAGCTCTCTGCTTATTGATGGGCGTGGCGATTTGGGTGATTCATTAGTCGCAATATCAGAGCCCATTTGGCGCTATTCATCCCGCGCCGGACCTGCACTGGTCACGCGTAACTGCCTGTCGACCAGACAATCTGAATTGCAGCCACGACAAGGATCTTTCATGACCGACGACAATGTTTCTCAAAAGCGTGTGCTCTTTCGCGAGTTGCACCAGTCGGGCTGCTTTGTGCTGCCCAATCCCTGGGACGCTGGCAGTGCCCACGTGCTGGCAGGACTTGGCTTTAAGGCACTGGCGACGACTAGTTCCGGTTGCGCATGGTCGCACGCGCATGCGGATGGGCAACTTTCTCGTGATGCTACCTTGGCGCATATGCGCTTCATGGTCGAGGCCACCGATTTGCCCGTCAACGCCGATTTCGAGAGTGGGTTTGCAGATACCACGGACGGGGTGGCCGAGAGTGTGCGTATGGCGGTGGAAACTGGCGTGGCGGGCATTTCCATCGAAGATTCGACGGGTGATCAGCAGGCTCCCCTGCGAACGATAGGGGAGTCGGCTCAACGGATACGTGCAGCACGTGCCGCGATCGATGCTGCTGGTGGCGATACCTTGTTGGTCGGGCGTGCGGAGAATTTCATCGTGGGCCGGCCTGACCTCGATGACACCATCCTGCGCCTGAAAGCCTATGCGGACGCCGGAGCGGATTGCTTGTATGCCCCAGGCATCAAGACACGCGAGCAGATCAGCGCGGTGGTTTCAGCAGTTGCGCCCAAGCCCGTCAACGTGCTGATCGGCTGGGCGAGCGACCTGACAGTTCAGGACCTCGCTGACCTCGGTGTGAGGCGTATCAGTGTGGGTGGAGCATTGGCACGCGCGGCCTGGGGTGGCTTCATGCAAGCAGCACGCACAATCGCCGAGCAGGGCCGTTTCGACGGGTTCGCTGACGCATACCCTGCCGCAGAACTCAATACGCTATTCAACAAGTCGAGAAGCATATATCGCTGAATCTAGCGGCAGGCTAATTGGCTTAAACGTCTGGTCGGCCCAGTGACAAACCGATCCTAGGATATTGCTTCGCAAAGTATGCTGTATGGGTTTTCTCAGGGAGTCAAATGGCTGGTCCTTTCTGACGTCCGATTTCCCACGACACCCCGGCACCGCGCACCGTCGCGGCGATCTGCTGCCCTAGCCGCTGCTCGATTACCGGTTTCCACGGCACCAGCGAGAACCCCATACCGTCATCCAGCATTGCGTATCGCCCGCTGGCGAGCATGACGCTGCGCCTGTAGATGCCGGCCACGCGCTGCCCGTCGGCCACTGGGCGATGCTCCAGGCCGGTATCGGCAGCAATGCCCTTCGCGGCCTGCGCCAACTCCCTGTTGCGCAGCGTGCCCAGCAGGTTCCGGGCGAGGATCACGCGCTGCCCGCGCCGTTCGGCCAGCCCCTGTTCGGCCAGGAAGTCGGCGCGCTGCTGCATCGCCTCCCTGGCCTCGCCGCCAAAGCCCAGGTCGCCCAGGCCCGAGCCGCCGATCAACTGCTGATCGAGCCAGGTGGCCCCGATCACGCGCGCCTGCCGCTCGATGGGCAGGTGCGATTTCAGTTCCACGGCCACGCCGCCCAGGCGCTGCGCGTCGTAGCGGCGGCCCTGTTCGGCCAAGTCGTCCGGCACCTTCCATAGTCCCTCGGCCACGCGCTCCACGATGCCAGCGCGGCGCAGGGCTTCCAGCCGGCGGACGTGGGCCGCGACGACTTCCTGCGGATCGCGGCCCGGTACGGCCTGACCCTGCGCGATGGCGAGGTGATGATCGGTGCGGTACAGGCCACCGCTCGCCAGTGCGGCGATGTTCTTGTCGGCGGCGCGCACGTCGGCCGATCCCTTCACCTCCACCACGGCACCGGCTGGGTAGTTCGCCAGCTCGTCGCGGGCGTTGAGCGCGACGTAGTGGGCCTTGCCATCCACCCCGTCGATGACCAGATAGCCCCGGTCGCGCAGTTCGTCGGCCAGCCCCTTCGCGGCCACGCGGCCGAGGATGGTTCGGCCATCCTCGCCCGGCTCGAACACCGCCAGCTCGCGCGGCTGGCCGCTCATGGCCCGCTGCATGGTGCGGATGATGTCGCCACGCTCGCCCAGGGCGCGCAGGGTCTTTTCGGCGTCGGTATGGACCGCCCAGGTGCCCGGCTGCGTTTCGTCGGCCAGGCCCAGACGCTGCAAGCGTTGCAGCCGGCCGATCAGCAGCAGGCGCTGGCGTTGCAACCTCGGCTCGTTGAGCCGTTCGACATGCACCAGGCCATCGTCGCCCAGCTCGCGCTTGAGCGTGCGATCCAGGCTCGTCCACCGCTCCTGTTCCACCTCGCGCTGCAAGGTCTGCTGGATCTCCAGCTCGGTGCGTGGCCCCAGCCACTCGGTCGCCAGTTCGGCCGCACGATGGCGGAAGCCATCGGCGATGTAGTCGCCCGCGATGATGAGGTCTTTGCCGGTGTCATCGCGCCCGCGCACGACGATGTGCGTGTGCGGGTTGTCGGTATTCCAGTGGTTGACCGCCACCCAATCGAGGCCCGTGCCCAGGTCGGCCTCCATGCGGCCCATGAGGTGCCGCGTGTAGGTGCGCAGGTCTTCCAGTTCCGCGCCATCCTCGGGTGAGAGGATGAAGCGGAAATGGTGTCGGTCGTCGGCGCAGCGTTCCTTGAAAGCGTCGAGGTCGGCGGCATCGGTCTGCGGCCCGTAGGCTTGGCCCGGCTCGCCATCGCGGCCCACGCCGTCGCGCTCGATGTAGCGCAGGTGCTTGGCGAGCGACTGCGGGCTGGCCTGGCGCTGGTTGACCAGCAGCGTCTTGATGGTCACGCGCCGCGACATGGGCGTCAGCTTCGCTCCGGCGAAGCGCGCGGCCGTGTGGCCGCGCCCCAGGCGCGAGCCGGGCCGCTGGCCGTTGCCCCTCCCGGAGCCGCTGGCAGCGCCAGGACGGCGCACCGACGACTTGCCGCTACTGGCCTTGCCTGCCTGCTTGAGCACCTTGGAAACGAAGCTCTGGCCCCGGTTCTTCGGTGCGCTGGGGCGGATGCGGAAATCATCGTCGCGGCGGTCGGTCATGGCTGCGCTCCCTGCAAGCTCTGGCGTGTCCGGTCGTGTGAAGCACGCGGACAGCCCTGCATTGGCGCGGGCCTCGCGCCCCAAGCGGCACGGCGGCGAAGCCGCTCCGTGCCGCGCCACCCCATGTGCAGACTGGCTTTCGACGCGGCCCGGTGCCGCGTCCTTTTGTCTTGCCTTCCGCCTTTGCCCCTCGCTGGCGCTCCGGGCAGCGGCGGCCCGGCGGTGCTGCTGCGCGAGCAGCCAGCGCGCCGGCGAACGCGGCGACGGCCATAGGCCGGGCGCGTTCGAGGCAAGACGCCTGCACGTTGGACGGCTGCGCCGAAGGCAGCGCGAAGTGCGGTGCGAATGCACCCGCACTGCACGCGCGACGACACGGCGACGGCCAGCAGAGCGACACGCCCGATGGCACGACAAGATGCACGGCAACGTGCAGCGAGTCGGCGGCCATCATGGGCGGGATTCCAGCCAGACTGGATGCGCGACCCCGATCACGGCGGATGCGCTGACCGGCCCGAAATACCGGCTGTCGAACGACGCCGGGTTGGTCACACTCAAGAGGAACAGTTCGCCGGATTCGAGGCGGCGGCATTGCTGCCAGGATGGCAGCGGCCGGCCCCAGCGGTCGGCAGGCAGCACGGCGGCCGAAGGCACGCCGTCGATGCGGACGACGCGGCCAGTGCTGCACACCTCCTGCGGCGCGACGGCGCCCACGCGCTTGAGCAGCGGCACGCGCGCCGGCAGGTAGCCGCGCTGCGCGGCCAGCGCGGCGGCGTCTGGCGGCAGCGTGGTCAGGACGATGCTGCCCACGGACAAGGGACGTGGCGGCGAGTCGGTGCCGTGGCCTTGCGGATCGACGCGATACCAGCCGACCGCCACGCTGTCGGACGGGTTGTAGATCAGGCGCGGCAGCGGATGCACGAAGGACGCCCAGGCGAGCGCAGCGAGGCCGCAGGCGGACAGGCCCGCCAACACGAGGCGAGCGCGCAGGCGCGAGCGAGGATGCGGCGGGATGCCGGTTGCGCTGGCAACGGCGGATGGAAGCGTCATGGCAGCGTCCTCCCGGTTAGCCAGGCAGCGTGCCGCTCGGCGGTGTATTCGGGCAGCGGCAGGCGTGCAGCGAGCCGGTTGGCGAGCGTGCGCCAGTACGCGGGCGAGACAGCGGCGGGCGCGATGCCCAGCGCCTCGATGGCGTCGATGCACTCCAGCACCGCGCGCACCTGGTTCTCCCCTTCGGCGTGGAGCAGCAAGCGCGCCCCCGGCTGCACGCCGGGGATGCGCTGCGCTGCATCCAGCGGCGTGCAAGCCTGCATCACCATGAGCTGCCAACGCACAGTGCCGTAGTCGTTGGCCTGCCAGCGGATACGGCACAACATGGCGCCCGGCAGGAACACCGCGCAACGGCGCCAGCGGTCGAGCTGGTGCGTGCGCGCAGGTTCGCCGAAGCGCAGGTAGAGCTTGAAGCGTGGTTCGATGTAGGCCAGCGCCACGCGCGTCAGCGGCGCGCTGGCAGGCTGGCCGGCAAGTGCAGCCGTAGCCGCGCCAGCGGCAGGCGAAGCGGATGCAGTCATGGTGCGTTCTCCCTGCGGTGCTCTGGAAACTCCCGCTCCAACAGGCCACGCAGCAGGTCGGCCACGGTCACGCCTTGCGTGAAGGCCGACACCTTGATGCGTGCCCGCATCGCGGGCGTGATGTCGAGAGTCAGACGGGCGGTGTAGAGGTCGCCCTTGCCCAGCGCATCGGCGTCGCCCTGGCGAATCCACGCCTCGGCGTGCGGATTCGCGGGCGGACGCGCGCCGATGCCGACGCGCTTTGCCGTGCGCTTGCTGTTCGATGGCGGCTTCGCGGTCATGTCGGCCACCGCAGCAATTCGTCCACCAGCGCAGTGATTTCGCGTGCGGCGGCGCTGTCGGGTGCCGTCTCGCGTGCAAGCCGGCCAGCGGCCACGCTATCGGCGAACACGATGCGCTGATGCACTTCCGCGCGCAGCGCAGGAAGCGGCTGGTCGGCGAGTGCCTGGCGTGCTTCGCGCCCGATCACGGTGGTACTGACGCGCCGATTGATGACGAAGGCCGCGCGCAGCGCAGGCCGAAATACCTGCGCCTCGCGGATCAGCGCCACCATCTCAGCGCTGGCCCACAAGTCGTAGGGGCTGGGCTGCACCGGGATCAGCACGCGCTCGGCCGCCAGCAGCGCGGAGCGCGCCAAGGCGGCGATGCGCGGCGGGCCGTCGATGACGACGTGATCGGCCCGCCTGGCGAGTTCCGGCGCCTCTTGGTGCAGCGTTTCGCGTGCGAGGCCCACGGCGCTGAACAGCCGTGGCAAGCCTTGCTGGCTTCTGCGCTGCGTCCAGTCCAGCGATGAGCCCTGCGGGTCAGCGTCCAGCAGGACGACGTGCTGGCCGCGCATCGCCAACTCGCCGGCGATGTGCGTGGCGAGCGTGGTCTTGCCGACGCCGCCTTTCTGGTTGAGCAGTGCGACGATCATGGCCTGGCCCTCCATGCTGGAAAGCCGGGCTTTTGCTGCTGCGTTTGTGGCCGCGGGGTGGTTGTCCACCGCAGCGGCGTTTCCCTACTAAAAGTTAGAGAAACTAAGTTAGGGAAGTTAGAGGACGCGCAAACCCAGTGCTGGCGCGGGTTTGCGGCCGATCGGCACGCCTGATAGCACGATAGTCCCACGCCTGATAGCACGATACCCCGCACGCCTGATAGCACGACACCATTCACAGGCTTTCCCGGAGTTATCCCCGTGCCGTCTGCGGCACGGGCCGGAACGTCAGCAGTTCCATGCCGTTGTCGGGCATCCGCTCGATGCCCAGGACGTAACCGGGCAGCGACTGCCGCGCGACGAGCGCGCGCAGATCGCAGGCGAAGTCGTAGGGCTTCGCGGTGCTGCCGGACTTCTGGTGCAGATAGCGAAAGTCGAACTGCCAGCCGTATGCCTGCTTGCCGCCGTGCTTGCGCACCAGGCGGTACAGCCACCGCTCGATGCCGCCGGTGAGCCGGAAATACGCCGGGTCGATGGTCAGCACCAGCGCGGCGTCGAGCACGCCGGCAAAGAACCAGTCCGGCAGGATCAGCTCGATGCCCAGCGGCGTGCCGCTGGCATCGGCCAGTTCCTTCCATTCGTTGATCCACGAAAAGCGGTGCAGGCGCCGGCCTGTTGTCTCGCGGATGGACGTGGCCACCGTGGTCGATTGCAGGCGATCCAGCGCGGCCTTGAGGCGCTGGTAGTCTCGCAGCGACTTGCCGCGCCCGATGAAGCGCAGGATCTCGTAGGGCGTCGCGCGCATCAGCCGCGACGGGCGCAGGCCCGCGTCCTTCGCTTCCACGATCTGCGAGGCCGCCCATATCAGCACGTCCGCATCCCAAATCGTGGCGATGCCGTGCTCCTGCGTGCCCTCTACGCGGATCGTCACGTTGCCCGCGCGGAAGTCGATGGGTTTGACCCGCTTGGACTTGCCGAGCGAGAAGAACGGATAGGCCATCAAGTCCTGGCTGTCGCGCGGCGCCATGTCGCCGGGCAAGGCGCGGAACAGGTCGAGCTGTTCGCGCTCCTGCAACGACCGCTGCCGGAACGGCAGCGCGGAGCTGGACATGGTGATGGCCTGCCGCGCGCCGCCGATCAGCGCGCACGGCTGTCGGCCGAGTGGTGCTCGGCGTACTCGGGATCGGAAGTCGTCTCGAAGCTGCGATCGGCGGCCCAGGCATCGAGGTCGGCCACGGCGTACATGACGCGCCGGCCGAACTTGCGAAAGCGCGGACCACCACCGATCACGCGCTGCTTTTCCAGCGTGCGCGGCGACAGCCGCAGGTACTCGGCGGCTTCGTCGTTGGTGAGATAGCGTTGGGGCTGCGCGGCAGCGGTCGAGACAGTGGCGGCAGGCCGCAAAGGAGCGGGACGCATGGTGTGAACCTCCATAGCTTTCAAAGCTCCGGCCACACAGCGCAACCGGATGGAGGCAGTCTCAGAAAACCAAGCTGTCCTGCTCAGGGCCGTTTTGCGTCGTCCTCAAAACGACCCTTCTCAAGCGGCGGAAGCTGTGCTAGGCGGCGATAGCCGCCGCGCATCAGCGCATCGCCGCGCCGTACCAAGCGGCGTACCTTGGAGCGCAGGCCGCCGTCGCTGTACCAATCGGCTGCGGCATCGCCGCCGAACAAGCCTTCGGCCACCTCGCGCAAGGACGCACCCGCTAGGGTTGCGTCGAGCGCCTGCAAGGTGTGTAGCTCAAGCAGCGCGGCGGGTGCCGGCCTGGGCTTCGCAGAAGCCAGGGCCGCGCCGAGCGCATGGTTGCGCGCAGGTGCGGCGGCGCCGCCGCGGCGGGCATAGGCGACAGCCATCCCGTCTTCCAGGCCGGGCGCCAGCGCGAAGCGCAGGCAATGACCTGGGCTGTGCGCCATCAGCGCCAGCCCTTTGCCGTCATGGAGCAGTTGCTTGTGCCCGGCAATGCGCCAAAACGTGAACGCGGGAGCATACTGCGGCGGATCGGCGTCGGGATAGAGCTGCACCACGGCCACATGGCCGGGCAACCAGGCTGGATGCGCGTCGCGCGCATCCAACGCCGGATCTTCCAGCAGGCGCAAGCCCCAGCGATGCGCCGCCTGCTGCGCGGCTTTCGGCCGGCGATGATGGCGCAGCCAGTCGAGCCGGTAATCGGGGTTTCTGCGCAGATATTCCCAGGCCGTCCCAAGGTCGTCCAAGTGCAGCACGTACAGATACGCGGCAGTCGGATACCAGTGCTCGGCGCTGCGATCGACCATGACGCAACCTCCCTGCGAACAGGACTGGCCGCGACGGAAGAACTACGTGCTACATCGGTGTCATCAGAACGAAATGGGTTAAGGGAATAGTTGGGCTGTCAAGTCCGACTGGCTCCGATGCGTTGCGGTATTCGTCTCAATGCTGCGGCGGCAGCGTCCCTCCCGTGGGACGCCGTACAGGCCAGCCTGCCGCAGTCCGCGTCAGGCATCATGTCCGTTTGGATCAGACTGGCGCGGCTACGCCGCAAGAATCTCGATTGAGACCTGCCCGGTATGACACCAGACTGAAAAAGTCACAGTAGGCTGTGTTCAGTCCGGGATAGCCCCGTCGCGCTCGGCCAGCCGGGTGTATTCCGACAGCGTGCGCGTGGGCCGGAAGTAGCGGTCGCGCATCACGGGCTGCTGATGCGGCCCGACGATGCCAGCCAGCTCGGACAGCTTGACGGTTCCTTGCGCCGGCATTCCGATTCCCAGGTCGATGAGGCCCCAGGCGGTGTCGCCATCGGCGGGATCGAGTGCGGCCAGCAGCCAGGTCACATGCGCGTCCGGCGTGAACAGCCGCACCACGGGCACCGGGTCGATGGCCTGGCCGGCGGCACGAGCCTCGCCGTTGGCGAGCAGTTGCGCGCGCTCCGGGACGGTGGCGAGTGGCTGGGGCATGGTTGGCAATCCCACAAATCCAATGATGCACGGATGCGGTTTCACGCCCAAGCGCAGAACCGCCAAACCGGATTTACGCCTTCGTGTGCAAGCACGGATGCGCTTGCGTGGCTTTGCTGGAACCAGCAAATGCGGATTTCCGTAAAGGCACGAAAACGTAGAACACCAAATGAACACTATAGATTGTAGCCCTATAGGGCGCAATGGGCTGTCATCTTGGTTTTTCGAGGGAAACCATAGGTGGCGGCTGGGAACTCATTGGCGAAGGCGTTGAAGACAGTCAGGAAGGCGCGTGGCTTGAGCCAGGAAGCCTTCTCTGACGTGTCCAGCCGCACCTATATGAGCACCCTCGAACGCGACCTGAAAAGCCCGACCCTGCATAAGCTGGCCGAGCTGTGCGAGGTGATGGAGATCCACCCGCTCACGCTGCTGACGCTGGCCTACGCGGGCGACAGCCCGCACAAGGCCGACGAGCTGCTGGCGCAGGTGCGCCGGGAGCTGGAGGCGGTGCTGAAGGAGCGCGGCGCGGCGAAGCCGCGCGCGTGACGTGGTGATGTGCTGCGAACAGCAGCACAGCGCCCCGCCGCGATGGGCGGGGCGCTGCGGCGGTCACGCCGCCTGGGGCTTGCTGCGC
>NZ_JAUJQH010000043.1:0-40273 GCF_030482905.1 Burkholderia sp. AU45251 | reverse complement strand
TCGACCTGCGCCACCACCGACAGCTTAAAAGCCAGGCTGTAGTCCCGCTGCGTTCGTTTGATCCCTTGTTGCACTTGGCACCTCTTCGCTTCGGCGAAAAAGTGTCAACCTATTTCAGGACGGGTCACCGACAGCTTAAAAGCCAGGCTGTAGTCCCGCTGCGTTCGTTTGATCCCTTGTTGCACTTGGCACCTCTTCGCTTCGGCGAAAAAGTGTCAACCTATTTCAGGACGGGTCAAATGCACGAAAAAAAGCCGGGACATTTCCCGGCTTTTTCATGCGGCTAACGAATCCGCCGTGCGTTGGGCTTACGCGTTCGCCGACATCGCGTCCGCGTCGCTCGCACGGATCCCGAGGCGCTCGAACAGCGCACGGTCCTTCTGCGACTGCGGGTTGCTCGTCGTCAGCAACTGGTCGCCGTAGAACATCGAGTTCGCGCCGGCCAGGAAACACATCGCCTGCAGCCCGTCGTCGAGCTGCTCGCGGCCGGCCGACAGGCGCACGACGGCCTTCGGCATCGTGATCCGCGCAACCGCGATCGTGCGCACGAATTCGAACGGATCGAGCGGTGCGGTGCCCTCGAGCGGCGTGCCTTCGATCGCGACGAGGTTGTTGATCGGCACCGAATCCGGATACGGGTTCAGGTTCGCGAGCTGCGAGATCAGGCCCGCGCGTTCGCGGCGCGATTCGCCCATCCCGATGATGCCGCCGCAGCACACGTTGATGCCCGCGTCACGTACGCGGTCGAGCGTGTCGAGGCGATCCTGGTAGGTGCGCGTCGAGATCACCTGACCGTAGAACTCCGGCGACGTGTCGAGGTTGTGGTTGTAGTAGTCGAGGCCCGCGCTCGCGAGTTCCTGCGCCTGTTCGTCTTCCAGCATGCCGAGCGTCATGCAGGTCTCGAGACCGAGTTCCTTCACGCCGCGCACCATCTCGGTCAGCGCCGGCATGTGGCGCTCCTTCGGGTTGCGCCATGCGGCGCCCATGCAGAAGCGGCTTGCGCCGTTCGCCTTCGCGGCGCGCGCGGCGTCGAGCACCGCGTCGACGTCCATCAGCTTTTCGGCCTTCAGGCCCGTGTCGTGGTGCGACGATTGCGAGCAGTAGCCGCAATCTTCCTCGCAGCCGCCCGTCTTGATCGACAGCAGCGTCGACAGCTGCACCGCGTTCGCGTCGAAGTGTTCGCGGTGCACCTGCTGCGCGCGGAAGATCAGGTCGTTGAACGGCAGCTCGAACAGCGCGACGACGTCGGCGACGCGCCAGCGCTGCGAGGCCGGAGCGGCCACGGGAATCGCATCGGGTTGCACGGTGGCGGTCTGGGCTTGGGTCATATCGTTTTCCTGTCCTGGACGGGGATGAGGGATCGGGGGATCTGTTTCTGTTGGGTCAATGCTGCGCGGCGCGCAGCGTATCGACGAGCGCGGCGATGTCGAGCATCGCCGCGGCGGATTCGGGGGCGGCCGGGCTCATGTGCGGAATGCGGCCGAGCAGCGGTGCGCCGTGTTCGCGGGCGAGCCAGTCGCGCATCGTCGCGACGTTCTCGTCGGGGAAAGACATGGCTGGATCGACGTGGTTCGCGACCCAGCCGGCGAGCTTGAGGCCACGCGCGGCGATCGCGTCGGCGGTGAGCAGCGCATGGCTGATGCAGCCGAGCCGCACGCCGACCACGAGCACGACCGGCACGCCGAGCGCGACCGCGAGATCGGCCATGTCCCGCGTGTCGTTCATCGGCACGCGAAAGCCGCCGGCGCCTTCGACGACGACGATCTCCGCGCGCGTCAGCGCTTCGCGATGGCACGCGACGATCGTGTCGATGTCGAGCGTCACGCCTTCCTGCGCGGCGACGATATGCGGCGCGGCCGGTGCTTTCAGCAGGAACGGCGTGCGCAGCTCGGGCGGCAGCACGACGTTCGCGGCCGCGTCGAGCTGGTCGGCGTCTTCGTTGCGCCACACGCCGTCGCGTTCATACGCGCCGGCCGCGACGGGCTTCAGCGCGGCGGCGCGCAGGCCGTGCCGCGCGAAGCCGTGCAGCAGCGCGGCCGACACGAAGGTCTTGCCGATTTCGGTGTCGGTGCCGGTGACGAACAGCGAGAGCGGGGCGGTCATGCTGCAGTCTCCCGCCGGGCCGCCCCAAGGGAGGCTGCAGCCCCCTCGGGGGGCAGCGAACGAAGTGAGCGTGGGGGCTGTTCTGTCTCCGGCACGGCCTGCGCGTCGCTGGCTTCGATCAGCGCGGCTTCGAGCCGCGCGAGATCGTCGAACGAATGCGCGGCCGACAGCGACACGCGCAGCCGCGACGTGCCGACGGGCACCGTCGGCGGCCGGATCGCGGGCACCCACAGGCCGTGCGCGTCGAGCGCCCGCATTGCCGCGAGCGTCGCGTCGTTGCTGCCGATCACGAGCGGCTGCACGGCCGTGTGCGAATCGACCGGCTGCCAGCGCGTCTTGTGCAGCAGCGCGCGCGTGCGCTCGATCAGCGCGGCGAGATGCGTGCGTCGCGCGTCGCCTTCGTCGCCCGCGATCACCTTCAGGCTGGCCGATACCGCGTGCGCGACGGCCGGCGGCGCGGCCGTCGTGAAGATGTAGCTGCGCGCGCGCTGGATCATCCATTCGATCACGGTCTCGTGCGCGATCACGAATGCGCCCGCGACGCCGGCCGCCTTGCCAAGCGTGCCGACGTACACGAGATGCGGCGAACGCAGGGCGGCGGCCGCGAGCGCGCCGCGGCCCTGCGGACCGAGCACGCCGAAGCCGTGCGCATCGTCGACGACGAGCCACGCGCCGTGGCGTTCGGCCAGCGCGACAAGTTCGGCGAGCGGCGCGAGGTCGCCATCCATGCTGAACACGGTGTCGCTGACGATCAGCTTCGTTTCGGCGTCCGATGCGTCGAGCAACGCGGCGAGCGCGGCGGTGTCCGCATGCGGATAGACCTGGACGTTCGCGCGCGACAGCCGCATGCCGTCGATCAGCGACGCATGGTTCAGCGCGTCGGAGAAGATCGTCGCGCCCTTGCCGGTCAGTGCCGTCATCGCGGCGAGGTTCGCCATGTAGCCGGTGCTGAAGTACAGCGCGCGCGGTGCGTCGGAGAAGCCGCCCGAGAAGGCCGCGAGTTCGTCCTCGAGCGTCGCGTGCGCACGCGAATGGCCGCCCAGCAGGTGCGAGCCGCCGCTGCCGGAGCCGTAGCGCTGCGCGCCTTCGGCGAACGCGGCGACGAGCGCCGGATGCGCGGCGAGGCCGAGATAGTCGTTGCTCGCGAAGCCGACGATCTCGCGGCCGTCGACGGTCATGCGGGCATCGCACGCGGTATCGGCGGTGCGGCGCACGCGGCGCAGCCCTTGCGCGTCGAGATCGGCGAGGCCGCGTTGCAGGGTGTCGAGCAGGCGGTTCGTCATCGTGCGATCTCCGCGAGCGTCGCATCGAGCGTGTCGCGCGTGCTTTGCGCGAGCCATGCGATGTCGTCGTCGCTCATCACGTACGGCGGCATCAGGTACACGGTCGTGCCGATCGGGCGCAGCAGCAGCTCGCGTTCCAGCGCGCGTTCGAAGAAGCGACGCGAGAAGCTGCGTGCCGCGTCGCCGTCGAGTGCGACGTCGAACGCGAACAGCGTGCCGCGCTCGCGCAGGTGGCGTACTTGCGGGTGCGCATCGAGCGGCGCGAGCGCCGTGCGCAGCGTCGCCGATTTGCGGGCGTTGCTCGCGAGCACGTCGTCGCGCGCGAACAGGTCGAGCGTCGCGACCGCCGCGCGGCATGCGAGCGGGTTGCCGGTGTACGAATGCGAGTGCAGGAAGCCGCGCGTCGTGTCGTCGTCGTAGAACGCGGCGAACACGTCGTCGCGCGTGAGCACGAGCGACAGCGGCAGGTAGCCGCCGCTGATGCCTTTCGACAGACACAGGAAATCGGGCCAGACACCGGCCTGCTCGCACGCGAAGAAGGTGCCGGTGCGGCCGCAGCCGACTGCAATTTCGTCGGCGATCAGGTGCACGCCGAATTCGTCGCACAGCGCGCGCAGCCCGCGCACGTACGACGGATCGTGCATCGCCATGCCGGCCGCGCACTGCACGAGCGGCTCGACGATCAGCGCGGCGATCCGGTCGCCGCGTTCGACGAACAGGCGCCGCACGTCCGCGAGCGCGCGGCCCGCGACGTCGGCAGCCGTTTCGCCCGGCAGCGCGCCGCGCGCGTCGGGGGATGCGACGACATGCGCATGGCGAATCAGCGGGTCGTACGCGTCCTTGAACAGCGCGACGTCGGTCACGCCGAGCGCGCCGATCGTCTCGCCGTGATAGCTGTTCGCGACACAGACGAATTCCTGCTTGTTCGCGCGGCCGCGGTTGCGCCACGCGTGGAAGCTCATCTTCAGCGCGATCTCGACCGCCGACGCACCGTCCGACGCGAAGAACGCATGGCCGAGCGTGCGCGCGGTGAGCGCGTGCAGTCGCTCCGCGAGCTCGATCGCGGGTTCGTGCGTGCAGCCGGCGAGCATCGCGTGCTCGAGCGTGTCGAGCTGGTCTTTCAGCGCCGCGTTGATGTCCGGGTTCGCATGGCCGAACAGGTTGACCCACCACGAGCTGATCGCATCGAAGTAGCGGCGGCCGTCACGGTCGTACAGCCACAGGCCCGCGCCGCGCGCGACGGGGATGAGCGGCAGGCGCTCGTGGTGCTTCATCTGGGTGCAGGGATGCCAGACCGCGCGCAGGCTGCGCGCGACCCAGTCGTCGGTGGCTGGCGTACTCAAGGCGGCTCCGGGGGATAAAACGGCCGCGCGGCATCGACGGGATGCCGCGCGGCGGGACACGAAACGCGCTGAGATTAGCGTGTTCCGCGGCCCGTTGCACTACCGGTTACAAACGCTGCAGAGCCTTGTCGGACGGGAGTTCGGCGCAGATCGGAGCGGCTCTGGACGGTACGGTTCAGATGTCCCGAAATGACCGCAGATGACGACGTTCGAGTGAGCCCCCCAACTGAAAAAAATCGTGCGTCGGGCGGTGCGGCAGGGGGAGAAATCGGGGAGCGATAGGGGAAAGGGCGGTGCGGGACGATGTGGCCCCCATGCGATCGGAAAGAAAGATTGCATGCAGGTGACGAAGGGCACCCGGAGCGAGGCGCAGCTAGAAGGCGTGTTCACGCCGGCATGCGGTGCGTGCCGCGTGCGCGACGTCGGCCGCGAACGCTACGAGCAGCGCGTCTGCGAAGAAGCGAAAAAAAGGGGGGAGGAGAAAACGAAAAACGGCGGCGCAGGCCGCCGCTCGTCAACGCGAAGCCAGCGCCGGCGTACCGGTGTCGCTTGCGTTGCTGTCGTCGTTGTCGGCCGTCTGTGTCGCGTTGTTCCACACGACCCGGTCGTTGACCGCATACAGCCGGCACGAACCCGCGCCCTGCTTCGAGCAGTTGTCGAGCGCGAGCGCCATCGGATCGTCGCCGCCTTCGGCCCACGACCATGCGCCTTCCGACGACACCGCGAACGCGCGGCTCGGATGCTGGTTCAGGAAGCGGCGATAGCCTTCACGGCCGGCTTCGTCGACAAACGGCACCGCGTTGACCGAGTCGATCGACGCATAGCCGCTCGCCTTCGGCTCGTGCGGGTTTGCGACCGCGTAGCGCACCGAGGTCGGCAGGTTCAACTGCGCGAGGAACGCATTGACGGCCGGCCACCACACGGGCACGCCGTCGCGATCGACGATCAGCCGGTGCGCGTCGTCCTTGTAGCGGCCGAAATCGATGAACCGGGCCTGCGTGCCGTGCGACACGTACGCGTCGTGCATCTGCGCGACGAGCCCGGGCGTCCACACCGAGTCGTTGTCGCCGTACAGCCACAGCGACCGCACGGCCGTGTGCGCGCCGTACTGGTCGAATGCGTCGACGAGGTTTTTCTGCCAGCCGTCGCAGAGATCCTGGCGCAGCCCGCCGGAGAAGTTGATGATGCCGCGCACGCCCGGTGCGGCTTCGGTGCCGTACGCGACCGATACGAGGCCGCCGTGCGACGTGCCGGCGACGACGATGCGCGACGCATCGACATACGACTGGCGCGACATGTAGCGCACCGTCGCGTCGACGTCAGCCGCCTGCGCGAGGCCGTTCTTGCCGACGTTGCAGCCTTCCTGCTGGTACGTGCCGCCCGAACCTGCGAAGCCCTGGCGGTTCGGCGCGATCACGGCATAGCCGCGGCGCACGAATTCGCGCGCGAACGCGAGCGGCCGGCTGCGCGGCTGCTGATGAAGATCGCCGGTGTTCTTGCCGTGGTTGAAGACGACGAGCGGGAACGGGCCGGGGCCGTTCGGCTTGAAGAGCGTTGCCTCGAGCGTGACGTTGCCCGATGCGTCGGCCGGAATGCGGAGGATCTGTTCGTTCAGGTCGGCGGCGACCTGCGGCAGGTTCGAATTGCCGTAGTCGAAGCGTTCGGCGTGGGCGAGCGACCCGCTGACGCCGGCACCCGACCCCGTATTGGCGCTCGGCAGCGTACCGGCCTGAGCGGCCGACAGCGCACAGGCCGCCATCCATCCCACCAATACCTTGCTGAACGCCATTCGTAAGCCCTGCCATGCAACTTGACCAATTCGAGGTCATCGTAGCCGGACAAAATGGGGTTGTGCAATGCGGGAATTACCCGGCGTCTGACACAGCAACTATTTGTCAACGTTCACTTACTTCGCCGTCGACGTAGCGCCAGAAACCATGCTCGTCGCGCTCGAAACGGCTCGTCTCGTGGAGCCGGTAAGCGCGTCCGCCGACCTTGTAGCGGGCCACGAATTCGACCTCCGCGTGCCGTTCGTCGAGCGGCGCATGGCGTTTGACCGCGAGGCCGAGCCAGCGCGGCGCGTCGGGCGCTTCGGGGTCGGTGTCGAGATCGGGCGGGCAGGTGCGCGCGGCCCAGGTCGCGCGCAGGTAGTCGGTCGCGCCGAGCACATACGCGCTGTACCGCGAACGCATCAACTCGAGCGCGGTCGGCGCGGCTTCGCCGCCGTCGATGAAGCGGCCGCAGCAGGCCGCATAGCGGGGTGCCGGCGCTTTGCCGGCGGGAGTGGGGGACGCGCCGCCGCACGGGCACGCGTCAGGTCGGTTCAGAATCATGCGAAACGGGAATTAACGACGCAAGGTTGTCGGCTGCCTACCAGCTCAGCTCGATACCGTCGTACTGGAAGAAACGGCCGTTTGCCTGCGACACGTCCGCGCCGGATTCGGCGATCACGCGGCGCATGCCGGTCACGCTGGCTTCCGGATCGATCGCGGCCTGCGCGCCGCCCATGTCGGTGCGCACCCAGCCGGGATGGAGCGAGATGCACGCGGCGTGGCGCGTCTGCAGCGACGCGATGCGCAGCGCGTCGTTCAGCGCGGCCTTGCTCGCGCGGTACAGCCAGCCGGTCGTGCCGGTCGCCTCGGCGATGCTGCCCATCCGGCTCGACACGACGGCCAGCACGCCGCGCGCGTCCTCGACGAGCGGCAGCACGATCGGCAGCAACTGCATCGGCCCGCGCACGTTCGTATGCATCACCGCGTCGAAATCCTCGGCGGTGATCGTCTCGACGCCCTCGGTGCGCGGCCCGTAGACACCCGACACCAGCACGGCCGCATCGAGCCGCTCGCCGTCGAGTTTCCAGCCGAGCGCCGCGATCTGCTCCGGCTGCGTGATGTCGAGCGCATGCGCGTGCGCGCCGAGCGCGCGCAGCGCGTCGAGCGATGCGTCGTCGCGCGCGGTGGCGATCACGTTCCAGCCGTCGCGCCGATATTGCCGGACGAATTCGCGGCCAAGGCCGCGCGATGCGCCGACGATCAATGCGGTTTTCATGCCCGTCGCTCCTGTGCTTGGCGCCGCCGGGGCGGCCGCGCCGGTATCCGATCCGTTCGATGGACCGCGCGGCTGCGCCAGCGCGGTTGCCGCCGCGTTACTTCGCGTCTCCGCACGGCTTCAGCGTGTCGGCGACGGCTTGCGCGACGTCGCCGAGCTGCGCGGCGTCCGCGGCGACCATGTCGTTGTAGGGCGCATGTTCGCCGCGTGCGGTGAGCGCGGCCACGCAGCGCTTGTAGGTCTCGTGGAGCGCATCGAAGTTCGATACGGCCATCCCGAGGTTGCGCATCCGGCCGTCATGCACGCCGTACACGAGCCCGTGCACGGTGAGCGCCTGGCCGCGCGCCCAGGCGTCGTTGACGATCGTCGTGCGGCACACGTTGACGACCTGCTCGATCGCGTTCAGCTCGATCAGGCGGCGGTAGCGTGCTTCGCCCACCGGCCATTCGTCGAGCAGGGCGGCGTGGCGTTCGCGCACGTCCTGCACGTGATGCAGCCAGTTGTCGGCGAGGCCGACGCGCCGGTTGTGCAGCGCCGCGTTCACGCCCGAGCAGCCGTAGTGGCCGACGACCATGATGTGCTTCACGCGCAGGATGTCGACCGCGAACTGGATCACCGACAGGCAGTTCAGGTCGCTGTGCACGACGACGTTCGCGATATTGCGGTGGACGAACACTTCGCCCGGCGGCAGGCCGATGATCTGGTTCGCGGGCACGCGCGAATCCGAGCAGCCGATCCACAGATATTCCGGCGCCTGCTGGTCGGCGAGACGCGTGAAGAACTCCGGATCGTCCGCGAGCTTGCGTTTGACCCAGGCGTCGTTGTTGTCGAACAGGTGTGAAAGCGGATTGTCTTGGGTGTTCATCGGTGTGGATTCCGTTGGCGGAAATCGGGTCGCGATCGGTTCGGTGTAGTCGACGTCAGGCGGCGCGCTGCGCGTCGCCTGCTCCGTCGTTCTGGTCCGCTGCGTCGAAGCGCGCGGGGTAGCGCATGCAAAAGCGCAGCGCGGTGTCGTACGGATAAAAGTCGGGCAATTCGCCCTGGATCAGCTTGTCCTTGCTGGCCTGCCACAGCGCGGGATCGAAAAAGTCCGCGTGATGCTTCATGAAGACGTCGCGCACGCGCGGGTCGCCGAGCAGGAACGGCCCGTAGGTCTCCGGAAAGATGTCGTGCGGGCCGACGGTATACCACGGTTCGCCGGACAGTTCGTCTTCCTCGTTGCGCGGCGCCGGCACGCGGCGCACGTTGCAGTCGGTCAGGTATTCGATCTCGTCGTAGTCGTAGAACACGACACGGCCGTGGCGCGTGACGCCGAAGTTCTTGTACAGCATGTCGCCGGGGAAGATGTTCGCCTTCATCAGCTCCTTCACCGCGTTGCCGTACTCCTTCACGCCGTGCTCGATGTCGGTATCGGTGCCGTTCTGCAGGTACAGGTTGAGCGGCGTCATCCGGCGCTCGATGTACAGGTGCTCGATCACGAGATTGCCGTCCTCGTATTCGAGCAGCGACGGCACTTCCTTTTCCAGCTCGCGCACGAGCGCGTGGTCGAGCCGCGCGAGCGGCAGCGCGACGCTCGAATATTCGAGCGTGTCGGCCATCCGCCCGAGGCGGTCGTGGCGCTTCACGAGCTGGTACTTCTCCATGATCTGCGCGCGCGTCGTTTCCTTCGGCGGCGGGAAGTGATCCTTGATGATCTTGAACACGTACGGGAACGACGGCAGCGTGAACACGAGCATCACGAGGCCCTTGATCCCGGGCGCGATGATGAAGCGGTCGCTCGAATGCGACAGATGGTGCAGCAGGTCGCGGTAGAACAGGTTCTTGCCCTGCTTCTGCAGGCCGACCGACGTGTAGATCTCGGCCTTCGGCTTGCCGGGCATGATCGTGCACAGGAAGTCGACGTACGCGGACGGCACGCCCATGTCGACCAGGAAATACGAGTGCGAGAAGCCGAAGATGATCATCAGCTGGTCGCGGCGCAGCAGCACGGTGTCGAGCGAGAGTACGCCCGGGCGCACGTGGCGGATCGGCACCGCGAACGGCAGCACGCGGTCGGCGTTGATGATGCGGCCGACGATGTACGCGCTCTTGTTGCGGAAGAACAGCGACGACAGCACGTGGATCTGGAAATTCGGCGCTTCGTCGAAGTGGCCGAATTCGTCGTGGATCGCCTGCATCACGCATGCGATGTCGCGCGACAGATCGTCGAACGGCGGCTCGAGCTGGAAGTTCGTGACGATGCGCTCGAGCGTGGCCGCGAGCCCGTCGGTGCCCGGATAGTACGCGCGGTAGGTCGGCTTCGCGGCCGGCTCGTCGTTCTCGAGATACTCGGTCGAGATCGCCGGGCGCACGAAGATGAAATCGTTGCTGAAGTACGAGCGGTGCAGGATCTTGCAGCACACCGAATTGAAGAAGGTCTCCGCGCACTCGGGCTGGCGGTGCGACGTGAGCAGGCCGATGTAGTGCAGCTTGATCTGCTGCCACACTTCGTCGTCGATGTTCTCCGCGTCGTATTCGTCTTCCAGCACCTCGACGCATTCCTTCACGCGATCGTCGTACGACGTGATCCGCTCGCGTGCGAGCCGCTGCAGCCCGTGCCAGTCGCCGTGCTCGTACAGCGTCTTCGCTTCGTCGGCCGCCTCGCGGAAGATCCGGTAGTGACGGTCGAAGTTTTCGAGCATCGTCTGCGCGACGTCGAAACCGATCTGCGAAGACAGCAGTTTGGGGAAGTGATTCATCGCGTGCAGGCTCGTTCGGGAGGGGCTGTAAGCACTCGCCATTTTAGCGCCCAAGCGGGCGGTTCAAGGGCTTTGCGGCGATCCGCAGCCGGCGGGCAGGCGGCGGGTTGTCCGCCGTTGGATACCGTTCGGTGCATCTTCGCGTAAAGATACGGGTACGGAACCGATTCTGGCACGAACTTTTTTTGACGGGTCGGCCGCCGCCGGGCACGCGTTTCGCGCGACGGCGATAGAATCGACGCACCGCCCGCCGCGGCCTGCCGCCGGCGCGCATCCGCACCGATAACGACGAGACGCCCCACCGATGAACGCACTGGAACACCAACTCGACTATCCCTTCGCCGACACGCTGCCCGCCGCGGGCGACACGTTCGAGGTCGCGCCCGGCGTGCGCTGGCTGCGCATGCCGTTGCCGTTCTCGCTTGATCACATCAACCTCTGGTTGCTGCGCGACGAGATCGACGGGCAGGCCGGCTGGACGATCGTCGACAGCGGGATCGCGTCGGATGCGATCCGCACGCACTGGGAGCAGATCTTCGACACGCATCTCGACGGCCTGCCCGTGCTGCGCGTGCTCGTCACGCACTGCCACCCCGATCACTTCGGCCTCGCGAACTGGCTGTGCGAGGGCGGCGACAAGGGCCGCTGGAACGTGCGCCTGTGGATGACGCTTGGCGAGTACATGTTCGGCTGCCTGATGGCGGCCGGCAACGGTTCGAACGCGGGCGGCGCGGCGGCGGCCGATCATTTCGCCCGCCACGGGCTGACCGATCCGGCTGCGCTCGACAAGCTGCGCAACCGCCGCAACTACTACTCGGATCTCGTGCCGGCCGTGCCGCCGCGCTACCGGCGCCTGCGTGAAGGCGATGCGGTGACGATCGGCGCGCGCACGTGGCGCGTCGTGACCGGCTTCGGCCATTCACCTGAACATTGCGCGCTGCACAGCGAAGCGGACGGCGTGCTGATCTCCGGCGACATGGTGCTGCCGCGCATCTCGACGAACGTGTCCGTGTTCGACCTCGAGCCGGAAGCGAACCCGCTCGCGCTGTACCTGCAGTCGCTCGGCCGCTACGAGACGATGGCGCCCGATACGCTGGTGCTGCCGTCGCACGGCAAGCCGTTCCGCGGCGTGCGCACGCGCATCACGCAACTGCGCGAGCATCACGACGCGCGCCTGGCCGAAGTGCGCGTCGCGTGCGCGGAAAAGCCGATGAGCGCGGCCGACATCGTGCCGATCATGTTCCGCCGCCGCGAACTCGACATCCACCAGATGACGTTCGCGCTCGGCGAGGCGCTCGCGCACCTGAACCTGCTGTGGCTCGCGGGCGAGCTCGTGCGCGAGCAGGGCGACGACGGCGTGCTGCGGTTCCGCACCGCCGGCTGATACCGCGTCGTTCTCCTCATGCGACGGGTTCGTAGCGCCACCCGTCGCGATGCCATTGCATCGTGTGCGTCGGGTCGAGCGCCGCGAGAAACGCGGTGTCGTGCGACGCGACCACGATCGCACCGGGGAAGCCGGCCAGTGCGGCTTCGATCGCACGCACCGATTCGAGATCGAGATGGTTGGTCGGCTCGTCGAGCAGCAGCAGTTGCGCGGGCGTGCCGCGCCACAACGCGCACGCGAGCGCGGCCTTCAGCCGTTCCCCGCCGCTCAGTTGCCGCGCCGGCTGCGTGGCGCGTGCCGCGTCGAGCTGCAGCAGCGCGAGACGGCTGCGCAGGTCGCCTTCGGCGAGCGGCGTATCGAGCAGCCCGAGTTGCTCGACGATCGAGCGGTCGGGGTCGAGCAGCGCGAGCCGCTGGTCGAGATACGCGGCGCTCACGTGTGTCGTGCATGCGCCTGAACGCGGCGCAAGCTCGCCCGCGAGCATTCGCAGCAACGTCGATTTGCCGCAGCCGTTCGGGCCGGTCAATGCGACGCGTACCGGGCCGCTGGCCGACCACGTGATCGCGTCGGCATCGTTGGCGATGCGCCACGGCAGTTGCGCACCTTCGAGCGTGAACAGCTGGCGGCGTGCGCTGACCTCGGTGCCCGGCAGCGACACGAGCACGGGCGCATCGGCTTCGACGCGCGCGGCCGCTTCCTGCACGCGTTCGTCGAGCGTCGCCTTGAATTCGTTCTGGTGGCGCCGCACCGTGCCCATGATGCTGCGCGCCGCGCCCTTGCGGCTCTGTTTTGCCATCGATGACAGGTTGGCCGTCTTCGCGTCGCGCAGCGACGCAGCCGCGTGACGCTGGATCGTGTCGTGTTCCTGTTCGAGCCTGCGCCTGACGCGCCCGCGTTCGGCACGCGCGTTGTCGAGCGCAGACTGCGCGGCATCCTGTTCCGCGTCGCGCTGCGCGCGGTAGAGCGCGTAGTTGCCGCCGAACGAGCGCACGCCTTGCGGCGTCAGCTCGACGATGCGCTGCACGTCGGCGAGCAGCGCACGATCATGGCTCACGATGACGAGGCCGCCGCGCCAGCCGTCGAGCGCCGCGCGCAGCCACGCGCGGCCCGGCGTGTCGAGATGGTTGGTCGGTTCGTCGAGCACGAGCAGGCCCGCGCCGGACAGCAGCGCGCCGATCAGCGCGACGCGCGCAAGCTGCCCGCCGCTCAGCGCGTGCGCGGGCGTATCGGGTTGTACGTCGTGCAGGCCGGCTGCGTCGAGCGCGGTGCGCAGCCGCTCCGCGAGATCCCAGCGATCGCCGATCAGGTCGAAGTCGTGCGGTTCCGCGCGGCCGTCGGCGAGACGCGCGAGTGCGCCGAGCGGCGCGTCGAGCGCGGCGATCTGCGCGACGGTTCGCGGGCCGGCCGACGCAGTGTCGTCGTCATGCTGCTGCGCGACGTAGACGACTGGCGTGTGCCGGTCGATCGTTCCCGAACTCGGTGCGCAGCGCCCCGCGATCAGTTGCGCGAGCTGGCTCTTGCCGATGCCGTTGCGGCCGACGATGCCGGTCGGCGTGCGGTCGATCGAGAGGTCGAGCGAATCGAACAGCGTGACGCCGTCGTCGAAGCGGAAGGAAACGTGATGAAGCGCGACGAGCGCGCCGGTGGGCGTGGCAGCAGCCATAAGCACCTCCAAAAATGCGTGAAGACCTTCGCGCGCGGCGTGCGTGGCACGGCGGCGAAAACATTTTGGGAAGGCTTAGTTGTTCACTTTGGCTGGCGTCCGGTATGAGGAATGAGCGCGCAGTGTAGCGCGCGTGGCGCGCGGGCCGCAAGCGAGCGGCCCGACGCACCGTCGCTTGCGCGCCACGCGCGAGGGTCGCGTTACTGCACGGCGACGGTCGTGAAGTTCTGCCGCCCGAACGGGCTCACGTGATAGCCGCTCACGTTCGTGCGCGTGAGCGCAGCCGCGGTCGGATAGCCGAGCGGAATCCACAGCGCCTGGTCGTGGATGATCTTCTGCGCCGCTTCGTACAGCTTCGCGCGCTTGGCCTGGTCGGCGGTCGACTTGCCGTCGGCGATCAGCTTATCGAGCTGCGCGTCGCAGAAGCGCGCGAAGTTGATGCCCGATTTCACCGCGTTGCAGCTGAACAGCGGCGACAGGTAGTTGTCCGGATCGCCGTTGTCGCCGGCCCAGCCCATGAACAGCATGTCATGCTGGCCGAGCTTCGCCTGCTTGATCAGCTCGCCCCATTCGATCACCTTGACCTCGGCCTTCACGCCGATCTTCGCGAGGTCGGCCTGCAGCAGCTCCGCGCCGACCTTCGGATTCGGGTTCAGCACGCTGCCGGTCGGGCGCGTCCAGATCGTCGTCGAGAAGCCGTTCGGGAAGCCGGCTTGTGCGAGCAGCTGCTTCGCTTTCGCGGGATCGTACGCATACGGCGCGACGTCCTTCGCGTAGCTCCACGTGTTCGGCGGATACGGGTTGTTCGCGGCCGTCGCGGTGTTGTCGAACACGACCTTCAGGTAGGTCGCGCGGTCGAACGCGAGGTTCAGCGCTTCGCGCACCTTGTCGTTGTCGAGCGGCTTCTTCTGCGTGTTCAGCGCGACGAACGCGGTCATGAACGCGGGCGTCTGCACGACCTTCAGCGCGCTTTCGCCCTTCGCCGCGAGCACGTCCTGCGGTTTCGGCGACAGCGCGATCTGGCATTCGCCGGCCTTCACTTTCTGCAGGCGCACCGACGGGTCGGGCGTGATCGCATAGATCAGCCGGTCGACCTTCGGCTTCGTGCCCCAGTAGGTCGGGTTCACGTCGTAGCGGATCAGCGCGTCCTTCGTGTAGCTCTTCAGCACGAACGGGCCCGTGCCGACCGGCTTCGCGTTCAGGTCGGCCTGCTTGCCGGCCTTCAGCAGCTGGTCCGCGTATTCGGCCGAGTAGATCGACGCGAAGCCCATCGTCAGGATCGGCACGAAGGTCGCGTTCGGCTCGTTCAGCACGAACTTCACGGTGCTGTCGTCGACCTTCGTGACCGACTTCACGAGCTTCACGAGGCCCATCGACTGCGCGTGCGGGAAACCGCTCGCGCCGGCCACCTTGTGCCACGGGTTCGCATCGTCGAGCATCCGGCTGAACGTGAACACGACGTCGTCCGCGTTGAGCGCTCGGGTCGGCTTGAAGTATTCGGTGGTCTGGAACGCGACGTTCGGGCGCAGGTGGAACGTGTAGGTGAGGCCGTCGGCGCTCGCGTCCCATTTGTCGGCGAGCGCGGGCGCGACTTTCTTCGCGGCTTCGTCGTACGACACGAGCGTGTTGAAGATCACGTCGGCCGATGCGTTGGTCGTGACGAGCGAGTTGTACTGCACGACGTCGAAGCCGTCCGGGCTCGATTCCGTGCAGACGGTGAGCGGCTTGGCGGCGACGAGGCCGGGGACGGCGAGGGCGGCGGCGAGCGCGGCCGCGGCGAACAGCTTGACCTGCATAGGATCTCCCACGTGGATTGTGTTTTTTGCTGGGTGACGGGATGCGGGCGCGGCCCGGAAGCGGACAGGGCCGGCGCGGCTGGCGAATAGCATACCGTCAAAGCGCGCGACGCGTGAAAAAAGGCGCCTGAACGCGGCGAATTGACCGAAAAACGGCTGCGTTCGCGACGGAACGGGTGTTGGGGCGACGGGCGGGGCGGAGGAGGCTGCGGACGGCGGAGAGCTGGCGCTGGGCAAGCAGGACGGCGGCGCGTCGAGGACGGCGCGGGAGCGGTGCGGGTGTGTCGCGAATCGAAGCGTCGAAGCGGCCAGGCGTCGGTGCTGTGAAGCGGTGATGCGGAGAGACGGAGAGACGGAGAGACGGAGAGACGGAGAGACGGAGAGACGGAGAGACGGAGAGACGGAGAGACGGAGAGACGGAGAGACGGAGAGACGGAGAGACGGAGAGACGGAGAGACGGCCCGCGAAGCTTCGCGGACCGGCGGCTCGCTGGCGCGTCAGTGTGCGCCGGCCTTCGGCTTGCGCGGTGCCTTTTCGAACAGTCGGTCGTACAGCCAGCGCGGCAGCACGTGCAGCACTTTCGCGACGACACCCATCTGCCACGGAATCACGCGGAACGCGCGCTGTCGCGCGATCGCCTGGGCCGCACGCGCGGCGAAGCGGTCGGCGTCCATCAGGAACGGCATCCGGTACGGGTTGTGCGCGGTCATCGGCGTGCGGATGTAGCCGGGCGCGATCGTCACGACGCCGACGCCGGCCGGCCGCAACTCGACGCGCAGCGCTTCGAGATATTTGATCGCTGCCGATTTCGACGCGCTGTACGCGCCGGAGCCGGGCAGGCCGCGCACGCCGGCGACGCTCGCGACACCGACCAGCGTGCCGTGGCGCGTGGCCGTCATCGGGCCGACGAACGGCTCGAACGTCGCGACCATCCCGTAGTAGTTGATGTCCATCACGTCGCGGAACGTCGCGAGATCGCCCTGGCCCGTGACGGCGCCCTGGCTGATGCCCGCGTTCGCGATCACGACGTCGGGGCAGCCGTGCGTCGCGATGAACGACGCGGCGGCCGTCGCGAGCGCGTCGGCATCGCGCACGTCGGCGGAATAGACGGAGATGGACAGCTTCGGGAAGCGCCGCGCGAACGCATCGAGGGCATCGGTGCGTCGCGCGACGAGTGCGAGCGTGGCGCCCTGGCGGGCGTATTCCTCGGCCATCGCGAGGCCGAGGCCGCTCGATGCGCCGGTGATGAAGACCTTCAGCGGAGTAGTCATGCCGGCGCGCGGGCGGGGATCAGAGCTTCTTGTCCTGAACCTGCTTCACGAGAAAGTCCAGCACCTGGGCGGTGCCCGGGATGCTGTTCGCGTAAGCGGGGCCCGTCTTGTACTTGCCCTGGACGACGACCGTCGGCACGCCGTCGATCGCGTAGTCCTTCAGCAGCTTGGCCGACTGGTTCACTTCGCCCTGCACGCTGAACGAGTTGTACGCGTCCATGAACTGCTTCTTGTCGACGCCCTGCGTGGCCAGGAAGTCGGCCTGCGCCTGCGGCGTCAGCAGGTAGTTCTTCTGCTTGTGGATCGCGTTGAAGATCGCCGGCGTGACCTTCTCGGAGATGCCGAGCGCGGACACCGCGTAGAACAGCTTCGAGTGCGGGACGAAATCGTCACGGAATGCGACCGGGACGCGCTTGAAGTCGATGTTGTTGCCTTGCTTTTTCACCCAGGCCTCGATCGTCGGCTCGAATTCGTAGCAGTGCGGGCAGCCGTACCAGAAGAACTCGATTACCTCGACCTTGCCGGCCGGCGCGGACACCGGCTGCGGCGACTTCATCACCTCGAAGTCCTTGCCGGCGACCGGCGCGGCGGGCGAAGCCTGCGCGAGACCGGCGGCCAGGCCCAGGGACAGAAGGAGCGTGCTAAGCAGTTTTTTCATGTTGTGAACGTCGAATCAGTTGCTCGGGTTACGGAACGTAACGGGTTCTGAGTGGGCTCGGCCGGTTGCTCACTGCTTCGTGAAACGGATCACCGCCGTGTCGACACCTGCATCGGACAGGCGCTGGCGGGCCGAGTTCATCTCCTCGAACTTCGAGAACGGGCCGACGCGTACGCGGAAATAGGTCACGCCGCTGACATCCCGCTTCGACACCTTCGACTCGAAGCCCTGAAAGCCGAGGCGCGCGCGCTGCTGCTCGGCGTCGCCTTCCGTCTTGTACGCGCCCACCTGCAGGAAGTAGCCGGTATTCGCATCGTTCGCGGTCGGCGGCTTCGCTGCCGCGGCGGCCGTGGCCGACGAGGTCGGCTTCGGCGTGTTCGCGGCCAGTTGCTGCTGTTGCTGCTTTTGCGCGGCGGCTTGCTGGGCCTGCTTCTGCGCGGCGAAGCGCGCGAGGTCGTCCTCGCCGCCGGACTGCTGCTGCGGGCGCTGTTGTTGCTGTTGCTGCTGCTGTTGCTGCGCTTGCTGCGTCTTCTTCGGCGGCGGCGTGGTGTCGGCCGGCTTCGGCGCGACGGCGACGCCGTTGCCCGACGACGGATTGTTCGACGCGGTCGTGCCGTTCGAGCTGCCGGTATTGTTCGAGCCGCTCGACCCGTTGGCCGACGGCGGCACTTCGACGATCTGCGGTTCGGGCAGCAGGCCGCCCTGGGTCTGGTTCGCGGCCTGGCCGGGCGCCGTGTTCGGCGGCGCGGGCTGCGCGGCCTGCGGCACCGGCTGGCCGGGCGTCTTGCCCTGCAGCGCGCGGTTCGGATCGAACTGCTGCGGCTGGCTCGCGCCGTTGTCGGCCGGCGGCGGCGCGACCTTCGACACGAACGGCGACGGGGAGCGCGTGATGTAGAGCGCCACCACCACGGCGATCGCGAGGCCGACGATCAGGCCCAGCACGATTCCAAGGAATGTCCCTCCGGCTTGTTTCGATTGCTTCGAAGTTCGGCGTGGTTGTGCCATTGCTTGAGTCACCTGCAAAAAGAATCTTGAAAAGGCCGCGACGGGCACCCGACGGCGGGCGCGCCTGCCGCAGCCATTCGCTGCCCGATTCGGGCCGCTTGCTGCGTTACATCTTGGCGGGCGCGGACACGCCGAGCACCGCCAGACCGTTCTCGAGCACCTGCCGGGTCGCGGCGAGGAGCGCGGCGCGCGCATTACGCGGTGCTTCGTCGTCGACCAGCACGCGCTCCGCATTGTAGAACGAGTGGAATTCGCCAGCGAGGTCGCGCAGGTAGAACGCGACCGCGTGCGGCGCCAGTTCGTTGGCCGCGTGCGTGAGCATGTCCGGGTACTCGGCCAGCTTCTGCATCAGCGACGCCGCTTGCGCGCTCGTCAGCTGCGACAGGTCGGCGCCCGGCAACTGCGCGACGTCGACGTTGTAGCGCGACTTCAGCTCGTTGAGCACCGAGCAGATCCGCGCGTGCGCGTACTGGACGTAATAGACCGGGTTTTCGTCGTTCTGTTTCAGCGCGAGGTCGATGTCGAATACAAACTCGGTATCGGCCTTGCGCGAGATCAGGAAGAAGCGCACCGCGTCACGGCCGCGCGTGATGGTCGCTTCGTCGATCAGGTCGGGCGCCGCTTCCTGGCCCGCCGCCGCGCCACCCGACCATTCGATCAGGTCGCGCACCGTCACGTAGCTGCCCGCGCGCTTCGAGATCTTCACTTCCTGGCCGTCACGCATCACGGTGACCATCTTGTGCAGCACGTAGTCGGGGTAGCCCTTCGGGATCCCGATGTGCAGCCCCTGCAGGCCCGCGCGCACGCGCGCGATCGTGCCGTGGTGGTCCGAACCCTGGATGTTGATCACCTTGGTGAAGCCGCGCTCCCACTTCGTCACGTGGTACGCGACGTCCGGCACGAAGTACGTGTACGTGCCGTCCGACTTGCGCATCACGCGATCCTTGTCGTCGCCTTCGTCGGTCGTGCGCAGCCACAGCGCGCCGTCCTGCTCGTAGGTCATGCCGGCCTTGATCAGCGCGTCGACCGTCTTCTCGACGCGACCTTCGCTGTACAGCGACGACTCGAGGTAGTACTGGTCGAACTTTACGCCGAACGCCTGCAGGTCCATGTCCTGCTCGCGACGCAGGTACGTGACCGCGAACTTGCGGATCGCGTCGAGATCCTCGACGTCGCCCGTGCCCTTGACCGGTTCGCCGTCCGACGCCGCGACCGTTTCGCCGTTCAGGAAGTCGCGTGCGATGTCGGCGATGTATTCGCCGTTGTACGCGGCTTCCGGCCAGCCCGCGTCGCCCGGCTTCAGGCCGCGTGCGCGCGCCTGCGTCGAGATCGCGAGGTTGCCGATCTGCACGCCCGCGTCGTTGTAGTAGAACTCGCGGTGCACCGCGTAGCCCTGGCTCGCGATCACGTTCGCGAGCACGTCGCCGAGCGCGGCCTGGCGGCCGTGGCCGACGTGCAGCGGGCCGGTCGGGTTGGCCGACACGAATTCGAGCAACACTTGCTTGCCTTTCTCGCGATCCGACGTGCCGAACGCGCGGCCCTGGTCGAACACGGCGGCGATCACCGCCTGCTTCGCGGCGGCCGACAGGCGCAGGTTGATGAAGCCGGGGCCGGCGATCTCGGCGGCTTCGACGAGGCCTTGCGCGCCCGGCTGGGCGGTGAGGGCGGCGACGATCTGCTCGGCGAGCTGGCGCGGGTTCGTGCCGAGCGGCTTCGCGAGCTGCATCGCGACGTTGCACGCGACGTCGCCGTGCGCGGCGACCTTCGGGCGCTCCAGCGTGATGGCGGGGGCGACGAACGCGGCGTCGGCGCCTTTCAGCGCGTGTGCGACCTGCTTGACGCTATCCGCGAGCAGGGCTTCGAGGGTCTGTTTGTGTGCTGGCAGCATGCTGGTAGAAGGCTTCGTTGGTGGCGGCCGGAAACGCCGGCCCGCCGGCACGCTTTTTAAGCGCGCGTTTCAGGGATCGCAGAATTTTAACAGGTGCTAATATGCCGCTCAGGCGGCCCGTGTCCGCGAGGCCGGACGCCGGTCTGCCGGCGTTCCCCAACCGCGCTGCGCAGGCACAACAAGATGAAAAGGGAATTGTCATGATTACGTTCAAGAGCAAGGCGGCACAGGATCTCGACGTGCTGAAGGATTTCGCCGTGTATGTGCTGGGTCTCGTCGGCAAGCAGCTGGGCGAGCGCGGTGTGATTACGCACGACGAGCTGGACCACGCGATCGCCAAGCTGGAAGGCGCGGTCGCGCAGGCGAAGCAGGAACGCGCCGAGCATGCCGGCCATTTCCACGAGGACGAAGCCGACCACTCGCACCACGAAGTGCCGCCGAGCCTGGCACAGCGCGTCGCGCCGTTCCTCACGATGCTGCGCGAAGCGAAGGCCGGCCAGGCCGACGTGCACTGGGGTTTCTGAGCTTCCTTGCCCGGCAGTACGAAAGGTTAGTAAGACAAGAAAAAGCCCGCTTCCGAGCGGGCTTTTATTTTGTCTGATGAAAATGGGGTGATCAGAGCTGCGGTGCGAGCGCGCGGCGCGCGTCGTCGAGCGACAGCGCCATGCGCTGCGCGTAGTCCTCGAGCTGATCCTGCCCGATTTTACCGACCGAGAAGTAGGTGCTGTCCGGATGCGCGAGATAGAAGCCCGACACGCTCGCAGCCGGCAGCATCGCCAGCGAGTCGGTCACGCTCATGCCGATCTCGTCCGCGCGCAGCACGTCGAACATGTCGCGCTTCACGAGGTGGTCGGGGCAGGCCGGGTAGCCGGGTGCCGGGCGGATACCCGCGTACTTTTCCGCGATCAGCGCTTCGTTGTCGAGCGTTTCACCGCTCGCGTAGCCCCACAGCTCGCGCCGTACGCGGGCGTGCATCGCTTCCGCGAAGGCTTCCGCGAAGCGGTCGGCGAGCGCCTTCAGCATGATCGCGCTGTAGTCGTCGTGGTCGGCTTCGAACTGCTTTTCCTTCACGTCGACGCCGAGGCCGGCCGTTACCGCGAACATCCCGATGTAGTCGGCGACGCCCGATTCCTTCGGTGCGATGAAGTCGGCGAGCGAGCGGTTCGGCCGCATCACGCCGTCGACCACCGGGCGCACGCTCTGCTGGCGCAGGTTGCGCCACGTGAGCAGCACTTCCGAGCGCGACTCGTCGCTGTAGATCTCGATGTCGTCGTCGTTGACGGTATTCGCCGGCAGCAGCGAGAGCACGCCGCTCGCGGTCAGCCAGCGGCCCTGAATCAGGCGCGCGAGCATCGATTTCGCGTCGGAGAACACGCGGCGCGCCGATTCGCCGACGATCTCGTCGTTCAGGATCGCCGGGTACGGGCCCGCGAGGTCCCAGGTCTGGAAGAACGGGCCCCAGTCGATGTACTGCGCGAGCTCGTTCAGGTCGTAGTTCTTGAACACGCGGCGGCCGATGAACTTCGGCTTCACCGGCTGGTAGCCCGCCCAGTCGACCTTGGTCTTGTTCGCGCGCGCGTCGGCGAGCGTGACCATCGGCTGCGCCTTGCGGTTCGCGTGCTGGTCGCGGATCCGTTCGTAGTCGGACTTCAGCTCGTCGAGGTACTTCGTCGCGCCTTCGTCGGACAGCAGGCTCGACGCGACCGACACCGAGCGCGACGCGTCCGGCACGTAGACCACCGGGCCTTCGTAGTGCGGCGCGATCTTCACGGCCGTGTGCACGCGCGACGTCGTGGCGCCGCCGATCAGCAGCGGGATCTTCTTCACGCGGAAGTAGTCGTCGCGCTGCATTTCGGACGCGACGTAGGCCATTTCCTCGAGGCTCGGCGTGATGAGGCCCGACAGCCCGATGATGTCCGCGCCCTCGACCTTCGCCTTCGCGAGGATCTCGTTACACGGGACCATCACGCCCATGTTGACGACTTCGAAGTTGTTGCACTGGAGCACGACCGACACGATGTTCTTGCCGATGTCGTGCACGTCGCCCTTCACGGTCGCGATGACGATCTTGCCCTTCGCGCGCACGTCGCCGCCCGCTTCCGCGAGCAGGCGTTTTTCTTCCTCGATGAACGGGATCAGGTGTGCGACCGCCTGCTTCATCACGCGCGCCGACTTCACCACCTGCGGCAGGAACATCTTGCCCTGGCCGAACAGGTCGCCGACGATGTTCATCCCGTCCATCAGCGGCCCTTCGATCACGTTGATCGGTCGGCCACCGGCCGCGGCGATCTTCGCACGCACTTCTTCGGTATCTTCGACGATGAAGTTCGTGATGCCGTGCACCAGCGCATGCGAGAGCCGCTTCTCGACCGGCTGGTTGCGCCACTCGAGGTTCTCTTCCTTTTTCGCACCCCCTGCCTTGAACTTGTCGGCGATCTCGAGCAGGCGGTCGGTCGAATCGTCGCGGCGGTTCAGGATCACGTCCTCGACGCGCTCGCGCAGCTCCGGATCGAGGTCGGCATACACGCCGAGCTGGCCCGCGTTGACGATGCCCATGTCCATCCCCGCCTGGATCGCGTGGTACAGGAACACGGTGTGGATCGCCTCGCGCACCGGGTCGTTGCCGCGGAACGAGAACGACACGTTCGACACGCCGCCGCTGATCTTCGCGTGCGGCAGGTTCTGCTTGATCCAGCGGGTCGCCTCGATGAAATCGACCGCGTAGTTGTTGTGCTCCTCGATGCCGGTCGCGACCGCGAAGATGTTCGGGTCGAAGATGATGTCTTCCGGCGGGAAACCGACTTCGTTCACGAGGAAGTTGTACGAGCGCGTGCAGATCTCGATCTTGCGCTCGTAGGTGTCGGCCTGGCCGGTCTCGTCGAACGCCATCACGACGGCCGCCGCGCCGTAGCGGCGGATCAGGTGCGCGTGGTGGCGGAACGCGTCCTCGCCTTCCTTCAGCGAGATCGAGTTGACGATCGCCTTGCCCTGCACGCACTTCAGGCCCGCCTCGATCACTTCCCACTTCGACGAGTCGATCATGATCGGCACGCGTGCGATGTCCGGCTCGGATGCGATGAGATTCAGGAAGCGCACCATCGCCGCCTTCGAATCGAGCATCGCCTCGTCCATGTTGATGTCGATCACCTGCGCGCCGTTCTCGACCTGCTGGCGCGCGACGGCGAGCGCCTCGTCGAACTGGCCGTTGAGGATCATGCGCGCGAACGCCTTCGAGCCGGTGACGTTGGTGCGTTCGCCGACGTTGATGAAGAGCGTCCCGGGCGTGACGTTGAACGGCTCGAGGCCGGCAAGGCGCATCATGTGATCGGTCATGGCGGTGCGAATTCTGGTGATGAAGGGCGTGGGCGGTCGGGTCAGGCGTTGTCGCTGTACTGGTTCGGCCAGCGGCGCGGCTTCACGTCGGCGAGCGCCTTCGCGATCTCGGCGATGTGTTCGGGCGTCGTGCCGCAGCAGCCGCCCGCGAGGTTCACGAGCCCGGCTTGCGCGAATTCCTTCAGCAGGCCCGACGTGACGTCCGGCGTTTCGTCGAAGCCCGTCTCGGCCATCGGGTTCGGCAGGCCCGCGTTCGGGTAGCACGACACGTAGGTGTCGCACAGCTTCGCGAGCTCGGCGATGTACGGGCGCATCAGCGCCGCGCCGAGCGCGCAGTTCAGGCCGAACGTGAGCGGCTTCGCGTGGCGCAGCGAATTCCAGAACGCCTCGACCGTCTGGCCCGACAGGATCCGGCCCGACGCATCGGTGACGGTGCCCGAGATCATGATCGGCAGGCGCTCGCCGGTGTCCTCGAACAGCTCGTCGAGCGCGAACAGCGCAGCCTTCGCATTCAGCGTGTCGAAGATCGTCTCGACGAGGAACAGGTCGACGCCGCCATCGAGCAGCGCCTTCGCCTGCTGGTAGTACGACGTGCGCAGCTCGTCGAACGTGACGTTGCGTGCGCCGGGATCGTTGACGTCCGGCGAGATGCTCGCTGTCTTCGGCGTCGGTCCGATCGCGCCCGCGACGAAGCGCGGCTTGTCCGGCGTCGCGTATTTCTCGGCCGCTTCGCGTGCGAGCTTTGCCGATTCGATGTTCATCTCGACGACGAGATCTTCCATCTCGTAGTCGGACTGCGCGACGGTCGTCGCGCCGAACGTGTTGGTCTCGACGATGTCGGCGCCGGCCGCGAAGTACTGGTCGTGGATCTCGCGGATGATCTGCGGCTGCGTGATCGACAGCAGTTCGTTGTTGCCCTTGATGTCGCGCGCGAAATCCTTGAAGCGCTCGCCACGATACGCGGCTTCGTCGAGCTTGTAGCGCTGGATCATCGTGCCCATCGCGCCGTCGAGGATCAGGATGCGCGATGTCAGCAGCGCGGGCAGAGCGGCGCCGCGCGTGTAGGGCGCGTCGAGCGGGACGGAAGCGGCGAGAGGAGTCGCAGACATGGGCGAAGGACCGGCGAAGACGGGAAAACCGTCATTGTAGCCGGTGCGCCTGGGGCCCGCCCGGCCTGGCGCCGCGCCGGTGGGCCGCCAAATGAAAACCCCCGCGCGGCGAACCGGGCGGGGGCATGATCGGAGTGCTCGCGGCGCCGCGTCGTTGCGCGGCGAATGGCCCGGCCGCGCGAGGCGCCGGGCCGCGGGTCGTCAGTGCAGCACGACGGGCATCATCATCAGGCTGTCGAATTGTCCGAGGAATTCGTCGACTTCGTCGAGCGACGGTTCATCCTCGATCAACTGCTTCACGTGCGCGCGGAATCGTTCGGCAAGTTCGCCGTCGATGAAGATTTCGCGCTGCGCGTTCTTGTCGACGATTTCATATCCGCCGGCATTCATCAGGTGGTGGCCGGCCTGCGGCGCGAATTCGACGACGCAGTAGTTGGGGCTGTTGTAGATCATTTGCATGGCGGCACTCCTCTTCGCAGTGGCATCTGGCCTTGTTGTCCCCTAGGTGGGGCGAGCCTTGCCGGTTTCAAGGGGCTTGCGCTGCACACCCCGTTCCCGTCTGCATGGGGTGTATCGGTTAGAAGCCGATGTCTATGAAACGTTTCCTATTGTCGGCCGGTGGACTGAAATAGTTGTTAAAGAGTGTCATCGGCGATTTCAAGGAAATCTGTAATCGGTCGAAATTGCCGAGTCGCGCGTGAGTTCACTGTGTGACAGGTGATGTGACAGGCGATGACGCGGGCGGTGCAGCCGGTTGTGCCGGCGGTTGCACGGTGTCGGGCAGCGCGGGTTGTGCCGGTGCCGCGGCCGGTGCGGCCGATGCATCGGGCGTCGGTGCACCGCCGGGCGCATGCGTGGCGCCGTCTGCGGATTCCGCATCGGACGGCGCGCCCGGCGCCGCGAGCCGGCCATGCCACAACAGCTCGATCTGCGCGCCGTTCGGTTCGGTCTGCACGAGCCGCGCGGGCAGCCAGCCGAGCGACGGCGCGAGCCACATGTCGATCCGGCGCGTGTCGCCGTCGCGTCGAGGCAGGCGCATGAAGTGCCGCGCGTTGATGATGCCGGTCTGCGTCTGCACCTGCTCGTCGCCGATCACGGTGATCGGCCAGGTCTCGCCGCTGTTGTTGTCGATCACGAAGAACTGCTGCGTGACGCCCGGCTTGTATGCGGCGGGATTGCCGCGCACGAGCCCCGACAGTTGCATCAGCATGCTGAAGCGGTCTTGCACGCCGTCGGGCAGCGGCGCATTGTTCGGCGTGCGCGTGAACACGACCTGCCGGATCTCGCGGTTGAAGATCGCGATGTCTTCCGGCCGCTTGCCGCGCTTCTCGACGTAGCGGTCGGGCGCGACGCCGAACGCGTCGATGCGGCCTTCGCTGCGATAGGTGAACGGGCCGACGAACGGCACGGGCATCGACACCGACAGGTCGTAGGTACGCCCGTCGGTGCGCCAGCGGATCGTGCCGATCATGTTCTGCATGCCGTTGTAGAACGTGTCGTACTGCAGGTCGCCGGAGGGCGGTGCGGTGAACTTCACGCCTTGTGTCGCGGGGCCCGGCGTCGCGGCGCTGGCGGCGCCGGCGGCCGACGCGGCATGCGCGCCCGACGCGCCCGGCACGCCACTCGCTGCGGACGCGGCGGCCGGCGGCTCGCCGTGTTCGGCCGTTTGCGTCGACGTGAGGACCGGCTCCGGCGCCGGCGCGGGTTTCGGTGCGGCGGCCTTCGGGGCAGCCGGTGCGGGCGCGGCCGGCTGCTCGACCGGCTTCGGCGCAGGCGGTGCGGGCTGGCGCTCGATCGGTTGCGGTTTCAGCAGCTCGATCTGCACGGGGACCTCGGCGGGCTCGGGCGGCGTGAACGCGTCGCGGTTGCGCATCAGCCAGAACGCGGCGAGCGCGTGCAGCACCAGCACGACGACGAGCGCAATGCCCACCCGCAGCCAGTGGCGGGGCAAGGCGTGACTCGGACGGAGGTCGGCAGGCTGCATGGGCATCGGAACAGGATCGGGGCGCTCGCGTGACGTCGGGCGCGCAGCGCGCGCCACAGGAATCGGACTGTCGAATGCGTCGCGCGTTCGCGCTGCGTGACGGGGCGGGTACCGCGTGCGTCAGGCGTCGCGCGCGTCGGGACTATAGCCGAGTTCGTAAGACAGTTTCTGCGCGCAAGCGCGCAGCGCCGTGTCGATCTCGCCGCCCCACGCAATGTCGAACGAGCCTTCCTGGCCGAGCGCGACGATCGCGAGCGCGAGTTCGCCGACCGCATCGAACACGGGCATGCAGAACGCGTGGATCGTCGGCAGCAGCATCCCCTCGACGCGCGCGGCTTCGTGCCGGCGCACGTCGGCGAGCACCGCGTCGACCTCGTCGAGCGTGCGCGGGCCGCCGTGGTGCGGCGAGCGGCGCGTATCGGCAAGTTCGCGCTCGAGCATCGCGGCGGTCTTGCTGCGCGGCAGGTACGCGGCGAACAGCAGCCCCGTTGCGGAGCCGAGCAGCGGCATCACGTCGCCGAGCTTCAGCGATGCCTTCGCCGGGTGGCTCGATTCCATCCAGTGCACGATCGTCGGCCCCTGGTTGCCCCATACGGCGATACCGACCGTCTGGTCGAGGCGGTCGCGGAATTCGGTCAGCGCGATCCGCGCGAGCTTCACGCCGTCGACGCGCGCGAGCCGCGCGAGCCCCATCTGCAGCGCGAAGCCGCCGAGCTCGTAGCGGCCCGAGACGGGATCCTGCGACACCACGCCGAGCCGCGAGAAGCTGACGAGGTAGCGGTGCGCCTTCGCAGGACTCATGCCCGCGCGCTGCGCGAGGTCGCGCAGCATCATCGCGCGCGGCTCGCTCGTCAGCACGTCGAGCAGGCGGAAGCCGACCTCGATCGACTGGATGCCGGAACGGACCTTCTCGCCGTGCTCGCCGGAAGCGGCGTCGTCGGTGTCGGAGTCGGCAAGATCGTCGTCGGGAAGCGGGCTGGCAGGCATGGGCGGCAGGTGCGCGAAAAGGCGGCAGGAATCGAGCTAAAAAAACCGGGCCGAAAAATCGGGGTGAAAACGGCGCGCACAATCGCGACGCGCCGCAGGGATTCACCATCGTAAAATAGATTCCCTCCATCGTCACTACAACGGCAGAGTCCCCCTTATGAAACTTGCTTCGCTGAAGGACGGCACGCGCGACGGCCAGCTGATCGTCGTGTCGCGCGACCTGCATACCGCGGCAATCGCCGACGCGATCGCGCCGACGCTGCAGCGCGTCCTCGACGACTGGGCGTTCTACGCGCCGCAGCTGCGCGACCTGTACGACGCGCTGAACCACGGCCGCGCGCGCAATTCATTCGCGTTCGATCCGGCCAACTGCATGGCGCCGCTGCCGCGCGCGTTCCAGTGGGCCGACGGCTCCGCGTACGTGAACCACGTCGAACTCGTGCGCCGCGCGCGCGGCGCGGAGATGCCGCCCGAATTCTGGACCGACCCGCTGATGTACCAGGGCGGCAGCGACGATTTCCTTGGAGCCCGCGACGACGTCGTGTGCCCGTCCGAGGAATGGGGCATCGATTTCGAGGCGGAAGTCGCGGTGATCACCGGCGACGTGCGGATGAGCGCGACGCCCGACGAAGCGCTGAAGGCCGTGCGGCTCGTCACGCTGGTGAACGACGTGTCGCTGCGCAACCTGATTCCGGCCGAGCTCGCGAAGGGCTTCGGCTTCTTCCAGAGCAAGCCGGCCACCGCGTTCGCGCCGGTCGCCGTGACGCCCGACGAGCTCGGCGACGAATGGCGCGAAGGCCGCGTGCACCGGCCGATGATCGTCCACTGGAACGGCAAGAAGGTCGGCCAGCCCGATGCGGGCACCGACATGGTGTTTCACTTCGGCCAGCTGGTCGCGCACGCGGCGAAGACGCGCAACCTGCGCGCCGGCTCGATCGTCGGTTCGGGCACGGTGTCGAACAAGGACGCGAAGCGCGGCTATTGCTGCATCGCCGAGAAGCGCTGCCTCGAGACGATCGAGCACGGCGCGCCGCAGACCGAGTTCATGCGCTACGGCGATACCGTGCGCATCGAGATGTTCGACACGGCCGGCAAGTCGATCTTCGGTGCGATCGAGCAGTCGGTCGCGCCGCCCGACGGCGCGGCGTAAGCCACGCGGCGCACGCAGCGCTCCGCGCCCGCGAAACCCGGCTTCGGCCCGCGCGCCGGGTTTCGCCTGATGTTTGCCCGCGCGGGCTTGGCTACACTCGATTCAGGGGTTCGAGAACCTCGAGCAAGGAGCAGCGCATGGCCAATCTCGCCGCGTACGGCGGTTACGAAGCACTGAAGGTGACGCGCCGCGACCATGGCGTGCTCGACATCGTGATGAGCGGCGAGGGCGCGAACCGCAGCGGCCTCGCGACCGCGACCGCACGCATGCATCGCGAGCTCGCCGACATCTGGCGCGACGTCGACCGCGATCCCGACACGCGCGTCGCGGTGATCCGCGGCGAAGGCAAGGGCTTCTCGGCGGGCGGCGATCTCGCGCTCGTCGAGGACATGGCGAACGACTTCGACGTGCGCGCCCGCGTGTGGCGCGAGGCGCGCGACCTCGTCTACAACGTGATCAACTGCAGCAAGCCGATCGTGTCGGCGATGCACGGGCCGGCCGTCGGGGCGGGGCTCGTCGCCGGACTGCTCGCCGACATCTCGATCGCCGCGAAGGATGCGCGCATCATCGACGGCCACACGCGGCTCGGCGTCGCGGCCGGCGACCACGCGGCGATCGTGTGGCCGCTGCTGTGCGGGATGGCGAAGGCGAAGTACTACCTGCTGCTGTGCGAGCCGGTGAGCGGCGAGGAGGCCGAGCGGATCGGGCTGGTCTCGCTCGCGGTGGATCCGGCCGACCTGCTGCCGAAGGCCTACGAAGTGGCCGAGCGGCTCGCGCACGGTTCGCAGTCGGCGATCCGCTGGACCAAGTACGCATTGAACAACTGGCTGCGCACGGCCGGGCCGACCTTCGATACGTCGCTTGCGCTCGAATTCATGGGTTTTTCCGGGCCCGACGTGCAGGAAGGGATCCGCTCGCTGCGCGAGCGGCGCCCGCCCGAGTTTCCCGGCGACGCGCCGTTCTGACACGCGCTGGCGCTATGATCGATCCAGGCGCGGCTCGCGCGACGCATGGCGGCCGCCTCGCTCTCACCCAGTCAACCAGGATGCCCGTATGACGACCGATGCCTCCGGCTCCAACCCTTTCGCCGGCTTTGCCGGCTTCAAGCCCGCCGACATGATGGACCGCATGTGGGACATGATGCGGATGTCTCCGTTCGGCGGGATGACGTCGTTTCCGGGCGCCACGCAAGGGCTGCCGCCGTCGCTGTCGAGCATGTCCGACATGATGGCGCCGCTCACGAGCGTCGAGGAACTCGACAAGCGGATCACCGATCTGCGCGCCGTCGAGCAGTGGCTGAAGCTCAATCTCGGGATGCTGCAGTCCGCGATCCAGGCGCTCGAGGTGCAGCGCGCGACGCTCGCGACGCTGCGCGCTTTTGGCGCGTTCGCGCAAAGCTCGATGTCGGCGGCCGAGGAAGCGGCTGTCGCGGCCGCGCATGCGGCGAAACACGCGTCGCCGGCGCCGGATGCCGATGCTGCGGCGTCCGCCGCGGATGCATCGGCGGGCGACGCCGCGCAGCAGGCCTTCGATCCTTCCGGCTGGTGGAACCTGCTGCAGTCGCAGTTCAACCAGCTCGCGAGCCTCGCGATGGCGCAGCCGGGCATGCAGCCCGCCGCGCCGGGCGATGCGCCGCAGGCCGCGGCCGCACAGCCGGGGCAAGCTGCGCCGGAGCAGGCCGCGAAGCCGGCGCCGGCTGCCGCCGCGCCGCGCAAGCCCGCGGCGAAGCGCGCAAAGCCGGCCGGAGCGGCCGGTTCGGCCGCGGCGCGCGCGGCAGCCGCTTCGTCGCCCGAAACCCGTCCGCCGAAGCGCTCGACGTGACGCGGCGCAGGTAGCAGGTCGATCATGCGGCTCGCGCTCGTTCTGATGGGAGGCGGCGCACGTGCCGCCTATCAGGTCGGCGTGCTGAAGGCGCTGGCCGAGATCGCGCGCGAGGCCGATCCGCAGCGGCACACGCTGCCGTTCGCGGTCGTGTGCGGCTCGTCGGCCGGCGCGATCAACGCGACGTCGATCGCGAGCCACGCGGACGACTTTTCCCACGGCGTGCGGCGCCTGCTCGAATTCTGGGAGCCGTTGCGCGCCGACTACGTGTATCGCACCGACTGGCTCGGCATCGCGGCCGCCGGCGCGCGCTGGCTCGCGGCGATGACCTTCGGCTGGGCGGCCCGCCGTTCGCCGCGCGGGTTGCTCGACAACGCGCCGCTCGCCCACCTGCTGCAGCGCGAGCTGAGTTTCCACCGGATCGAGCAGATGCTCGAGGCGCGCCTGCTGCACGCGCTCGCGGTGACGGCGCTCAGCTATTCGAGCGGGCGGCACCTCACGTTCTACCAGGCGGCCGAGCCGATCCAGGCGTGGCGGCGCGCGCAGCGCACCGCGCGGCTCGTCGACTTGTCGGCGTCGCACCTGCTCGCGTCGTCGGCGATTCCTTTCGTGTTCCCGGCCGTGCCGCTGGTGCTCGACGGGCAGATCGAATACTTCGGCGACGGGTCGATCCGGCAGATCGCGCCGCTGTCGCCGGCGATTCACTTCGGCGCGGACCGGATCGTCGTGGTCGGCGCGGCCGACCCGCGGCCCGAGATCCCGGCCGCGAACGGCGCCGGGCTGGTACGTGGCTACCCGACGCTCGCGCAGATCGGCCAGCAGGTGCTCGCGAGCGTGTTCCTCGACTCGATCGGCTCGGACATCGAGCGCATCGAGCACATCAACCGGATGATCGAGCACCTGCCGCACCAGGTCGAGGTGGACAGCGGCTGGCGGCACGTCGACGTGCTCGCGATCGCGCCGTCCGAGCGGATCGAGCTGATCGCGGCGAAGCACCTGAAGCAGATGCCGGCGACGATGCGCGGGCTGCTCGGCGCGATCGGCGGCAGCCAGCCGGCCGGCGCGTCGTTCGCGAGCTACCTGCTGTTCGAGGAGGCGTTCACGCGCGAACTGATCGAGCTCGGCTACCGCGACGGGCGCGCGCAGCGCGACACGCTGGCCGGCTGGATTGCACTGGCGGATGGCGGCAGCGCGCCGGCCGCCGGCATGCCGCCGGAAGACGGCCTCGCGACCGGCGAAATGCGGGTCTGATTCGGACAGGGCAATGTAAGGTTGCGTTTTCGCGACGGTCGGCCGCGACAGATCGCCGCACTGCGGTTGGCGGCGCACGACCGGGCAGGCGTCTCGGAACCGTCATGCACGCGTGATATCATGGCCGCCGCCGTATACACCATATCGAGCAGCCCGCCGATCCGGCATCCGCACGGGACCTTTCGGGGAACCCGCCTGGGGCAGGGGACGGGCGCGCCAACGAGCCGGCCAGCGCCGGCCCCCACTCAGGCAAGCGTGCAGTCGGTTCCGTTCGTGCGGAGCGTGGCTGCGGCATGCCGCAACGGCGGCGACGCGGCCGCCCGGCTGCCGGACGAGCAATCGGCGTCCGGCCGGTCGGTTTCACGCGTAAAATCACAGTCTTGGCCGCAAAAAGCGCGCTTGGCGCGCCTTTGCGGCAACAGTCACGTTTAGAGAAGTCGCATTGCGCAGAACAGGGGTGGGACCATCATGAACACGATGCTTTATCCGGAACTTTACCGATCGCTCGAAGCCGTCCGCTGGGACATGGAGAAGGACATTCCGTGGGACAAGTTCGACGCTTCGCTGCTCACCGACGAGCAGGCGAAGACGATCAAGATGAACGCGATCACCGAATGGTCGGCGCTGCCCGCGACGGAGATGTTCCTGCGCGACAACCAGCACGACAGCGACTTTTCCGCGTTCATGAGCGTGTGGTTCTTCGAGGAACAGAAGCATTCGCTCGTGCTGATGGAATACCTGCGCCGCTTCCGGCCGGAGATGGTGCCGACCGAAGAGGAGCTGCACGCGGTGCGCTTCGAATTCGATCCGGCGCCGCCGCTCGAGACGCTGATGCTGCACTTCTGCGGCGAGATCCGCCTGAACCACTGGTACCGCTGCGCGGCCGACTGGCACACCGAGCCGGTCATCAAGCAGATCTACGAAACGATCTCGCGCGATGAAGCACGCCACGGCGGCGCATACCTGCGCTACATGAAGAAGGCGCTGAACAACTGCGGCGACGTCGCACGTGCCGCGTTCGCGAAGATCGGCGTGCTGATGGCGTCGGCGCGCCGCACCGAGAAGCCGCTGCACCCGACCAACCTGCACGTGAACCAGGCGCTGTTCCCGCGCGACACCGTGCAGTCGCGCCTGCCCGATCCGGAATGGCTCGAGCGCTGGCTCGACGAGCAGATCCGTTTCGACGGCGAATGGGAAAAGAAGGTCATCGAGCGGATCCTGCACAACCTGTCGATCCTGTTCGAGCGCACGTTCGCGACCGCGCAGGAGCTGAACCGCTACCGCAAGGAAGTCACCGGCCGCCTGCAGGCCGAAAGCGGCCCGTCGTCGGCCGCGCAACCGGCCTGAGGCCGGCTGGCGCGCCGGGGCCGGCCTGATTCACGATTCACGCCGGCCGCGCGCGCCGCTTCGCCGCTGCCCCATGAAGCCCGCTCGGCGCGCCCGGCGGGCTTTTTCGTTTCCGGCGCCACGGCTCCACGTCGCCGTACGCACTGCTCATTCGATCCGACCTTCATCATGTCCGCCACTTTCGAACGCAAGCTGATCACCCGCGACGCCCTCGTCGCCCTGCGCGCCACGCTGCCGTCGCCCGTCGTGTTCACCAACGGCGTGTTCGACATCCTGCATCGCGGCCACGTCACCTATCTCGCCGACGCGAAAGCGCTCGGCGCATGCCTGATCGTCGGCGTGAACAGCGACGCGTCGGTACGCATGCTCGGCAAGGGCGACGACCGGCCGATCAATCGCGAGGACGACCGCGCGGCGCTGCTCGCGGCGCTGGAAAGCGTCGACTGGGTCGTGAAATTCGAGGAAAAGACGCCCGTGTCGCTGATCGAGGCCGTCCGTCCGGACATTCTCGTGAAGGGCGGCGACTACGACATGGATGCGTTGCCGGAATCGGCGCTGGTGCGCGGCTGGGGCGGCCGGGCGCTGGCGATTCCGTTCGAGCACGACCGCTCGACCACCGCGTTGCTGAAGAAGGTGCGCGCGCAGCAGTCCTGAGCGCGGCCCGGCGCCGTCAGGGCGCGGACGCCGCGAGCGGTTCGGCCGTGACGGCCGGCGGCGCGATCGGGCCGCCGATGACGGGCTGGTCGGTGGCCTGCGCGAGCGGCGTCACGCGCAGCGCATCGGGCCGCACCTGCCGCGCCAGCACGCCGGGTTCGCGCGGGCCGGCCGCCGGCAGCGGCCCGAACACGCCGCGTGCCACCACGAACGCGAGCATGTTGGCGAGAAAGAGAACAGCGATCAGCCAGCGCAGCATCGTCGACACTCCTCGTCGTCATTGACGTGGTTCACGTCATTGAATCGGGCCGGCCGCATGGCCGGCTGTCTCATTCCTTCCGTTGACCGTGCGCGCGTGCTGCCGTCGTGGTGCCGCCCGACTTTCACCGTCATCGTGACGCAGGCCCGCCCGGGCTTGCGTTACCGTGCGCCGGCGCGATGCCGGCGCCGTTCCGTCACTCCTGCGCCGCCGTTGCGGTTGCCGCTTCCGCAGCAATCAGCGCGAGCCCGGACAGGATCAGTGCATCGTGCCGCGTATGCGGAACCGTCAGCGCACGCGCGACGTCGTCCGCCGCGCCGCCGGCCAGCACGAGCCGCACGGGCGCCTTCCATGCAGCCACGAGATCGCGCCACGCGCGTTCGATCAGCCCGGCCTGCGCGTACAGGCAGCCGGCCGACAGCGAGCGCGGCGTATCGACCTGGAACGGTTCTGCCTGCGCACCCGCGAGCAATCCGCTTGCGATGTCGGTGGTCAGCGTCGGCAACTGCGCGGTGTGCGTGCCGAGCGCGCGCATCATCAGCGCCCAGCCCGGCGCGATCAGCCCGCCCGTGAAGCGGCCGTCCGTGCGCAGCGCCTCGAGCGTCGTCGCGGTACCGAACGTCGCGATCAGCAGGTGCTCGCCCGGAAACGCCGCGTGCGCGCCGATCAGGCCGGCCCAGCGGTCGCTGCCGAGCTGGTCGGGCGTCGTATAGCCGTTCGTCACGCCGCATTGCGTCTGGCGCGAGCGTATCGTCGTGCGCGGCAGGCCCGGCCAGCGCGCGTCGAGCAGCGCGTCGAGCCGGGCGGCCACGTCGGCGCCCGCGACGTTCGAGATCCACGCGCCGCGCGGACGCGGCAGGTTCGACCAGTCGGGATCGGCGCCGCCGTCGCGCGCATGGCCGAATGCGCCTGTCTCGACGAGCGAGCGCTGCGCATCGGCGAGCGCCCACTTGATCCGGCTGTTGCCGGCGTCGATCAGCAGGTGCGGCTCGCTCATTGCGCTTCGCGCAGCGACACGTCGCCGGCGGCGATCGCCTGCATGCCGTCCGGCGTGTCGAGCAGCAGCTGGCCGGTCGCATCGATGCCCGTCGCGATACCGCGCACGCGTTCGACGCCTTGTTCGAGCAGGACGACTTCGCGCCCCGCGTACGCGTGCAGCGCGTGCCAGCGCGGCAGGAACGGCGCGAGCCCTTCGGCGCCGAACTGCGCGAGCGCAGGCGTGAGCGCGTTCAGCGACGCGGCGAGCGTATCGGTGAGGTTGGCCGACGCGCACGCGATCGACAGCGCAGCGGGCGGCAGCCCGCTCGCGAGTGTCGCTTCGCGCGCACGCAGCGCGTCGACCTGCGCGGCGACGGCTTCCGCGCCGCGCACGTTGATGCCGAAGCCGATCACGACGGCGGTGGCGTCGGCGCTGGTCCACGCGGTTTCGATCAGGATCCCGGCGAGCTTGCCGACGATGCGTGGCGTGCCGTCGTCGGTGGCCGTCAGCAGCAGGTCGTTCGGCCATTTGAGCGCGACGCGCGTATGGGCGTCGAGCGGCAGCGCGGCCAGCCCTTCGGCGAGCGCAACGCCGATCGCGATGCTGAGGCCGCCGAGTGCTTCGACGGGGCGCGGCACGATGCAGCCGACCGAGCACAGCAGCGCGTTGCCGGGCTGCGCGAACCACGGGCGGCCCTGCCGGCCGCGGCCGGCCGTCTGCTCGAACGCGACGCGCACGAGCGGCGCGGGCAGCGCGTTCGCGGTGCGCGGCAGCGCCTTGAGCCGGGTGGCGACGTCGGCGTTGGTCGAGCCGGTGGCAGCGACGATGTCGAGCGGCCACGCACGCGGCGCGGCGTCCAGGTGCGCCTCGAGCCGGTTGCGCGCGATGTGCGCGTCGCCGGAATCGGGCGTGTCGGAGGAGGTGGGGGCGTTCATGGCGCCTATTGTAGCGACAGGGGGCGCTGGCGCGCGTCGGGCGACGCGCGCGACTGGCAGGGCGGCACGTGGCCGCCTGCACGCGAGCGGCGCCGCAGCGCCGCGCGACTCAATGCTTTTCCATCCGCTCCAGGGCCTTGATGTCCTCCTCGGACGTCATTTCGCAGGCCAGCAGCGTCTTGCCCTTCAGCGCCGGGCCCTGGCGGGCCGACACGAGAATCAGTGCACCGCCCGGGCCGCGGACCGTCAGCCTGCGCGAATAGCCGACGGACGACGCGCCCAGCAGGTGGCCCTTCTCGAGGGTGAGCTGGTAGCGTTTCGCGAGCTGGTCGGCAACCTCGCCGTCCACGAGCACACCGATGCCGGTACTGACGAACACGACCTGCTGCGTCGTGAAGCCGTCGCGGTGGATCGGCTCCGGCAGGCGATAGACCGCGGCACCCAGCATCGACTCGTCCGGTTTCGGATCGGCTGCCTTGGCGGTGTTGTAGATCGAGTCCATCAGGTCCGCCGTGAACGGCGGCTTGCAAAGCGCGGCGTTGAAGATGTCGGGCTGGGCGGGCGGCGCGGCGCGTGCGGTGAGCGGTGCGCCGGCAATGACAAGGGCGACGGCGCCGACGGCAGCGGCACCAAGCCTGGAAAGGCGATGGGACATGGATGCAGTTCTCTCAGGTTTTATTGTGAGGCTGCATGTTAATGCATTGCCGCGTGCCGAACGATCGACGTGGAGCAGCCGGATGGCGGCAATGCAACAGGCGCGTGCGCCCGCGCCCCGCGATCGATTCCGTTGCCGGGTGATCGATGCGCGGGGCGTCGGGGCATGCGTGTCATGCAGCCGGTGCGTGCGCGTGCGTGCGGACGAACCGTTACGGCGCGACGACCGGGTGCTTCAGCGCATGCGCGGTCTCGATCCACTGCGCGTGGAATTCGTCCGCGTCGGGCTTGAGCCCGAGCTCGCCGTTGCGATAGGCCATCGCGAGCGTCTGCACGGCTTCCGGCAGCTCGTGCTCGGCGGCGCGGCGATACAGCGCCAGCGCACGTGCCTCGTCGCGCGGCACGCCGCTGCCTTCGCGGTATGCGTTTGCGAGCATGAAGTCCGCGGCCGGGATGTCCGCGCGCGACGCGATCTCGAACCAGTGCGCGGCCTGCACCGGATCGGCGGCGATGCCGTAGCCGCTGCGATAGATCAGCCCGAGGTAATACGCGGCGGCCGCGTCGCCCTGCGCGGCCGCTTCGCCGAGCAAGGTACGGGCGCGTGCGTAGTCCTTCGGCATGTCGCTGCTGCCGAGCAGCAACGCCTTGCCGAGCGCGAGCTGCGCCCGTCGGGCAGCCGGCGCGTCGGCCTTGCTGTCTGCCGTCGCGGCCGTTTCCAGCCAGCCGCGCCCCTCGTCGCGCAGCCCCGGTTCGCGCGCGTCGACGAGCGCAATGCCGAGCGCTGCCTGCGCGTCGCCCGAGCCGCGCCGCGCCAGCGTGCGCAACTGCGCGAGCGCGTGCGGCTCGGTGGCCTGCGTGACCATCGCCTGCCACTCGTCGAGCTGCGCGCCGCTCGGCGCGGGGCCGGCCCCGCGCAGGCCGGTCGTCGCGACGACGGCCGCGACGGTCACGGCCGCCGCCGCGAGCAGCGCGGCCGGCGGGAGTTTCGCGCGCAGCAGGCGCCGCGCGGCAGCGGCGAGGCCGGTTTCGGCCGGCCGCATCGTCCGGATCGGTTGCATCGCGGGTCTCATTGGGTGAGGTCGATTTCGTAGGTGGCGAGGTTCTTGCCCGAGCCGTCGTCGGCCACGACCTGCGTGATGCCGGTCAGGCCGGCTGCCGCCGCGTCGCCGAGGCGGTTCGGCGCGGACGCGAACTGCACGTGCGCGACTGAGCTCGCGAGCTTCGTGAAGCGCCAGCTGCGCTGCGCGCCGTCGGCCGCGCGCGTGATCTTGCCGCGCTGCTTCACGAACGCGATCAGCACGTCACGGTTCGCATCGGGCGACGCGAAGATCGTCTTGCTGCCGTCGAGGCCCGGGAAGTTGCCGCCGCCGCTCGCGCGGTAGTTGTTGGTCGCGACGATGAACTGCGCGTTCGGGTCGATCGGCGCGCCCTTGTACGTCAGGTTCTTGATCCGGCTGCCGACCGCTTGCGTGACGTCGATTTCATAAGCGAGATCGGCCGACGTGAACATGTCGAAGTTGTAGCCGGGGAACGTGCTGACGAGCGGCTGCACGGTCGACTTGGTCGGGTCGATGCGGTTGAAGCGCTTTGCAGCGGTTTCGAGCCAGTTCTTCACGTCGGCGCCGCTCACCTTCACCGCGTACACGGTGTTCGGATACAGGTACAGGTCGGCCGCGTTGTTGATCGCGAGCGCGCCCGGCGCGACGTCGGTGTAGTCGGTGCCGCCGCCGAAGCCGCTCTTGAACGGTGCGCTGACCGACAGAACCGGCAGCGACGCGTATTGCGGCAGGTTCGCCTGCACGTAGGTCTTCACGTAGTCGGCCTGCGCCTCGTTGACGATCTGGATCGCGCCCGGGTCGCCGACATCGGCGAAGTACGAGTTCATCCGATAGTCGGTCGAGCCGATCGGCGTCTTCACGTAGTCGATCGTCGCCTGGTGCTCGGCGGCGATCGCGGCGGACACGGTCGGATCGGCCGCGACGTAGCTCTTGTCGGCGTTCTGGATCGGCCGCGCCTCGACGGTCGTCAGCGACTTGTCGACGCCCCACGCCTTGCCGTCGAACTTCAGGCCGAGCTTGATCACGCCGAGGTGCTTGCCCCAGTAGTTGGCCATCACGGTCGGCACGCCGTTGACCGTGCCCTTGACCTTGTCGACGCCCGGCAGATTGAACTGCGACACGGTGCTGTTCGCGTCCGGGAACACCTGGTGCGAGTGGCCGATCAGCATCGCGTCGATGCCCGGCACCTTCGATAGCCACCAGCTGCCGTTCTCCATCGTCGGCGAATACGCGGAATTGTCGAGGCCGCCGTGCGAGATCGCGACGATCAGATCGGCGCCCTTCGCGCGCATCTCGGGGATGTATTTCTCCGCGGCTTCCTTCAGGCCGGTCGTGTAGACCTTGCCGTCGAGCCAGCGCTTGTCCCAGTTCATGATCGCGGGCGGCGTGAAGCCGATGATGCCGATCTTCACGGGCGCGCTGACCGTCTTGCCGTCCGGCGTGGTCGCGGTCACGGTGCGGGTCAGGATCGTGTACGGCGTGAACAGCGGCGCGTTGGTCTTCGCGCTGATCACGTTCGCGAGCACCTGCGGGAAGTTCGGGCCCGCGCACTTCTTCTGCTGGGCCGGCGCCGGCAGGCCGTCGACCTCGAACGTGTTGCCGGTCACCTGCGACAGGTACGGCAGCCCGTAGTTGAATTCGTGGTTGCCGATCCCGCCGCCATCGAATTTCGCGGCGTTCATCACCTTGTAGATCGCGAGCGTCTGGTCGCAGCCGATCGGCTTCACGAGCGCCTGGTAGTCCGACAGCGCGGTGCCCTGGATCGTGTCGCCGTTATCGAGCAGCAGCGTGTTCGGATACTGCGTGCGCGCCTGCGCGATCAGCGTCGACACGCGCTCGAAGCCGAGCGAGTTGTCGGCGGCGAGCTTGAAATAGTCATACGACAGCACGTTGGTGTGCAGGTCGGTCGTCTCCAGCAGGGCGAGCGTGGCCGTCGTGCCGACGGGCGCCTGGGCCGCCGGCGGTGTCACCGGCGGCGAAGTGACGTCGTCGCCGCCGCAGGCGGCGAGGATGAAGGCGAGGCTGGCGAGCGCGGCGATGGCCGGCACGCGACGGCGGGAAAGCAGGGGGAGACGCATCGGTTGTCCTGTTCGGTGTTCTGTTTTTGAAATGCGAGTACGCAACGAATGGCGGCGCGGGGCGCCGACGGCCTGATGTGCGGCGCGTGAGAGTATCGAAAGGAAACGTGACGGAAGAATGAAAGGTGGTGAAGCCGGCAACGGGCAGGGGGCGGCGGCTGCCACGCGCACCTCGGGCGGGCGCTCCCGGCCAGGCGTCTCCAGCTAGGGCCTGTTCACGCTAATAACGGGCTTGCGAACGTGCCTTTCCGCTCGCAGTGCAAGAAGTGAGGAGCGCCGTTTGGCCGTGCCAAACAAGCGACGAACGACGCCGCAATGCGGGCGGAAAGGCACGTTCCCCTGTTCGGGAGAATTCATTCGTGGGGCTGGCCACCAGAAGGGCCGATCGCCGCGTCATGCTCCTCGCGAATACGTCGAGTATTCGCTTCGTCGCAATCCTTGCGCTCGGCCCTTCTGGTGGCCAGCGCAAGCCCGTTATTAGCGTGAACAGGCCC
>NZ_JAUJQH010000042.1:0-41092 GCF_030482905.1 Burkholderia sp. AU45251 | reverse complement strand
CGGCGACCGCGTTCGCGCCGTCCTGGTTCAGGTCGGCGATCGCGACCGCCGCGCCCGCCTTCGCGAGCTCGAGTGCGATTTCCTTGCCGATGCCGCTCGCGGCGCCCGTGACGACTGCGGTCTTGCCATTCAGGTTGCTCATGTTCGAATTCCCGTGGTGAAAGGATTGACAGGGAGAAAGGACTGCGGACGTGTTACTGAGCCAGGTAATCGTAGACGACTTCGCCGAGGCCCAGTGTCAAATCTGCGACCAGGTGGCGGGCTTCGACGATTTCGAGCACGGGCAGGTCGGCCACGGGTGCGAGCGCGTGCGGCGCCAGCGCGAGCGATGCGGGGCCCGTCCACGCGCCCTTCATCTTGATGTCCTGCATGTAATAGCGCACCAGTTCGCAGACGCGTGCGGTGCCGTCGACGTGCGGAATGATCTTCAGCAGGAAATTGGGACCGGCGAGACGCTTGGTCTGCTCGTCGATGTCGAGTTCCTTGTGCTTGTAGCCCATCGTGCCGGTGGCGACGCGCACCTTGCCGTAGTCGAGCGTGCCGAGGATGTGGTCGGTGTTCACGTGCAGCGTGGGCGACGCGAGCTTCTTCGGGAAGCCCCACAGTTCGCGGCCGCCGGCGATCGGCGGGTGATCGTCGAGATACATCGCGAGCGTGTAGCCGCCCGGCTGGCCGTTGTATTCGACGGGAATCACCTGGCCACTTTCGGTGTAGTCGCCGAAGCCGGTCGAATCGGCCATGCGGATGAATTCGTAATGCACGAGCGGCTCGGTGATCTGCAGCGGCTCGGGGACGATTTCGCGGAGACGGTCCGGATCGGTGCGATACGTGATGATCAGGAACTCACGATCGACGAAACGGTAAGGGCCCATCGGGAAGGCAGGGCTGGTCAACGGCATCGCAAACGCTTTCGATCGGACATCGCTGGGTTTCATGCGGACTCCTTGTTGTTGATCGCTTCGTGGATGAGTGCTCGTAAGCTCGTAATCCTATGCCTGTGCGTTGCCGTTGTGCGATGCCGCATTTGGAATTAATTGTTGCCGATTTCGAAGAATTCGCGACGTAAATATTGAGATGAATGATGCAAACGGCATGGATGGCACCCGGCGTCCCGATGTTCGCACGCGTCGATGACGCCGCGATGTGAAAAAGGTGAGTCTTTACGGGATGCCGAGTGAGCCTTTTCGGGAGACGGTTGCGCGGAAATGTGACAAATGTGTGAACTTGTGCTGCAGTGCAGGCTCTAAGTGCGTTCGCCGCAGCGGGCTTCATCGCGTGCGGCGTCCGTATTAAGCATTGCTTAAGCGGGTGCGCCTTAGCATCGTTCGTATCTGGCCGGGAAACCGGCTGATTTTTTACGCCCCACGCAACCGGATTCATGCAGACCCTCAATCTCACCCTCTTTTCCGTCATCAACGCCGGGGTTGCGCCGCAGCCGGGCGTTGCCCGCCTCGCCATCTTCGCCGCCGACTGGCTCGTCTATGCGTTGCCCGCGATGCTGCTGCTGACCTGGATCTTCGGCGCGCGCCCGACGCGGCGCCAGGCGATCGAAGCCGGCGTCGGCGTGTGCGTGGCGCTCGCGCTTGCGCAGGTCATCGGGCATTTCTGGTTCTCGCCGCGCCCGTTCATGGCCGGCGTCGGCACGCAACTGATTCCGCACGCGCCGGACAGCTCGTTTCCGAGCGATCACATGACGTTCGCGTGGAGCATGGCGGCCGGGCTGATGCTGGGCGGCACGACCCGGCTCACCGGGTTCGTGATGGCCGCGATGGCCGCGGCGATTGCATGGGGGCGTATCTATGCGGGCGTGCACTGGCCGTTCGACATGGCCGGCGGCGTGCTGGTCGGCACGGCCGGCGCGCTGGCCGCGCACCTGTACGGGCAACGCGTGACCGCGCTGCTCGAACGGCTCGGCGATTCGGTGCATGCAGTCGTGATGGGCCGCCGGCACGCGCCGTAAGCGGCAGGCGATCGGGCAGGACGCCGTCAGTTGGGTGTCTTGGCCGATTCGGCCGATGCGGACGGGCCGCCGCCCGCATCGTGCAGTTCCGGCGTATCGGCCGGGTGTTGCGCGGAGTCGCGGTCCAGCGCGCTTTCCTTCAGGATCGCGCACATCGCGACGAACAGCGCGAGTACCACCGCGGCAAGGCCGCAATAGCCGGCGATCTTCAGGTTGCGAAGGAACGGCGAAGCGTGGCTTTCTTTTGTCATGACCGGGCGCTCCTGGGCTGGCTGCGGCGGCTGTCGCCCGACAGCGGCGTCGCACACACAGATATATACCAGCCACGATAGCGGTGCCAAGCCCGCTGGTGCGCCGACGCGACGATTGTGACATCGGCCGTTCGATTTCAACCGGGTACCGCTTTGTCGGGTACCCGCACCCCTTCTCAGTCTTCCAGCGTTTCGTGCACGGCCGCCGCGCCGCGCTTCCAGTACGCCGCCGCACGGATGCGCGACTTGTCGACGCCGCGCTCGCCAGTCAGGTGCTGGCGTACCGCGCGCATCGACAGCGCTTCGCCGGCCGCCCAGACGTAGCCGTCGCCGGACGGCGGCAGCGGCAGGTCGCGCACGGCATTCAGCAGCGCGTCGCCGTCCGCCGCGTCGGCTTCGGCGCGAAAGCGCCAGATTTCATGCACGTCGGCATGCGTGTCGAACGCGATCTGCGCGGTGCGATCCGCGACTTCCAGCACGACCGCCACGCGCGCACCGGCCGGCATTTCCGCGAGACGCCGCGCGACCGCCGGCAGCGCCGTATCGTCGCCGATCAGCAGGTGCCAGTCGAAACCGGTCGGGACGACGAACGAACCGCGCGGGCCGCCGATGCCGAGCCATTGGCCGACGCGTGCCTGTGCGGCCCACTGCGACGCGGGGCCCGGATGGTTCAGCACGAATTCCAGATCGAGTTCGCAGGCAGCGCGGTCGAAGCGGCGCGGCGTGAAGTCGCGCGCGACCGGCTTCGGTTCGCCTTCCGGAAACTCGGGACCGTTCGCGCCGAGCGTCGGCAGCACGGGCCGTTCGGCACCGGGCGGCGGGAAAAATACTTTCACGTGATCGTCGAACGACGCGGATTCGAAATCCGCGAGATCGGGGCCGCCGAGCGTGACGCGCAGCAGGTGCGGCGTCACGGTGTGCACGCGCAGGACCTGCAGCAAGCGGAACTTGAGGGTGTGGCGCACGCGGGTCACGGTGCGGTCGGATGTGTTCTGCATCAATCCGTTCTCCTTATGTTTTGACGGGGCGGCGCGGATTACGCGCCGGTGCCGCCTTCGATTTCGGCCGTCGCGCGGCGCATGATCGCCGCGATGCGCCGCTGTTCGGTGGCGTCGGCCGCGCTCTTGTGCAGCAGCGCGCGCTTGAGGGCGAGACGCGCCTCGACGAACTCCGGCAGCCAGCCTGCTTGCGCTTCGTCCTGCGCTTCATTGCCCGCCGATTCCCCGGCGAACGCGCGGCGCATGAACTCCATCTTGCGTGCGAGATGCGTGAGGCGCGCGAACAGCGTGTCGACACGTTCGCGCTGGGCGTCGAGATGCGCGCGGCCGGCGTCGGTCAGCGCGTAGCGCTTGCGGTTGCCTTCCGCCTGCGACGCGACGAAGCCGACTTCTTCGAGATACGTGAGTGCCGGGTACACCATGCCGGGGCTCGGGCTGTAGAAACCGTTCGAACGCGTGTCGAGCGCCTTGATCAGCTCGTAGCCGTGGCTCGGTTGCTCGGCGACCAGCGCGAGCAACAGCAACTGGAGATCGTCGGAGCTGAACTGGCGGCCGCGCGGCATGCCGTCGTCGCCGAAATCGCCAAAGCCGCCGCGCCCGCCACGGCCGCCGAACGGGCCGCCGCCGAACGAGTCGTGGCCGCGACGGTGGCGGCCGATTGCGTACCAGAGACCGGCGAACCAGTCAGGGCGGGCATGCGCACCATGACCGTCGCATCGGGCATGGCCGCGGGAAGGGTTGTGTCGCATGATCGTGTCCTATATATCGTAAAACATATCTAAAGATATATATCGAAAGATAGGGTGTCAAGGAGGATTATTGGGGGAGGATGGACGGGTCCGGCGCATCCAGTGCCGCCCGGGTTGCCAAAGAGGGAAAGGGCTCGGCGACGATGCAGTGAAGTTGCCTGCCCGTCCTCGCACGTCAGGTTGGCAACGGTTCGCTGCGATCCATCTGACTCACCCGCGCGCGCTCCGGACGCGGATCGCGTCACGCCACGGGAGCATACTGGCGCGCGTCGCAATACGCCCCCGGACCACACTCGAACCGCGCCTTGAACGCACGCCCGAAATGCGTGACGTCCGAAAACCCGCGAGCGACCGCGAACTCCAGCAACGTGCAATTGGTATCCACCGGATCTTCCAGCGCACGCCGGTTCGCCTACAGCCGATACTTCTGAATCCAGCACTGCGGCGTCAGCTCGGTCGCAGTTCGACGACTTGCTGGCGGCCGGCCAAGTCGTGTCGGTGAGCCCGCCTGCATCGGTGCGCGGGCCGAGTCACACGGCGAGCACTGGGAAAACGCCGGTGCTCATGACGAGCGAGGCACGACAACTTCGGGACAGCATCGACATATCGACGCCGGTAGGGCTGCGCGATCGTGCGCTGATCATATTCAAAATTTACTACGGCATATTTTTATCCGCGGTGCCGCTGCATCATCGGATAGTCGGTCGAGTGATCATCAGTGCCACTGCATGCAACAACACTGCCGCTGCCTTCACCCGATCGTCATTTTGTCGTCAATTATTATTTGATCACCGTCTTGATGTCTAAAAAATATCATTTCGTATCGATAAATTGGGGGTCTTTTACTATGTCATCATCAACGCCGGAGTAGTAAAGAAATCCAAGCGCCTTTGTTTTCACAAGAATTCCTTCTGACAATTTTCCACCTCCGACCAACTCTCGATCGATAAGCCAGTCGTCATACCCGGCCACACGTCGGCGTTTGTCGAAATCACAAACGACAATGCCTGTAACGTCCCCTTCGACGATAACATGATCGCCGATGTGAATATCCAATCCAGATAAAACGTATTTCACGATGAACCTCTTCTCTATCAAAGCGGGTTGAGAAATGGCTCAACCGGCGCCGCGCATAATGTTAATTGATCCAGCTTAAGCACATATTCTTGCCTCGCTAGGACGCAATCACATTTCGGATATGGCATTTGACTGATCTGGAACATATTGTGATGCGACCCGTACACACCGTGTTGCATTTCATTATCGGGTATCACGTCAGCGGTCTGTACCCATATGTGCCAACGTTGATGATTTTCCCCGACACGGTTCGGCGTGGGTTGCATTTGTTCGGGCAATCATCTTTCTCTACGCTCTTTTCTTGTGCACCGTCTGTGGACCTTGTCATGTACCAGGTGTCCGCTCCGATCATACCCAGACCGCCGATTCCTGCGCCGATATCGAGTTGGGAGCACGTCAGCCCGGCGACTACGACGAATCGCTTCAGCCGATCGCCAGGTGCTTCAGGGACGGCGGCCGCATCGGCCGTCGACATGGCTGAGCTGTCGTGTTCCGATCCGTCCTCTATGGGCGAACGCGCTGACGCCGTGCGACATGTGCACCCACGTTCGGCGCCGACGAACACTTCGCACGCGTGTGCATGTGAATCCTGCATTCGGTGCACGGATGTCCCAGCGCCGCCAGAACCCGCGTCCTACAGTGGGCCAGATATGCCGATCGGCCTTTCAGCGCGGGATCGGCCTTTAATCTGGAGGCAGCCACATGACAGCCGAGTACACCCTTCAACACCGGATCGCGGGCGAGGCGTGCGACGCCGCGCAGGGCGAGTGGTTCGAGAAATTCGAACCGTGCACCGGACACCTGCTTGCGCGCGTGGCGGCCGGCACCGGCGCCGACGTCGACCGGGCCGTACGCGCGGCCCGCGCGCAATTCGACGGCGGGCACTGGAGCCGGTTGTCGGGCGCAGAGCGCGCGAAGCTGCTGAACCGGCTGGCCGACCTGCTCGAGCACGACGCGGAACGCTTCGTCGAACTGCTCGCGCGAGAACAGGGGCGCCCGGCCATGGAGGTCCGCATGATGGACCTGCCGATGTCGATCGACACGCTGCGCTACTTCGCCGGATGGGCGGACAAGCTCGAAGGCCGCCAGATTCCGACCGGCGGCTTCATGGGGCGCCCCACCGTCAACTACACGGTGCGCGAGGCGGTCGGCGTCGCCGGCCTGATCGTGCCGTGGAATGCGCCACTGATGATCGCGTGCTGGAAGCTGGCGCCCGCGCTCGCGGCCGGCTGCACGGTCGTGATCAAGCCGTCGGAGGACGCGCCGCTCGCGGTCGGCGCGCTGGCGGACCTGGCCGTGCAGGCGGGCTTTCCGCCGGGCGTCGTGAATCTCGTGCACGGCATCGGCGCGTCGGTCGGGGCCGCGCTGGTCAATCATCCGGGTGTCGACAAGATCAGTTTCACCGGCAGCACCGAGGTCGGCCGCTCGATCGCACGCGAAGCGGGCGCGCGGTTCAAGCGGCTGACGCTGGAACTCGGCGGCAAGGCGCCGCAAATCATCTTCGACGACGCGAATCTCGAGCAGGCGATCGCTGGCGTCGCGATGGGATTGTTCGTCAACCAGGGGCAAACCTGTGCGGCCGGCTCGCGCGTGCTGGTGCAGCGCCGTCACTACGATGACGTGGTCGGCGCGCTCGCGCATGCGGCGCGGTCGGTCAGGGTCGGCACGCCGTTCGACCCGGCGACGCAGATGGGCGCGCTGATCAGCGCCCGCCATGCCGATCGCGTGAAGTCGCATATCGCAGCGGCGCTTCGCGACGGCGCGACGATGGTCGCGGGCGACGAGCCGGTGCCGTCGCAAGGCTTCTTCGTGCGGCCGACGGTGTTCGCGAACGTCGATCCGGCAATGCGCATCGCGCGCGACGAAGTGTTCGGGCCGGTCGGCACGATCATTCCGTTCGATACGGAAGACGAGGCCGTCGCGCTGGCGAACGACACCGTCTACGCGCTGTCCGCGTCGCTGTGGACCCGCGATCTCGCGACCGCGCACCGCACCGCTGCCCGTCTGCGGGTCGGCGCGGTCGCGGTGAACGCGTGGAGCCCGCTCGACGCGCGGCTGCCGTGGGGTGGCTTCAAGGACAGCGGAGTCGGGCGCGACCTGTCGCAAAGCGGACTCGATGCGTACCTGGAGGAGAAGGTCGTCACGATCGCGATGTAGCCGCGCACGTTTCGGCACGGAGATACCACAACAACAAGATTGCGGGCATTGCGTTGCTTGCCCGCCCACCCCTATCGACAGACACATGACTACTCAAGACCTGACCTTCGATTACGTCGTCATCGGCGCGGGTTCCGCCGGTTGCGTCGTGGCCGCGCGGCTGATTCAGCAGAATGCCGGTTCGGTGTTGCTGCTGGAGGCCGGCACGCGCGACGACAATCCGTTCCACCGGATTCCGGGCGGCGTGATGCAGGTGTTCCAGAAGAAATCGTGGCCCTACATGACCGAGCCGCAGCCGAACGCGAACGGTCGCAGCATGATCATCGCGCAGGGCAAGGTGCTGGGCGGCGGCAGTTCCGTCAACGGGATGATCTATATCCGCGGGCAGCGCGAGGACTACGACGACTGGGCGACGCAGTGGGGATGCACGGACTGGCGTTACGACGACGTGCTGCCGTATTTCAAGAAGGCGGAAGCGAACGAAAGCCTGGGGCCCGCGTATCACGGCCAGACCGGCCCGCTGCCCGTCAGCGAGAACCGCTATCGCCATCCATTGACGGCCGCGTTCATCCGGGCCGGGCAGGAAATGGGGTTGCCCTACGTCAACGATTTCAACGGCGAAGTGCAGCAGGGCATCGGCTATTACCAGACGACGACGCGCAACGGCGAACGCGCGAGCACCGCGCAGACCTATCTGGCATCGGTGCGCAACGACGCGAAGCTGAAGGTGGTGACCGGCGCACTCGTGCACCGGATCCGGACCGAGGCGGGGCGTGCGGTCGCAGTCGAATTCAGCGAGGGCGGCAATGCGCCCGTATCGGTACGCGTGCGTAACGAAGTCGTGGTGAGCGCGGGGGCGATCGGGAGTCCGAAAGTGCTGATGCTGTCCGGCATCGGGCCGGCGGAGCATCTCGCCTCGCTCGGGATCGAGACGGTTGCCGCGTTGCCGACCGGCAAGAACTTCCACGATCATCTGCACATGTCGGTGCAGGCGTCGATTCGCACGCCGGCGAGCCTCTACGGCGAGAACACGGGGCTCCGCGCGATGCGCCATTTCCTGCAATGGAAGTGCTTCAGGAGCGGCCTGCTGACCAGCAACATCCTCGAAGGCGGCGCATTCATCGACACGCAGGGCACCGGGCGGCCCGATGTCCAGTTCCACTTCCTGCCGCTGCTCGACAATTTCGACAATACGCCGGGCGAGAAGCCGCCGGCGAGCGAGCACGGCATGTCGGTCAAGGTCGGCCATCTGCAACCGAAATCGCGCGGGCAGGTGGGGTTGCGCAGCCGGGATCCGGCGGACCTTCCGACGATCGATGCGAACTTCCTGAGCGACCCGGCCGACCTCGACGGTCAGATCCGGGCCGTTCAGGCCGGGCTCAGGATCCTGTCGGCGAAGGCGCTCCAGGCGCACGTGAAGGAAATCGTCGCGCCGGCCCGGATCGATCCGGACGATCTGCCGGCGATCGAGCGATTCGTGCGGCAGGACATCAAGACCGTCTATCACCCGGCCGGCACTTGCAGGATGGGCACGGATCCGCGCACGTCGGTAGTCGACCAGAAGACGCTGCGCGTGCACGGCTTCTCCAATCTGCGCGTGATCGATTGCTCGATCTGCCCGCAGGTGCCGAGCGGCAATACCAATGCGCCGGCGATCATGATCGGCGAACGCGGCGCCGATCTGCTGCTCGGGCGCTGAAACGGGCGGCGCAGGGATGACCTGCGCCGCCTTCGCGTCGGGCGACGCCGACGCGGATCCATTCGAATCAGAGCGGAAACACGGCCTTGAGCCAGAACGCCGCGCCTTCCGGGCGGTTTCGCACATCGGTTTCCATCTGGTATTTGGCGGTCACGAACCAGCCCTTTCCGCCGTCGTACTTGATCGATGGGCCAATCGCGAACGAACGGCCGCGGTTGCCGGCGATGGTGTGCCCGGCCTGCAAATCGTCCGTCATCTGCCGGTAGACATAGCCGCCCGCGCCGACCGTCAGGCCGTTGCCGAAACCCCAGCCCGCCGAATAGTCGACGATGAATTCCTGGCCGGACTGGTAGTCCGTCGCGTGGTTGCGCTGGTTGAAGGTCCACATGAGCTTCGCGTCGAATACCGGCCCGGTACGGCCGCCATACGAGATGCCGGCGATCGGCTGGATCGCCCAGTAGTTTCGGCCGATGTTGGCCAGGTCGCTTTTGTCGTACCGGCCCGTCGGCGCGAAGAAATCGACGGCGAGCAGCGTGTGCAGCGTCGGGGTGACGTGCCAGCCGAGCGCCGGCCCGAACGTCATGTCGCCGACGCTGGTTCGCCGTTGCGATTGCCCGCCCGCGTGCACGTCGAGCGTCACGAGCGGCAGCAGCGCATGCATGGCCAGCGATGCGCCGGCAAACGTGTAAGGCGTGACCCACACGATCCGCGGCGTTACCGAATAGGCGGTGATGCTGAGGTCCGGCGGCGCGACGTTGCGGCCGTCGTTGTCGCGCAGTTCGCCGGCGTGATAGCGCTCCGCATAGATCAGCGCATAGAGCCCGGGCGGCGGCAGTGCGCAGCACAGGTAGCCTTCCGCCCCGGTCGGGTACACGGAGCCGCCACCTTCGGTTGCGTGGGCGCCGTGCGCGACGGCGAGTGCGGACAGCATCAGGGAAATGGATCGTCGTTTCATCGTTTGTCTCCTGCTGCGGCGCGTGAGCGGCCGCTGTTTGTCTTTGGACGGGGTGCGTGACGGCATGGGCTGGTTGCGTGAAGCCCGGCCGGAAGCCGGTTTCCGCCCGTCAGCAGGGTGCCGCGCCAGTTTTCCGCTCGCATGTGTTTGCGTGCAGAGCCATCAGGAGTGCGGTGCATCTAGGTGAAATCTTTACTGCGTCAGGTAGCGTTCCGGTCGCGCATGGGAGTTGTGCGAATGTTCTTTTGCGTCGACGCGCCGTACGCTACGATCCGATCCCCTCCCCGCTCATCGATGCTTGCCGAGTGCGTGTCGCCGCACGCGGCCGGAAGCCGGGCGAGTCGATCGTCGTGCCCGCTGCCGGCGCATGCAGGCGGCCAGGCAATGGACGTACTTGAAAGCCGGATATTTCTGGAGGCGAACGTCATGATCGATTCGGGATCGCATCCGCTGCTGCGGGAGGGCGCACTACCGTGCTGGTCGGAGCAGATCCGGCATCGGTTCTTTCCGCTGGAACTCAACGCCGGCGCGTCCGGTGCATTCGACGCCAGTGTCGACGTGTTCGATCATCCGCGCTGCCGCGTGGCGCGCATTGCGGCAAGCGCGCATAGCGCCTCCATCGGACGCGACGCCTGCAAGACGCTGAAGCACCGCTACGTCAAGGTGATCTGGCAATTGAGCGGCGTGGCGAGACTCGAGCAGGGTGCGTGCGAAGTGGTCGTGCCGCCAGGGCATTTCACGGTGTACGAGGCAAGCAGCCCGTACTGGATCCAAAGCGACGCACACGGCGAATTCGTCACGATGCTGTGCGAAGTGGCCGATCATGACGCGCTGCTGACGTTGGCCCGCCATGCGATCGGCCGCGCGATGCCGACGACGGGCGGCGCGGCCGTGGCGCTCGCCAGCCTGCAGGCGATGATCACCGAGGGCCGGCGCATGAATCCGCGCAGCCGCTTCGGCGTGCTGGAACTGGTGACGACGTTGCTCGCCGAGGCAATCGATTTCACGGACGGCACGGCGCCCGCTTCGCGACGCAAGATCCGCGAGACGTTGCTGCGCGACGCGCAGCAATACATTCATCGGCATCTGGACGACGGCGAACTGTCGCCCGATCGCATTGCGGCCGCATTGAAGGTGTGCCGCCGCACGCTTTACCAGGCGTTCGAGTCGATCGGCGAGCGGCCGCAGGCGATGATCCAGCGCCTGCGGCTCGAGAAGTGCCACGAAGTGCTGTCGCAGACCGGCGCCGACGGTGCGAGCATTACGCGTCTCGCGCTGCAGTCGGGGTTCTCCGATCCGGCCTATTTCGCGCGCCTGTTTCGCCGGCGCTTCGGCGTCACGCCGTCGCAATGTCGGGAAGCAGCGATGCAGGATGGGGGCGGCGCGGAATCGTCGGGTTAGCAGCGGCTGCGTGCATCCATGCTGCGCGATCAGAATCGGCGGGTGGCCGGCCGCTTGTGATGACGAGGGCGGCAGGGAAGCCGGCGCCGCGCCCGTGTCATCAGGCGATCCGGACGCAGGATCGCCGACAGGATCCGCCAAGGCGGCGGCCTAGAACCGCGTGCTGAACCCGATCCGCGCGATCGACTGCAGTGCGCCGCTCGACGCGCCGTTCGCGTCCATCACGCCGTTGATCTGCGCATTGCTGCCGTGGTTTGCGCGCTGATGCACGCCCGCCACGTAGACCATCGTGCGCTTCGACAGCCAGTACTGGACGGCGGCCAGGAACTGGTGCGCGTGCGCGTTGTCGAGCGTGTCGTTGCCCTTCATGTACGTGTAGCTCGCGCCGATCACCCATGCCGGCGACGGCCGCCACGCGGCGCCGGCTTCCGCCGACCACGCGCCCGCGCCGTTTTGCGCGTTGCGTACGGTCGTGAAGAGCGCTTTCCCCGTGACGGTGCCGAGCGTGTAGTGCATACCCGCGCCCCAGTTGCGCACGCTGGTCGGCGGCAGCCCGTCCGTCGCGCCGTACTTCTGGTTCGTATAGGCTGCGCCCGCGCCGAACGGGCCGTTGTCGTAGCTCGCGCCGACGCTGACCGTGTTGTTCGCGCCGACCGACCCCGCGACGTTCCCGAAACCGTACAGCGCGCCGAAGGTCAGGCCCGACAGCGACGGGCTCGTGTACTTGACCGAATTGGCCACGCGATTGCTGCCCGCGACGCGGTCCCAGTCGAATGCGCCGGTCGGGTTGTTCGGCAACGCGAGCTTGTCGAACGGGCCGTTGCGAAAGCCGTACAGCCCGACGAGATCCTGCGCGACCTCGTTGCCGCTCGCGGCCAGCGCATCGACCATGAACTCGTACTGGTTGCCGAGCGTCAGCGTGCCGTACCGGTCGTTCTGCAGCCCGACATAGGCCGTGCGCGCGAACAGCCCGCCGCCGATGATCGAGCCGTTGCCGAGCGAATACTGGTTGACGAGCCGGAAGATCGCGCGCGTGCCCGCGCCGAGATCCTCCTTGCCTTCGAAACCGAGCAGGTTCGGGAAGAAGATGTTGTCGTCGAACTTCGCGGCACCGTGGCCGCCTTGATTGCTGACATAGCTGATGCCGGCATCCATCAACCCGAACATCGTCACGCTGCTCTGCGCGTACGATGCGGCGGGAAGGGCGCATGCCGCAAGCGCCAGAAGGGTCTTTTTCGTCATCTCCAATGTGCTCCTCACATGTTTCCGATCAGGTCGGATATTTTTGATTGGACTACTGATTGATATGAACAAAGCCGAACCAGGCGAATCCCGGTTCAGCGGCAAACAAAGGAAACCGGGGTGCGGCGGGCATCGGCGGAATTCGCTCGCCCGCCGATGCCCGTTGAACAGCGCGCTAGACCGTCGAATACCCGCCATCGACCGGCACGACCGCCCCGGTCACGAACGATGCGCCGGGCGAGCACAGGAACAGGATGACTTCCGCAACTTCGTCGGCCGTGCCCCAGCGCCCGAGCGGCGTGCGCTCGAGGATGCGCCGCGACGCCTGCGTGTCGGCCATCAGGCCGCTGCTGAGCGGCGTGTCGATCCAGCCGGGCGCGACCGCGTTCACGCGGATGCCGCGATCGGCCCACGCCTGCGCGAGCGAGCGCGTGAGCTGCGCGATGCCGCCCTTGCTCGCGCTGTACGCGGGGCGGTCCTTGCTGCCGAAGTACGTGTACATCGACGCGACATTGACGATGCTGCCGCCATGCTCCGACAACGTCGGCAGTGCGGCGTCGGACGTCCGCATCACCGACGTCAGGTTCACGTTCAGCACGCGCTCGAACTGGTCCATCCGGTATTCGTCCGCGTGCCGGCTGATGCCGACGCCGTTGACGAGCACGTCGAGCCGCGGCAGCGCCGCGATCGTGCGCGTCAACGCATCGCTGTCGGTCACGTCGAGTTCCACGCACCGGATGCCCGCGTGCACGGGCGCATGCGGGCCGGCCGCATCGAGCCCGAGCGCGACGACCGACGCGCCGGCTTCCGCAAAGCGCATCGCCGTGCGCGCACCGATGCCCGATGTGCCGCCCGTCACGATGACGGACTGGCCCTCAAATGCCCACTGACGACTCATGCTCGACGCTCCCGATGGTGTGTGCGCGACGGGCCGGCCGTTGCGCGGGTGAAACGAGGATCTTGATCTGCGCGCGGTCGGCGAGCAGCGCGTCGAAGCCGTCGGCGACGGCCTCTTCGAGCGACACGGTGCGCGTGACGATCGACGCGAGGTCGAGCGCGCCCGACGCGACGATGCGCAGCAGGTCTTCATACGCATGCCGGTAACCGACGCTCGTCGTGATGGTCAGCTCGTCGTTGACCGCGCGGAACGCGTCGAAGCCCGCGCGTGGCATCAGGCCGACCATGACGACGCGCCCGCCCTTGCGCAGCGCCTGCATCGCCGATTCGAACGTGGCTGGCAACCCGGCCGCTTCGAAACTCGCGTCGACGCCGAGCCCGCCCGTGGCCGTGCGGATCGCGTCCTGCAGCGCGGGGGCACCGAGTGCGCGCGCATCGAACGTATGCGTTGCGCCGAAGCGTTTCGCTGCCGCGAGCCGTTCGGGCGACACGTCGACGGCCACGAGCGTCGTTGCCCCCTGCAGCTTCGCGAGCATGATCAGCAGCAGGCCGATCGGTCCGAGCCCGAACACTGCGCAGGTCTCGCCGAGCCGCAGTTCGCCACGCCGCAACGCGTGCAGCGCGACGGCGGCGGGCTCCATCACGGCGGCCTGTTCGAGACTCACGCCGTCCGGCAGGCGATGCAGCATGTAGGCCGGCACGACCGCGAAGTCGGCCATCCCGCCGTCACCCATCAGCCCGGCGAAGCCCATCGACACGCACAGGTTGTACGACCCCGCGTGGCAGTACGCACACTGGTGGCAGCGATATTCGGGCTCGACCGCGACGCGATCGCCCGCGCGCAGCGCCGTCACGCCGTCACCGACTTCGACGACGGTGCCGCTGAACTCATGGCCGAGCGTCAGTGGCGCGGTGCGGCGCGACAGCGGATGCGGCGTGTCGACCGGTATCGCGTGGGGGCCGTCCGCGTATTCGTGCAGATCGCTGCCGCAGATTCCGCAATACGCGACCGCGATGCGCACGTCGCCGGGGCCGACGCGCGGCGTGTCGATTTCCACGAGCCGGACGTCACGCGGGCCATGCCATTGGAGTGCCCGCATGTCAGCGTCCTCCGAGGTTGTGTGCATCGAGACGGCTCGCGGCCGTGCCGGCGAGCGCGCGCTTGCGCAGCACGGCCGGCGCGGTCTCGACGAGGCCGAACGACAGCACGCACGCGAGGATCGCGCCGGCAGCCGACGTCCACATCGCGAACTGCAGGCCGTACTTGTCCGCCGCGAATCCGGCGACGGTCGGCGCGACGAAGCCGCCGATCAGCTCGCCCGCGCCCATGATCAGGCCGAGCGCGCTGGCGATCGCGCGCGGCGGCACCGTTTCGGCCGGGATCGTCGCCATGAACAGCGTGAAGCAGCCGAGGCCCGTGTACGTGGCGAACACGAGCGCGCCGAGCGCCCAGAGCGAGCCGGCATGGATCAGTACGACCGGGCACACGGCGGCGATCAGCGCGAACGCGATCATCGTCGGCTTGCGGCCGATCCGGTCGGAGATCGCCGGCACCGCGAAGCCCCAGAACACCCAGGCGGCGCCGAGGCAGGTCATCACGACGCCCATGTCGGACGGCGACAGGTGGCGGCTTTCCACGAGGAACACCGGCGCGAACGAGATGATCACGATGAACCACGTGAGGAAGAAGCAGCTGATCAGCATGCAGAGCAGGATGTTGCGTTCCTTCAGCAGCGCCCAGCGGCTGACTGCCGCGCCGCTCGCGGCCGGCGCGCCGGCGGTATCGGCCTGCGCGTGCCGCACGCCGCCGGGCGGCACTTCGCGCACCCAGCGCCAGATGCAGAACGCGATCAGGAAGCCCGGAACGCACGACACGTAGAACGCTTCGCGCCAGCCGTACGTGGTCGCGATGCCGATGACCACCGGCGGGCCGATCATCGCGCCGAGCAGGCCGGCGGCGGAGCCTTGCAGCAAGCCCATGTTCAGCCCGCGGCGGCTCGGCGTCGAGCTTTCGACCATCAGCGATTGCGACAGCGGCAGCACGGGGCCTTCGGCGATGCCCATCAGCGCGCGGAACGCGATCAGGCTCGCGAAGCCGCCGACGAGCCCCGACAGCGCCGAACACACGGAGAAGCCGAGCACGGCCGCGATCAGCAGCGGCCTGCGCGTGCCGCGCGCGTCGGACCACGCGCCGGTCGCGGCGCCCGACAGCGCCCACGTGAGCGCGAGCGCGGACGACACCATGCCGAGTTGCGTGTTCGTCAGGTGCAACTCGGCGGACATGAACGGGAACAGGAACGACAGCGCGAGGCGGTCGAAGAACACGAAGCCGAACGTCATGAACAGGATCAGCAGCAGCCTGTTTTCATACGTCCAGGCGGATCTGGAGGAGGAAGGGGATGTCATGGTGAGCCTCGCCGCGCGTCAGCGGAACAGCTTCTCGATCGCTTGCGCGCCGAGGCCGACCTTCTCGTAATGCGCCTTGCACATCGCGATGTACGAGTGCACGTCGAAGTAGCCGTCGGGGTTGCCGGCTTCGTCGAGCCAGATCAGCGGCCCCTTGACGATGAAGAACGCGCGCATCGGCTCCGGGTGATCGAACGCGACGAGCGTGTGGCCTTCGCCCGGCGTCTCGTACACGAAATCGCCGCGCGTCGCGGTCCATTCGTGCTCCAGATAACCCCACTTTCCTGACAGCGTGTAAGCGAACACCTCGTGCGGGTGATAGTGCCGGTTCACGAGCCCGGCTTCCTTGGCCATCAGGATGTCGCACCATTTGTTCTGCGACGGCGAGATCCACAGCGGCCGCGACGAAACCGTTTCGGTGAACGGAACGTAATAGCGTTCGTCGTCGGTGGCCGCGTTCGCGATGTACGCTTCGGGCAGCGCATCGGGCTTGAACGGATTGGCAATCGGCGGGATGTTTTGCCAGAATTCGGCTACGGCTTTGTCGACCACGGTCTGTCTCCTTGTATGGGTGTCGTGGGCTCGACTTTAGCCAGCCGGTGCGCGCCGCTCTTGACTGGGCGGGACGAATTGCTTGACCGCGCCGGACATTGCATCGCACCAGAATCCAGACGAACCATCCCCCAATCCGTGCCGCTCCGCACGACAGGCGCCAGCAGGAGGCGACGTGACGAATACGACCGTTTTTTCCCGCACGCGAGGCTCGACCGCCGACGTGCCGGCGCGCGACAGGATGGCGTACTGGGATGCGTTCAATGCGGCGACGCTGGTCGGCCTGCGCTGCTCGTCACTGTCGCCGGCCGGGCTCGAGGTCGAGAAGACCGATATCGCGCTGCCGGGCCTTGGCATCGCGGACATCAGCGGCCAGGATCACGTGATCGAGCGCAGCCCCGCCTTGGTGCGCCAGTTGCCGAAGGAGTCGCTGTTCGCGTGCCAGATCCTGAGCGGGCGCGCATATTTCATCCAGCGGGACCGCTGCCTGCTCGCGGACGCCGGCGATGTCGTCGTCTACGACACGCGCGTGCCCTATCTGTTCGGATTCCTGACGCCGATGCGGCAGCTGCTGATCGATATTCCGATCACGACGTTCGACGACCGGCTCGATGCGGAACTGGCGGCGCTGCCGCTGCGAATCGCGCCGAAGCCGGGTGCAGGCGCGATGCTCGGCGCGACGTTGCGCGCGAGTGTCGAGCGGTTCATGAAGGATCCGGTCGAACGCGATGCCGCACGGTTCGCCGAACACACGCGCACGCTGATCGCGGAACTCATCGACGCGGAAGTGAACGGTGCGGGCGCGTCGCGGGCTTCGCTGTCGTATCTGCTGACGGCGAAGCAGTACATCGCGACGCATCTCGGCGACCCGGAGCTCGGGCCGCAGGCCGTCGCCGACGCGGTCGGGCTGTCGCTGCGGCATCTGAGCCGGCTCTTCGCGGCCGAAGGCGAGTCGATCACGCAGCACATCTGGTCGGAACGGCTGTCGAATGCGCATCGCGAGCTGACCGATGCGAGGCTGCGCAAGACGAGCGTTGGCGAGATCGCGTTTCGCTGGGGGTTTTCGAGCCAGGCACACTTCAGCCGTGCGATTCGCGATCGCTATGGTGCGTCGCCGATGGCGCTGCGCGAGGCGGCGCGCGCGGCCGGGCGTTGATTCCGGCAGGCGATGCAGATGGAGCGGCGGCGCGTGTCTCACGCGCCGTTTTTTATTGTCGTGAACGAAGGCGCCCGCGCGCCGCGTTGCGCTATTCCGCCAGCATGAACTCCGCACAGCGCTCCGCGATCATGATCGTCGGCGCGTTCGTATTGCCGGACACGATGCGCGGCATCACCGACGCATCGCAGATCCGCAATCCGTCGACGCCTTGCACCGTGAGGTGTGGCGTTACGACCGCATGTTCGTCGTTGCCCATGCGGCAGGTGCCGGCCGGGTGATAGACGGTTTTCGCGCGACGCCGCACGTAGTCGGCGAGTGCCGTGTCGGTCAGCGTCTCGGCTTCGCGCACGATGCGGGCGAGCGACGGCGCACGGATGATCCGCCGCGCGAGCGCGACGCCGCGCACGAGGCCGTCGACATCGGCCGGGTCGGACAGCGCGCCGCTGTCGAACAGAATGGGCGCGGCCGGATCGTTGCCGCGCAGTTGCACGGAGCCGCGCGAGCGCGGCCTGAGCAGGCACGGGTTGATCGACAGGCCGTGGCCGGGCAGCGGTGCGCGATCGACGTCGCCGACGAGCGTCGGCAGCACGTGGAACTGGATGTCCGGACGGCCGCTGCCGGTCGTGTCGACGAACGCGCCGGATTCGACGACGTTCGACGTCAGCAGGCCCGTGCGGCACAGCATCCACTGCAGCCCGTGCCGCAGCGCCTTCAGCCCGCGATCCTCGCCCAGCAGGCTGACCGGCGCGTGGCTGCGGCCGTAGATCGAGACTTCGAGATGATCCTGGTAGTTCGCGCCGACGTCGCGGCTGTCGTGCAGCACGTCGATGCCGTGCGCGTGCAGGTGCGCGCCGGGCCCGATGCCCGACAGCATCAGCAGCTTCGGTGTGCTCAGCGCACCGGCTGCGAGCACGACGTCGGCGCGCGCGGCGGCCGAACCCGTCGCACCGCTTTCCGTCTGCCATTCGACGCCGGTCGCACGCCGGCCGTCGAAGCGGATGCGCGTGACGCGGCAGCCGGTCAGCACGCGCAGGTTCGGATGGCCGAGCGCGTCGGCGAGATAGGTGGCCGCGGTACTGCCGCGCTGCCCGTCGAAGATCGTTGTGTGGTAAAAGCCGGCGCCATGTTGCGCGGCGCCGTTAAAGTCGTCGTTGTACGCGATGCCGGCTTCCTGCGCGGCTTTCACGAACGCGAGGCTCAACGGATGCCGGAAGCGCGTGTCGCCGACCTTCAGCGGCCCGTCGGTGCCGTGAAACGGCTCGGAGAGCCGCAGGTGCGATTCGGCACGCTTGAACACGGGCAGCACGTCATCCCAGCCCCAGCCCGTGCAGCCGAGTGCGGCCCAGTCGTCGTAGTCGTCGCGCGTGCCGCGCACGTACAGCATCGCGTTGACCGAACTGCCGCCGCCGAGCGTGCGGCCCTGCGGCACGTAGGTCTTGCGTCCCGCCGCACCGGGTTGCGGCTCGCTTTCGAACGTGACCGTGCGCCGCGTGCCGAGCACGCGGATGAACGTCGCCGGAATCCGGATGAACAGGCTGTCGTCCTTCGGGCCGTCCTCGAGCAGCAGCACGCGCCTGCCGGCCTTCACCAGCCGGTGCGCGACCGTGCAGCCGGCCGAACCGCCGCCGACGACGATATGGTCGTACGTCTCCATCCCGCTTCTTCTCCTTGCTGTCGGGCGGCGAAACGAGTGCCGCCGCGCAGGAAACCAGCTTAGCGAGCGCCATGCCGCCCCATTTGACCGGGACGGACGCCGTGCTTGCCTTGTAGGGACACGGCGGCGGGTAGTGGGTGGCAGGTGGCGGCTTAGGGCCTGTTCACGCTAATAACGGGCTTGCGCTGGCCACCAGAAGGGCCGAGCGCAAGGATTGCGACGAAGCGAATACTCGACGTATTCGCGAGGAGCATGACGCGGCGATCGGCCCTTCTGGTGGCCGCCCCACGAATGAATTTTCCCGAACAGGGGAACGTGCCTCTCCGCCCGCATTGCGGCGTCGTTCGTCGCTTGTCCCCCAAGGGGACTTCCTTCGGGGCGTTTGGCACGGCCAAACCGCGCTCGTCACTTCTTGCACTGCGAGCGGAAAGGCGCGTTCGCAAGCCCGTTATTAGCGTGAACAGGCCCTAGCGCGCGTCGGCCGGCGCCGGCGTAGGCGCGCGGGTATCGCTCGGCGTCTCGCCGAAGCGCGCGCGATAGCTGCGGCTGAAGTGCGCGCTGTTGTTGAAGCCCCAGCGGAATGCGATCTCGCTGACCGTCAGGTGCTTCAGCGACCGGTCGCGCAAGTCGGCGCGGCAGCGTTCGAGCCGTCGCGCAAGGATATAGCGCGTGAGTGGCATCCCTTCGATTTCGAATACGCGCGCGAGCTGGCGCGGCGACAGGTTGATCGCGCGGCTCACCGCCCGGCTGTCGAGGTCATCGTCGGCGAGATGGCTGTCGATGAACGCCTTGGCGCGCGACAGCGTGTGGACGGTCGACTTGGTCGGCGACGCGTCGCCGTCGCGCAGCCGCAGCATCGACTGCACGAGATCGAGGATCGCGGCGGCGCGCCGTTCGCGCGCATCGGGCGTCGGCTCCTGCGGCGCGGCGAGCAGCGCGTAGACCTGCCGCACGGCCCACGACGCGACGCCGTCGCCGCGATCGATCTTGACGAGGCTGCGGTAGCGCCACGGGCCGACGCGCGCCTCGAATACGTCGCGCGGCACGTCGAGCACGGTCATCGCCATGTCGGCGGGAAAGCCGTGACCGTACGGCATCGACGTGTCGTACAGCACGAGATCGCCGGGCCCGTGCTGCATGCAGTCGACGTCTTGGAACGTATAGCCTTGCCCGGCGTGCATCAGGCAGATGAACACGGCGTCGCGCTGGTCCGCATGGATGTTGTGCGGCGTGCGCACGACCGCATGCCGGTTCGCGACGATGTCGCACGCGCCGAACAGCCCGAGGTCGCGCTTGCGCAACGTCGCGTCGATGCCTTCGGATGACTTGCCGCTGCATTCGATCCGCACGAGCGTGCGCGCGACATGGTCGACCCAGAAGTCGACGCGCTCGTGGCCGCGTACGGCGCGCGTCGAGATCGTGGCGATCTCCGTGCTGGTGTCCGGCATGACGTTCTCCCAATGACCGCCCGAGCGGCGCAGTCTCGGGCAGGTCGGCGGGCGGGGTCAATCGGTGAAAGACCGGGGCGGCGGCGTGACGCGCTTGCAGCGGGGCGTTGCGGCTGCGCGCGCGATCGATGTCCGGCTGAGTCAACACAAGCGGCCGTGCCGGTCAAAACGCGATGATGGTTTTCGTCTATATGGCGTGCAATTCGGTATGCACTGCAGACAGGTGTCGCCGGCCTATTTCGACGAAGGCGACGTCAGCCCGAGCGAAACGTCCTGCTCGTCACCCATCCTGTTGTCGCGGAACTCGACGGTCGCATGGCCGGGCCGTTGCGCGTCGTACGTCCGCAGCGATACGTGGACGGATGCATTGCCGATCGTGCCGGTGTCGAAGCGGGGTGCTCCGGCGTGGCGCCGGAGCGGGCGGGACGACGGGCGACGGTGTGCCGGTCAGCGCAACTGTACGGCCGCGAGAAACAGCACCATGCTGCCGATCGCGCCGTCCAGCACGCGCCACGCAACAGCCTTGCGGAACCACGGTGCCAGCAGTCGCGCACCGTAGCCGAGCCCGAGGAACCACACGACGCTGACCGACATCGCGCCGATCGCGAACGCGAGCCGCGTGCCTTCCGGCTCGCGTGCGCCGGCCGTGCCGATCAGCAGGAACGTATCGAGATACACGTGCGGGTTGAGCCACGTGAACGCGAGGGTCATCAGCACGATCGCCGGGCCGCTTTGCGGCGGCGGCGCGACCGCGTCGCCGCGCACGTCGAGCGTTTCGTGGCCCGGCTTGAACGCGCGGCGCAGCGCGTTGATGCCGAACCATGCGAGATACGCGAGGCCGATGTACAGCACGACGTGGACGAAGGTCGGATAGCGTTCGACGAGCACCGATGCGCCGCCGACGCCCGCGCCGATCAGGATCATGTCGGACAGTGCGCACAGCAGCACGATCTTGCCGATATGCGAGCGCATGATGCCCTGCCGCAGCACGAAGGCGTTCTGCGCGCCGATGGTGACGATGAGCGAGCCGCAGAGTGCGGCGCCGTGGGAAAAAGCGAGCCAGTTCATGGAGAGTGACAGCCGTAGAAGCAGTGGACGAATGAATCGGGTAGCGCTAGTCTGCGGTCAGCATGAAAATAAGAGAAGCTAATTCACCTAATGCAGATTAAGGAAATCTAATGCTCGACTACGCGTTGCTCGATGCCCTCGCGGCCGTGATCCGGCACGGCTCGTTCGAGCGGGCAGCCAAGGAGCTGAATGTCACGGCGTCGGCGGTGTCGCAGCGCGTGAAGCTGCTGGAGGAACGGGTCGGCAGCGTGCTCGTCAAGCGCGGGCAGCCGTGCGTCGCGACCACGTCAGGGGCGCTGCTGTGCCGGCATACCGAGCGCGTGCAACTGCTCGAGGCCGAGCTGGGGGGCCGGATGCCGGCGCTGCCGGGTCAGATCGCGAGCGCGTGGCCGACGTTGCGTGTGGCCGTCAACGACGACAGCGTCGCGACGTGGTTCATCGACGCGGTCGGGCCGTTCTGCACGGCGCGCGAGACGTTGCTCGACCTCGTGATCGACGACCAAGATTACACGGCGTCGCGCATTCGCGACGGCAGCGTGCAGGGCGCCGTGACGGCGCAGGCCGAGCCGATCCAGGGGTGCCGGTCGGAGCGGCTCGGGCGCATCCGCTATCGCGCGGTGTGCTCGCCGGCGTTTTACGAGCGCTACTTCGGCGCGGGCATCACGCGCGATGCGCTGCGCCGCGCGCCGTGCGTGATGTTCAATCCGAAGGACGGGCTGCAGGCGCGTTTCATCCGGCGCGTGACGCGTGCGGATCTCGATCCGCCGCAGCACTGGATACCGCACGTCGCGGGCTACCTGCGCGCGTGCGAAACGGGATTGGGATGGGGAATGTGTCCGGACCGGATGGTCGACCGCCAGCTGGCGGCGGGCGAACTGGTCGACATGTCGCGCGGGCGAACCGTCGACATCGAGCTGTACTGGCAGAGCTGGCGCCTGTCGATCGGCTGGCTCGACGATTTCAGCGCGGCGCTGAAGGCGCGCGCCGCGCTGTTTCTCGACTGATCGGTGATGCGAGGCGGGTGGCGCGCGAGAGGGGCGCGCCGCGTGGCATCAGAGGTGCTGCAGGCCGTCGAAATCGACGATCTGGACGTGGCGGCCCTGCATTTCGATCAGGCCGCGCTTCTGGAATTTCGACAGTGTGCGGCTGACCGTTTCGAGCGTCATGCCGAGGTAGCTGCCGATGTCTTCGCGCGTCATCCGCAGGTTGAACTCCGACGGCGAGTAACCGCGCTTCAGATAGCGCGACGATACGTCGAGCAGGAACGCGGCGACGCGTTCTTCGGCATTGAGCGAACCGAGCAGCATCGTTTGCGACGTTTCGCGCACGATCTGTTCGCTCATCAGCTTGTGCATGCGCAGCTGCATCGAACCGGCTTCCGAGCACAGCGTCTTGAGCGCGCTGTACGGGATCACGCAGACGGAGCTGTCTTCCAGCGCGACCGCGGTGCGCGGATGCGTGTCGTCGCAGATGCCGTCGAGGCCGAGCGCTTCGCCGGCGAGATGCAGGCCGGTGACCTGCTCGCGGCCGTCGTGGCGCGTCGCGACGGTTTTCAGCGAACCCGAACGCACCGCGTACAGGTTGTCGAATGCGTCGCCTTCGCGGAACAGCGCTTCGCCGCGCTTGACGGGGCGCGCCGCGCAGATGACCGACTCGAGGCGACTGAGCGCTTCGGGCGCCAGGCCCTGCGGCATGCACAGGTGCCGCATGGCGCACGTCGAGCAGTGCGCAGCCTGGCGAGGAGCCCAACTGCCCGCATGAGGCGTGGCGGCGGGACGTGTAGCGACGGGCGTCAGCATGATCGTTTACTCCGGCGTTGAATCGACGGAATCATTGTCCCACCGCAACTTGCCGGTGTCGGGTGACAAAACGTCGCGACCGGCCGCGCATGCCGACCGCCGTTCATGCAGCGGGTTCGTCGACGTTGGCGGCCGCCGGAATCAGCAGCACGGGCAGCGTGGCGTGGCGTACGCATTGCTCGGCGATGCTGCCGAGCACGAGGCGGCGGAACCCGCGGCGGCCGTGCGTGCCGAGCACGATGAGATCGGCATCGAACGCTTTCGCGCCGTCGAGGATCAGCGACGATACGTCGTTGAGCGACGTCGCTTCGCTCAGCTTCGTCTCGCCTTTCACGCCCGCTGCCTGCATCAGCGTCGTGAAATCCTTCGCGAGTGCGTTGCCCTGCGCGACGAGCTGATCGCGCAGCACGGACGGATCGTAGCCGGGCACGTTGTAGTAGATCGCGGCGTTCTCGACGACGTAGAACGGTTGCAGCTCGGCGCCGTGCGATTTCGCGAGCGCCAGCGCGGCATCGAACGCATGGCGGGACGTGTCGCTGCCGTCGACGGCAACCAGAATACGCTTGTACATAGTGTCTCCGAGTGGCGGGTTGAAACGAAGTCGGCCGGATGGCCGATCGGGCGGGGCAATGCACACTGCTGCGAGGCAGAGTAAACCAATGGCCGGGACTTTGCAGTGAGGTGCCGGCCGTGCCGCTGCCGTTTCTGCGGCGCACGGCCATGCACGTGGCGCATGCTGCGCCGCGCGCCGCGCGCCGTGTGACGTGCAGCGTGGTCGCCGCCGCCGTCCGCAGCGTCGCCCGGATGGCATGCGCAAGCATCGGTGTTGCGTGCGGCACGTGCATCCGCATCGCCGCGCACGCTGGTTGCATCGACACGGCGCGACAGTCACGCGGACGCATCGCCGCCATCGCCATTCAATCGCAACCGTGCCGTTTCGACATGACCTCGATCAACGCATGTGCGTTGGTGCGATTCACGGCATGCATGAAATCGCCGGTGCCGCTACGCGGAATCGTCCGCTGTTGCAGCGCGCGGTTACCCGTGCGCGGTCGGCGCACAGTGGCGCGCGCCGATCCTCGGCCATCGGCTGTCGGCCGATGCCGGTTCGCAAACGAACGATCGATTCAAACGCCGCGCCCGCTACCTCGGTACGGACGTCAGCTCGAATACGCGCTCCGGCCGCCGCTGGTGGCCGGGCCAGTACGCGCTGCCGTACATCCGGTGGACGGGGCCGAACAGCGCATCGCTCATGGGCTGCGGCGCGTCGAAGCCTTTCTCGATCACCATGTAGCCCGCGCGCAGCGCGAACGCCGGATGATTGCCGCCGGGGCGGCTGTCGAAACCGGCGAAGCCGTCGCCGGCTTCCGGCATCGCATTGACGAGCGACGCGTTGCTGCGCGTGATCTCGTCGGGCGAGATCGGTCCGCCGCCGGCGAGGCGCGCCGCCTCGCGGTTCTTGCCGTCGGTGTCGACCGTACTGTCGTGCGTGTCGTCGTTGTCGAGCTCGATGCTGCGCGGGCGCGAACGATCGGTTTGACCGGATGTTTCCATCGCGGCTCTCCTCGCGGCGAAGCGTGCCGGATCGAAGCAAATCCCGTTCCGGGCGTGACGGGAAAAGGCGCGCGGGCGATCGCCGCGGTCGCGCGACGCGCACTGATTTGTCATGATTTATTTCAGCTAGAACACCCGTTTTCTACAGAGTATGATTCTTTTCCTGCGAAGCGGCGACAGGGGATTCGGTCGCGCCGCCTCTGCCCGCGCCGGGGGGCCGCAGCACCCTTTAAGACGGGTAGTGAACAACAAAGCAAGGGACTAGAGGTGGCGGATTCATGCAAGCGACTACTGCCTTCACGCACCGCGGTTATCTGTTGAACTGCGCGCCCGCGCGCGCCAGTGACGGTTCGTTCAAACCCTACGTCGTGATCTCCCGATCGAGCGACGGGGAACTCGTTGCGAACCGGTTTTTTCCGATCGAGCTCCAGTTTCACGACGAAGGCGCCGCGATCGCGCACGCGCGCGACTGGGCCGTCCGGTGGATCGACGCGAGCAGCATCACGATCTGACACTGCCGCGATTCGGCGCCATCGGCCGTCCGGCCGATCCCCGGCGTGCCGCTGCGGGACAAAAAACGCGGTAATCTTGCGGAACCCGTCACTTTATTAGCGGCCGTGCGACCGAGCGCGGCTGCCTGCATTGGCATATGTCGACATCACCCGCCCGTCAGTGGGGCCTTGAAGAAATCGTTGCCGGCTTGCGCGAGTCGCGCGAGGAACTCCATCGCACGCGCCATCCGCGCGGCATCCGCGAACTGCCGTCGCGCGATGCGATCTGCAAGATTGTGACCGGCCTGCGCGCGTCGATGTTTCCGACGCACTACGGCGCACCGGATCTGACCGACGAAAGCGTCGACTTCTATGTCGGCCACACGCTCGAAAGCACGCTGCGCATTTTGTCCGAACAGATCCGCCGTGCGCTGCCGTTCCTGCCCGAGCATGTCGATACACCGTTCGCCGAGCTCGACGAACGCGCGTTCGAAATCGCGCGCGAATTCGGCCGGCAGTTGCCGGCGGTCCGCGCGCTGCTCGTCAGCGATATCCAGGCCGCGTATGCGGGCGATCCGGCCGCGCAGCACATCACCGAGATCCTGCTGTGCTACCCCGGCGTGCTGGCGATGATGCACCACCGGCTCGCGCACGCGCTGCACCGGCTTGGGGTGCCGCTGCTTGCGCGGTTCATCAATGAAATCGCCCACTCGGCTACCGGCATCGACATCCACCCGGGCGCGCAGATCGGCCCGAGCTTCTTCATCGACCACGGCACGGGCGTCGTGATCGGCGAGACCGCGATCATCGGCGAACGCGTGCGCGTGTATCAGGCCGTCACGCTCGGCGCGAAGAGCTTCCCGGCCGATGGCGAAGGTGCGCTGGTCAAGGGCAATGCGCGGCACCCGATCGTCGAGGACGACGTGGTGATCTATGCGGGCGCGACGATTCTCGGCCGCGTGACGATCGGGCGCGGCTCGGTGATCGGCGGCAACGTGTGGCTCACGCACAGCGTGCCGGCCGGCACGAGCGTCGCGCAAGGCAAGGTGCGGGAAGGCGGGAGCGCCGAGAAACCGTAACGCGGCGCGCGGCCGTCGGCCGCCGCGCGCGCGCGGTCAGTGCTTGCCGTCGGGCGCGCGGTGCTTGTACAGCACGTCCTGGTCGACGCGGATCAGGTTCTGCCCTGCATCGACGACGAAATCCACGCCGTTGTACGCGTTGCCCGTCAGCATCAGGATCGCGCTCGCGACGTCGTCGGGGCCTGCGATGCGCGCGAGCGGCGTCGATGCGCGGCTCGCGTGTTCGAAGTCGGCCTGCGTCTGGTCGTCGCTCGGCAGCATCAGCCCGGGGAATACCGCGTTCACGCGCAGCACGGGCGCGGACGACAGCGCGAGCATCTGCGTGAGGTTGCCGAGCGCGGCTTTCGCGACCGTATAGCTGAAATGGTCGCGGTGAAAGTTTTCCTTGATCTTCTGGTCGACCACATTCACGACGACACCCTGCGTGCCGGCCGCGCGGGCCCGTTCGTAGAACGCGCGCGTGAGCAGGATCGGCGCGCGGCAGTTGACGGCCCACGCCTGGTCGAATGCCGCGAGGTCGAAGCTCGGGAAATGGTCCTGCCAGAATACCGACGCATTGTTGACGAGCACGTCGAGGCGCCCGAAGCGCGCATACACCTGGTCGATCAGCGCGGTGATCTGCGCGGCATCCGACAGATCGGCCTGCAACGCAACCGAATCGTGCCCGCGTTCGGCGATCGCGCGGGCCGCCGCCTGCGCCGCATCGGCCGAACGGTCGTAATGCACCGCGGTGCGATAGCCGTGCGCGGCGAAATACTCGGCGAACGCGCGCCCGGCCCGGCGCGCAGCGCCGGTCACGAGCACGACGGGCGCGTGCGCCGCTTGCTTCGTCTGCTCCATTACGTATTCGTCAGGTTCACTGAAGAAGGATTCGCGACGATCGACAGGAATTCGCGCCGCGTCGACGGATCGGTGCGGAACGTGCCGAGCATGCGCGACGTGACCATCTCGACCCCCGGCTTGTGCACGCCGCGCGTCGAGATGCACTGGTGCGCGGCTTCGAGGATCACGCCGACGCCCTTCGGCTGCAGCACGTCGAACAGCGTGTCGGCGATCTGCACGGTCATCTTTTCCTGGATCTGCAGGCGCTTCGCGAACGCGTCGACGAGGCGCGCAAGCTTCGAGATGCCGACCACGCGATGATTCGGCAGATACGCGACGTGCGCGCGGCCGATGATCGGCACCATGTGGTGCTCGCAGTAGCTCTCGAAGCGGATGTCCTTCAGCACGATCATTTCATCGTAGCCGTCGACTTCGCTGAACGTGCGCGCGAGGATGTCGCGCGGCTCCAGCGCATAGCCGGCGAAGAACTGCTCGTACGCGCGCACGACGCGTGCGGGCGTGTCGATCAGGCCTTCGCGCGCGGGGTCGTCGCCGGCCCAGCGCAACAGCACGCGAACCGCGTCTTCCGCTTCTTCACGGCTCGGGCGGGATGCGGCCGGCTCGGGCCGCGCGGACTTCTTTTTAGCCATCTATCTGCTCCATCGAATGCCGCCGCCGGGGCGGCGCGGAATCCGGGCATTGTTTCATGCTTTTGCGGGTCGCGTGTGGGGCCCGGCATTCACCTCGGCCATTCGTCCTGCTCGTCGTTGAACAGCGACGCGACCACGCCGCGCAGCCACGCAGTGCGCGGATCGTTGTGGTACTTGCGATGCCAGTGCTGCTTCAGGTCGAAGCGCGGCAGCGCGAGCGGCGGTTCGACGGGCACGATGAACGCGTGTTCGGCCGCATACGCATAGCCGATCGCGTGCGGCACCGTCGCGATCAGGTCGGTGCGGCTCAGGATAAACGGCAGGCTCATGAAGTGCGGCGTCTCGAGCACCGCGCGGCGCTGCATGCGCTGCTTCGCGAGGTACTTCTCGAGCACTTCCTGGCTGCGGCCTTCGGCGCGCACCACCGCGTGCCCGCACGTGAGGAACTGCTCGACCGTGAACGGCGGCGCCTGCTCGAACGGATGGCCGCGCCGCATCAGGCATACGAACCGGTGCGTGAACAGCCGCTGCTGAAAGAAGTTGTTGCCGTCGAGATCGGGAAAGTAGCCGACCGCGAGATCGATCGTCCCGGCTTCGAGGCCGCGACCGACCTCGTCGTGCGCGAGCGAGACCGAGCGCAGGTTCGCATGCGGCGCGCGCGTCGCGAACGCCTGCAGCAGCTTCGGCAGGAACACGATCTCGCCGACGTCCGACAGCGCGATCGAGAACGTATGCGTGCTCACGGCCGGGTCGAAGTCGTGCGGCGCGACGAGGCCGCGCTCGATCTGCGCGAGCGCGTCGCGGGCGGCCGGCAGCAGCGCGAGCGCACGCGGCGTCGGCTCCATCCCGCGCGACGTTCGCACGAACAGCGGATCGCCGAAATACGCGCGCAGGCGGCCGAGCGCCGTGCTCACGCGCGGCTGGCTGACGCCGAGCAGATCGCCTGCGCGGCTCACGTTGCGCGTGTCGTCGAGCGCGACGAGGTAGGGAATGAGGTTCAGATCGAGCGCATCCATCGCCAGGCCAGTATCGTCAAAACGTATACAACATATCTCCTGAATCGCGTTGCCGCATAGTCGGGAAAGCGCTCAAATGTGTTCCACGATTCGAATTAATGTTCAGGAGACGAACAATGCGCACCCAAGTCGCGATCATCGGCGCCGGTCCGTCCGGCCTTCTGCTGTCCCATCTGCTGCGCCTGCAAGGCGTCGATTCCATCCTCGTCGAAGCGCGTTCGCGCGAATACTGCGAGAACCGCATCCGTGCCGGCGTGCTGGAGCAGGGCACGGTCGACACGCTGAACGAAGCCGGCCTCGGCGACCGGATGCGTCGCGAAGGGCTCGAACATCACGGCATCGAACTGCTGTTCTCGGGCCAGCGCCATCGCATCGACCTGTCCGCGCTCACCGGCGGGCGCGCGATCACCGTCTACAGCCAGCATGAAGTCGTGCGCGACCTGATCGCGGCCGGCGTCGAGCATGGTCACGCGATGCACTTCGAAGTGAGCGACGTCGCGTTGCACGACGTTGAAGGCGAGCACCCGTTCGTCACGTTCAAGCATGCCGACGGCCGCGAGGACCGCATCGACTGCGACTACATCGCCGGCTGCGACGGCTTCCACGGCATCGCGCGCCAGACGATTCCGGCCGAGCGGCTGAACACGTTCGAGCGCGTCTATCCGTTCGCGTGGCTCGGCATCCTCGCCGACGCGGCGCCGTCGCTCGACGAGCTCGTCTACGCGCATCACGACAACGGTTTCGCGCTGTTCTCGATGCGCTCGCCGACGGTCACGCGCCTGTACCTGCAGTGCAAGCCCGACGAAGACCTCACCGAATGGTCCGACACGCGGATCTGGGACGAATTGCACACGCGCTTCTCGAACGACACGGGCTGGACGCCGACCGAGGGCCGGATCACGCAGAAAAGCGTGACGCCGATGCGCAGCTTCGTATCCGAGACGATGCAGCACGGTCGCCTGTTTCTCGCCGGCGACGCCGCGCACATCGTGCCGCCGACCGGCGCGAAGGGGATGAACCTCGCGGTGGCCGACGTCCGCGCGTTGTCCCGCGCGCTCGGCGCGCGCTACCGCAACGGCGACGCGACGCTGCTCGACACGTATTCGGCGACCTGCCTCGAACGCGTGTGGCGCGCCGAGCACTTCTCGTACTTCATGACGAACATGCTGCACGCGTCGCCGGAGGACTCGCCGTTCGTCAATCGCCTGAAGTTTGCCGAGCTGAAATATGTGACGCGCTCGCGGGCCGCTGCGCAGGCGCTCGCCGAAAACTACGTCGGGCTGCCGTTCGACGATGCGGCGGCCCCCGAGGGAACCCGCCTTGACAACGCGCTGTGCGCGACTCTATGATCGGCCATCGTTCGCTAATCGAATCTAGGTTCGAATAGCGAACAAATACCGGGATCGAGATCGGCCCCGGCGCGGCACGCGGCACGCGCGTGTCCCCTCGACAGGCCGCGCATCGAGCCGCGGGTTCGTATCAGGAAGAGACATGGTCAACAAGATTTTCGAATCGCTTCAGTCGGCGGTGGCTGACATCCACGACGGCGCGACAATCATGATCGGCGGCTTCGGCACGGCCGGCATGCCGTCCGAGCTGATCGACGCGCTGATCGAACAGGGCGCGCGCGACCTGACGATCGTCAACAACAACGCGGGCAACGGCGAGACGGGCCTCGCGGCGCTGCTCAAGGCGAAGCAGGTGCGCAAGATCATCTGCTCGTTCCCGCGCCAGAGCGACTCGCAGGTGTTCGACGGGCTGTACCGTGCCGGCGAGATCGAGCTGGAGCTCGTGCCGCAGGGCAACCTCGCGGAGCGTATCCGCGCCGCGGGCGCCGGCATCGGCGGTTTCTTCACGCCGACCGGTTACGGCACCAAGCTCGCGGAAGGCAAGGAAACGCGCGTGATCGACGGCAAGCCGTATGTGTTCGAGACGCCGATCCATGCCGATTTCGCGCTCGTGAAGGCGTACAAGGGCGATCGCTGGGGCAATCTCGTGTATCGCAAGACCGCGCGCAACTTCGGGCCGATCATGGCGAGCGCCGCGAAGGTCGCGATCGTGCAGGTGTCGGAAGTCGTGCCGCTCGGCGCGCTGAACCCGGAACACATCGTGACGCCGGGCATTTTCGTCCAGCGCATCGTCGAGGTGCCGCAGGCCGCGCATGCGGCCGAGCTGGCCGCCGAACACGCCACGTCCCAAGCCGCCTGAGCGCCCGAGGAGCATTCAAATGAAACGACTGACCCGCGATGAAATGGCCAAGCGCGTCGCCCAGGACATCCCTGAAGGCGCATATGTGAACCTTGGCATCGGCGTGCCGACGCTGGTGGCGAACCACCTCGACCCGAGCAAGGAGATCTTCCTGCACAGCGAGAACGGGCTGCTCGGCATGGGCCCCGCGCCCGCGCCCGGCGAGGAAGACGATGAACTGATCAACGCCGGCAAGCAACATGTGACGCTGCTCACCGGCGGCGCGTATTTCCATCACGCGGATTCGTTCGCGATGATGCGTGGTGGCCATCTCGACTACTGCGTGCTCGGCGCGTTCCAGGTGTCCGCGACCGGCGACCTCGCGAACTGGCATACGGGCGCGCCCGATGCGATTCCGGCGGTCGGCGGCGCGATGGATCTCGCGATCGGCGCGAAACAGGTGTTCGTGATGATGGAGCACCTGACGAAGCAGGGCGAGAGCAAGATCGTCGCACAGTGCTCGTATCCGGTTACCGGCGTGCAGTGCGTGAGCCGTATCTATACGGATCTCGCGGTGCTCGACGTGACGGCCGACGGCCTCGCGGTGAGCGAGATCTTCACCGACCTGTCGTTCGACGAATTGCAGAAGCTGACCGGCGTGCCGCTGATCGACGCGACGCAAAAGGCCGCTGCCTGAACCGCGAGCGTGCCGGCGCGTGCGCTTGCGCGCATGCCGGCACGCTTGGGTGGACAATAGGCGCACGCCGTTTCCCCAATCTGATGCCATGCTCGAAGACAGCGCCCGCCTGACCTCCCTCATCTGCGGCACCGAGCCGCTCAACCGGATCTGGTCGCCCCGCGCGACGATCCAGCGGATGCTCGACGTCGAGGCCGCACTCGCGCGAGCGCTTGCTGCGCAGCAGGTGATTCCCGCCGCCGCGGTCGCACCGATCGAGCGCGCGTGCGATGCCAGCCGGCTCGACGCCGACGCACTCGCGCACGGCGCGGCGCTCGGCGGCAATCTCGCGATTCCACTCGTCAGGCAGCTCACCGCGCAGGTGAAGGCCGACGATCCCGAGGCCGCGAAGTTCGTGCACTGGGGTGCGACGAGCCAGGACATCATCGATACCGCCACCGTGCTGCAGTTGCGCGACACGCTCGACGTGCTCGAGCCGATGCTCGACGAAGCGTGCGTGTCGCTCGCTACACTTGCGCGCACGCATCGCGCGACACCGATGATCGGCCGCACGTGGCTGCAACAGGCGCTGCCGATCACGCTCGGCCTGAAATTCGCGCAATGGCTCGATGCGCTGCTGCGCCATCGCGCGCGCTTCGCCGCATTGCGCGAGCGAGCGCTCGTGCTGCAGTTCGGCGGCGCGGCCGGCACGCTCGCGAGCCTGCGCGAGCAGGCGGCCGGCGTCACGGCCGCGTTGGCGGCGGACCTGAAGCTCGCGGCCCCGGCCGTGCCGTGGCACACGCAGCGCGACCGCATTGCGGAAGCCGCGTCCTGCTTCGGGATGCTGACGGGTACGCTCGGCAAGATCGCGCGCGACGTATCGCTGCAGATGCAAACCGAAGTCGGCGAACTTGGCGAGCCGGCCGCCGCCGGCAAGGGCGGCTCGTCGACGATGCCGCACAAGCGCAACCCGGTCGGTTGCGCAGCCGTGCTGTCGGCTTCCGTGCGTGCGCCGAACCTCGTCGCGACGGTGTTCGCGGGCATGGTGCAGGAACACGAGCGCGCGCTCGGCGGCTGGCAGGCCGAATGGGACGCGTTGCCCGATCTCGCGCGCCTGACCGGCGGCGCGCTTGCGCAGATCGCGCAGATCGTCGCGGGCCTCGACGTGAACACCGAACGCCTGGCCGCGAACCTCGGCCTGACGCGCGGGCTGATTCTCGGCGAAGCGGTGATGCTCGCGCTCGGCGACAAGATCGGCCGGCTCGACGCGCACCACGTCGTCGAGCATGCCTCGAAGGAAGCCGTGCGCACGGGCGCGACGCTGTTCGACGTGCTCGCCGCCGATGCGACCGTGTCGGCGCACCTGTCGCGCGACACGCTCGCGCGGCTGCTCGATCCCGCTCATTACGTCGGCGAGGCGCAGGCCTACGTCGACGCCGTGCTCGCGCTGCACGCGGGCGCGCAATCACCAGGAGAACATTGATGCCTTTCGCCACTGTCAACGGCGTGAAACTGCATTACCGAATCGACCGTGCCGCGCGCGACGACGCGCCGTGGCTCGTCTTCTCGAACTCGCTCGGCGCCGACCTGCAGATGTGGGCACCGCAGATCCGTCCGCTCACGCAGCACTTCAACATCCTGCGCTACGACACGCGCGGCCACGGCCATTCCGACGCGCCGGCCGGTTCGTACACCGTCGAGCAGCTCGCCGGCGACGTGATCGGCCTGCTCGACCACGTCGGCATTGAACGCGCGCATTTCTGCGGGATCTCGATGGGCGGACTGACGGGCGCTGCCCTCGCCGCACGCTTCCCGTCGCGCATCGTTCGCGCGGTGTTGTCGAACACCGCCGCGAAGATCGGCTCGCCGGAAGTGTGGGCGCCGCGTGCGCAGAAGGCGCGTGCCGAAGGGATGGCCGCGCTCGCCGACGCCGTGCTGCCGCGCTGGTTCACCGACGCGTTCGTCGAGCGCGAGCCGCGCCTGTTCGATGCGATCCGCGACACCTTCGTGCATACCGACAAGGACGGCTATGCGGCGAACTGCGATGCGCTGAACGCAGCCGACCTGCGCGAAGAAGTGAAAGGCATCGCGCTGCCGGTGCTCGTCGTGACCGGCGCGAAGGACATGTCGACGCCGCCCGACCAGGGCCGCGCACTGGCCGCCGCGATTCCGGGCGCGCAGCACGTCGAATTCGACGCCGCGCATATTTCGAACATCGAGTGCACCGACGGCTTCAACCGCGCGCTGCTCGATTTCCTGACCGCGTGAGGCACCGGCGATGGATGACCAGGAACGTTACGAAGCAGGGATGAAGGTGCGTCGCGCGGTGCTCGGCGACGCGCACGTCGACCGTTCGCTCGAGAACCGCACCGAGGTGACCGACGAGTTCCAGAACCTGATCACGCGCTATGCATGGGGCGAGATCTGGACGCGCGACGGCCTGCCGCGCCATACGCGCAGCCTGCTGACCATCGCGATGATGGTGGCGCTGAACCGCGGCGAGGAACTGGCGCTGCACCTGCGCGCCGCGCGCAACAACGGCGTGACGCGCGACGAGATCAAGGAAGTGCTGCTGCAGACCGCGATCTATTGCGGCGTGCCGGCCGCGAATTCCGCGTTTCATCTCGCGGACAAGATCTTCAAGGAGCAGGATGCGGCCGGTTAAGTGCCGGACGTAGTTCGATGTTGAGTCGAGGCCCGCTGATGGTAGGCGGGCCTCGACGATGAACGAACGCGCCGGCAGAGCATCGGCGCGCGGCGTACCGGATGGCTGGTGCGCGAACAAAGGCAAGACGCGGTTCCGAGGTCGCGTCGCTTATAAACAATTAGCTATGCATGCGACCAGGGTAGGCGCTAAGGCGTCAACCTGGATCGACCGCGAAGCATGGGATCCAAGTAAGTGCTGAAGCGCTAACCTGGATCGACCGCATAGCATGGGATCCAGGTAAGCGCTGAAGCGCTAACTTAGATCGACCGCATAGCATGGGATCCAGGTAAGCGCTAAAGCGCTAACCTGGATCGACACAGGAGACTAGCGATGAATCGCACACCCGTGGTCGATGTCCAGACCTTCATCAACGAGCAGCCGTTCGGCGGTTTTCAATGGCTCGTATTCCTCATGTGTTTCGTCATCGTGCTGCTCGACGGCTTCGACACGGCCGCGATCGGCTTCATCGCGCCGTCGCTGCTCGGCGAATGGAACCTCACCAAACCGGATCTCGCACCGGTGCTGAGCGCCGCGCTGTTCGGCCTCGCGTGCGGCGCGCTCGTGTCGGGCCCGCTGTCCGACAAGCTCGGGCGCCGCTCGCTGCTGCTTTGCTCGGTATTCCTGTTCGGCGTCGCATGCCTGATGTCCGCCTTCTCGACCACGATCGGGCACCTGACGATCCTGCGCTTTATCACCGGCGTCGGGCTGGGCGCGGCGATGCCGAACGCGGTTACGATGATGGGCGAGTTTTGCCCGGACAAGCGCCGCGCGACCGTGATCAACCTGATGTTTTGCGGCTTCCCGCTCGGTGCCGCGTTCGGCGGCTTCCTGGCCGCGTGGATGATTCCGCATTTCGGCTGGCGCAGCGTGCTGATCCTCGGCGGCGTGACGCCGCTGCTGCTCGGCGTGCTGCTGTTGCTCAAGATGCCGGAATCGGTGCGCTTCATGGTCGCCAACGGCCACGCCGTCGACAAGATCCGCGCGACGCTCGCGCGAATCTCGCGCGATGCACTGAACGCCGGCTCGTTCGCGATGACCGAAGCCGCGCCGCAGACGGGCAGCAAGGGCCTGGGCGTCGTGCTGTCGCGCTCGTACATCGTCGGCTCGGTAATGCTGTGGCTCGCGTACTTCATGGGGCTCGTGATCTTCTACGCGTCGATCAACTGGATGCCGATCCTGCTGAAGGATGCCGGCCTGACGCCGAAGAGCGCGACGCTGATCTCCGCGCTGTTCCCGCTCGGCGGCGTGGGCGCGGTGCTGTGCGGCGTGCTGATGGACCGCTTCAACGCGAACCGCGTGATTGCCGTGTGCTACGCGCTGACCGCGGTGAGCGTCTATGCGATCGGGCAGGCGGCCGGTAACGTCGGGCTGCTCGTGCTGGTCGTGTTCGTGGCCGGCGTGCTGATGAACACCGCGCAATCGTCGATGCCGGCGCTTGCCGCCGCGTTCTATCCGACCGAAGGGCGTGGCACGGGTGTTGCATGGATGCTTGGCGTCGGCCGCTTCGGCGGGATTGCGGGATCGTTCCTCGTCGCCGAACTGACGCGCCGGCACTTCTCGTTCGCAGGCGTGTTCGCGACGATCGCCGTCGCGGGCCTGCTCGCGTGTGTCGCGCTGCTGATCAAGCAGATGGCGCGGCCGCATGGCGTGACGCAGCCGGCAGGCAAGATCGAATCGCTCGGGCATTGAGCGCAGCGCGGGCCGGTGCGATGCGCCGGCCCGTCGATACTGCGGCCGTCGGGCCGCCGGCTATTCTTCCGCGTCGTGTTTCTTCACGAAGTTGCGCAGATACGCGCGCAGCGCGGCCTCCCGGCTGCGATGATCGGCGAGGTTCGCGGCGCCCATCTCTTCCTCTTCGCCGAACATCGTCGGCGGCGCGCCGTAGGTGCCGATCTCGATGTCTTCGCGCAGCACGCGAATCTCGTGCGTGAGCGGGTGATATTCGGCGATCCAGTGCATCCCCTCGATGTGTTCGCCCGCCCTCAGCAATGGCTTCATCAGCACTCTCCCGGCAGCAGCGGCGCAACCGCCGAAACGGTTGCGCGCGCCCGTACCAAAAGGGTACGCCTGCATCGGACGAATCTCAACGGGCGCGCGGTGAGCGCTCACTACGCCAGCAGATGCGCGACAAGCGGATACAACGACAGGACGAGCAGCGCGGCCATCGTCATGTTGAAGAGGCGCAACGCGCGGCGGTTCGACAGGAACCGGCGCAGGCCGAGGCCGAACGCAGCCCACAGGCTGATGCACGGGAAGCCGATCAGGATGAACACGACGGCCATCCACGCGGCGTTCATCCCGTAGTCGGCGGACAGGCGGATCGTCGTTGCGGCGGTCAGCACCATCATCCATGCCTTCGGATTGATCCACTGAAACGCGGCGGCTTCGATGAACGTCATCGGCTGCGGTTTGCCGCCGTGCGCCTTTACTTCGCCCGACGTGCCGATGCGCCACGCGAGGTACAGCAGGTACGCGACGCTCGCGGCTTCGAGGATCGTGTAGAGCAGCGGGACGCGCTTGAATACCTCGCCGAGCCCGAAGCCGACGCAGAGCATCAGGATCGCGACGCCGATGCTGATGCCGCACAAGTGCGGCATGGTGCGGCGGAAACCGAAATTGACGCCGGACGCGAGCAGCATCGTGTTGTTCGGGCCGGGCGTGATCGTCGTGACGAGCGCGAACAGCATGCCGGCTGGCAGCGCGCTCAGGGTGAGGAATTCCATCGCGGATTCTCCATTCTGTTCGGGACTGGGATGGAGGTCAGTTTAGCGACGGTTTTCTGTACAGTACCGGTACAGTCGGTTTGACGAATACCGGTACGGGGTAAAGGGCGGGATGGTTGCTGCGGGACGTTGGTGTGGGCTCTCAAAAAAGATGTCCGCAGTCTCGATAAGTTGTCTTTGAATAAAAGGCGACATATCGGCGGCTGACCTCGTGACACCGAACGAGATTGCGGCGAAATGCATAGCCGATGTGCCGGCTCAAGCTATCGCGATCTAGGCGCCTTCCGGCAATCATCATTTACGGCTTTATGGCAAGCGAGTCCCCAGCACCGTCTTGACTGGCTGGGCAACTCGCTTACGTCACGGGCGACGTCAGGACCTATGACAGATTGCTCGATGCACGGTATTTGCACGACTTGTGGCACAAGCTGACCGGTGCCGCCGGACGCCGAAACGCACTTCCACGGCATTGTTTGTCGCGAGGTTTCGTCGATGCACCCAGGCGGGGTCGCGACATTCCCCAAGACGAGTTTTCTGAGAATTTCCGTGCCCAAGGACATCTTTTCCGAGAGCCCGCATGTTGCAAGTTGACGTGCGGTCTCTGCGGCCGTTGCAAGCGCGACGTGCGCTTCGCCAGCGACCAGCGGGACGGTGACCTGCTCTGGGTGTCCTGCCTACGCGACGCGCAACCCGATTACGGCTGATGCGCGCGGGTTATTTGCGACTCCATACGTGCCAGCAATTCAGGTAATTCCTTGGGTGGCTTCACTTTGTTCAACAGCAATTCCACAGCCTTGTCCATTTGATCACGATCGTTGTGAACCCCAAAAGACTGCACCACCAAGCCATGAAGTAACAACTGCAAAGCCAAAAGTTCAGGATCGGAGTGATCGCGAGGCTCCATTCCATATACGCGTTCTGGCACCGCGGCGTATAGCGGTTCGATGCGTTTGCTCAAGCGGTCGTCGCCGCGCGCCGCCATCCAGATTTCGAACAATGCCAAAGACGGGTGGCGCCGGCCGAGCCGCAGCACCATGTGGAGCGACAAGTGAAGCCGCGTAGCGGGCGACATGGGGCCGAGCGTTTCCTTCGTCGCCGCATCGTTGTCAAGCAGATGCGCCACAACGGCAGGCAGCAGGTCGTAACGCCCGGCCGGAAAGTGATAGCGCAGAGCGCCCCGGCTGATTCCCGCCATTTCACACACCCGAGCTTCTCCAAAGGCCGCGTAGCCTTGCTCGTTCAGCAGCGTAATGGCTGCCTTGATCAGGAGCTCCCTCGTGGACGTACTTCTCTCGGCTTGTGTGCGCATGGGCGTGATTGTACGTGAACTGCGCAAGCCCGATCCCGGCGCCACGGCGAGCACGTCGCATGTCACAAATAAAACATACATGTTTGTTTAAATCTCGTCCGCGCAGGCTTGCGAGCTGCTGCACCGGCGCGACCCGCACGACGACAACGCCCCTCCTGATGAACAAAACTCTTCGGGCAGGCTGGCTGTTTGCCACCTGTGTCGCCCTCGGCGCGGCTTTAGGCGTGGTCGCGTGCGATCGAAGCAACGACAACAGCGCCTGGTTCGGTTCGAACATTTTGTTGAAGGTGTTTTCAAAGTTTCTCTGCTGTCGCGTTCTTGCTTTGGAGATAACGAGGTCGGTGTAGCCCGGTAGGCAGCCATCTTTGCAGGCTTGACCTTCACATGACGATCAACGCATCAACGCCGAATTAAACGTTCATACAAAGAAATTCGTAAACGGCCCATTGGTTATTAGTCATCCGAATAAATTTTCAGAAAACTGGAACAGGAAATGAATGCCACATCAGGTCAAGGTCGACGACGATTTCTGATGCAAGGAACCGCCGTGCTGGGCAGCGGGTTGCTCTCCGCGTGCGGCGGCGACTCGATCGATTCCTCTGCGCGGTTTGCCGATGGATTCGTCTGGGGGGTTGCGACAGCAGCGCCGCAGATTGAAAGTCGTGACGGCCGCGGGCCAAGCATTTGGGACGCGTTTGCTGATACCCCCGGTAAGGTCTCTGACGGCTCCACAAACGCACGCAACATCGAATTCGACACGCGCTATCCGGGCGATCTGGCGCTGCTAGGTGGCGCTGGTCTGCAAGCGTTCCGGTTTTCCACCGCGTGGCCGCGTATCCAGCCGGACGCCTCGGGCAAGATCAATGAAGCAGGATTGGCGCTATACGACCGCATGGTAGATGCCATGCTTGCGAACAACTTGACGCCCTATCTGACCCTGTTCCATTGGGATATCCCGACATGGGCCGGAGATTTCCGCGACCGCGACATTGCCTATCGTCTGGCCGACTACGCGGATATCGTTTCGCGCCGCCTCGGCGATCGTGTCAAAAACTGGATGATGCTCAACGAGCCGAACGGCGTTGCGCTGGCCGGATACAGTGCAGGCATGATGCCGCCATATGCTGCGTCGCCCGCAGCGATGTTTGCCGCCGTCCACCACCAGAATCTGGCTCAGGCCCTGATGTTTGACGCGGTGCGAGCAAACGTAAAGGGGCCTGCGCAAATTGGCACCACGATCAGCGGTCGACCTGTGCATGGGGCAACAAACGATCCGAAGGACCAGGCTGCTGCTGCGCAGTTCGACATGATCTGGCATCGAGTGTTTCTCGATCCGCTGTATGGCAAAGGCTACCCCGCGCCATTGCAACAGGCATTCGCATCGCTCGTCAAACCGGGCGACATGGAGAAGATCGCGGCCAAGCCGGATTTCCTCGGTGTGCAGTACTACAACTGCTTCTTCGTGAAGGATGACGGAAAAGGCGGTTTCACGATGACCGCATCGCCCGCGGGTGAGCCGCAGACGCAAGCGTACCCGGTCGAGCCCTATGGCATGTCGGAAATGTTGCTGCGCGTACACCGCGATTACAACGCACCCGACATCTACATCACCGAAACCGGCTTTGCGATCAAAGATCCGGCGCCGGTTGGGGGCTTCGTTGAGGACGCGCCTCGTATCGAATATCTCAAGAGCTACCTGAACGCCGCTCACGATGCCTATAAGCAGGGTGTCAAGTTGCGTGGGGTGTTCTGCTGGTCGGCATTCGACAACTGGGAGTGGGGCAGCGGCTTCTCGAAAAAGTTTGGCCTGATTGACGTCAATCCGGTCACGCAAGTGCGTACGCCGAAACGCAGCCTTGCCTACTACTCGCGATGTATCGCCAGCAATGCGGTCGCTTGACGTTGGCTATCTAAAGTAAATCGAGTTGCTCGGCAACTGCTGTCTGAGACATGCGTTTCCAGACCACAATCAGTCGGGAAACGTTGCGGACTGCTGATTGCCGTTCAATGCGATCTAGTCGTCAACTGGACGATGGCGGCCTCCTTTTTTGCCCTTGCCTGAACTCGGAAATCCGGGGGTGCGGGGTGTGGCTGCCGTCGGAGCATGACGGATCCGGGCAGCCGCCGTTCCCTCGTGTATCCGCTGGGCAACTTGGCCACGCGGCTCGGCATGTAGCGACACGATCTGATCAAACAAGCGTATTCGAGCGGCTGAGCCTTTCAGAATTCCACATTCCATCGTTATACCCAAACTCGGAACTGCCATGTCTTTTCATTACTGGATGCGTGCCACGCTGGTGGCCGCGCTCGGATCGCTCGTCGCGCTGATTGTCACCGCGTGCGGATCGTCGTCGATGCAGGCGAGCGGCCAGCAGCAGATTCGCCACGTGTTCGTGATCACGCTCG
>NZ_JAUJQH010000041.1:0-42155 GCF_030482905.1 Burkholderia sp. AU45251 | reverse complement strand
CGTTGATGCGGTTCTTCGAGAAATCGGCTGCGAGGCCGCCGCCCGCGAGCGTGAAGCGTTCGGCACGGGTCGGCGTGCGATCGTTTTCCGGTGCGAACCAGTCGCGCAGCCGGGCGTGGCGGATCTGCTCGAAGTGGGATTGAAGGGCAGTCCAGGCGGGGAGCGATTTCAGCGTCATGGCGGTTCGAGTGAAGCGTGAATCGGGAGGAATGCCGCGCCGGCTCATCGTGATCGGAAGGCCGGCGGACGAGAGGGCCCGCCGTGCGGCGGGGCAGTCAGTATAGCGGCGTTACGTGTCGGCGCGCGGCGACGGGTAAAAAAGGCGATTGATCAGCGTGCGCACCATCGGCGCGAGTTCGCCGGCCGTGAGTCCGGCCGGGCCCGTGCCGTTTGCGGTCAGCGTGTCGGCCGCGAGGCCGTGCAGGTAGACGCCCGCGAGCGCCGCTTCGTACGGCGCGACGCGCTGCGCGAGCAACGCGCCGATCAGGCCGCCGAGCACATCGCCCGTGCCGCCGGTGGCGAGCGCCGCATTGCCGGTCGGATTGATCGCCACGCGGCCGTCGGGAGCCGCAATCACCGTGCCCGAGCCTTTCAGCACGACGATGGCGGCATGGCGCGCGGCGAGCGCCTGCGCGGCCGCGACGCGGTCGCGCTGGACCGTTGCCGTGTCGCTGCCGAGCAGCCGCGCGGCCTCGAGCGGATGAGGCGTCAGCACGCACGGATCGCCGCGCGCACCGTGCGTGGCCACCGCGGCCGCGAGATCCGCATGCGTCGCGACGAGGTTCAGCGCGTCGGCATCGAGCAGCGTCGCGGCGTCGTGCGCGAGCACGTCGCGCACGAGCGTCGCCGCGGCTTCGCGCGTGCCCAGGCCGCAGCCGGCTGCGATCGCGGTCATCGCGTCGAGATCGAGGCCGTCGGCCGGGTGCAGCATCAGTTCGGGGAACGGTGGGTCGTACGGCGGCGCGCCGGCGCCGAGGAAACCGACGTGCACCTTGCCGGCGCCCGCGAACAGCGCGGCGCGGGCGGCCAGGATCGGCGCGCCGCACATGCCCGTGTCGCCACCGAGCACTGCGAGGCTGCCGAACGTGCCCTTGTGGGACGCGAACGCGCGCGCGGGCAGGGCGGCGGCGAACCGCGCGGGCGCGTTCAGCACGATGGCCGGCGCGACGGGCGGTGCGACGTCGAGCGTCGCGACGGCGATCTCGCCGGCGAGATCCCGGCCTTCGCCGGTATAGAGGCCGGGCTTCGCGCCGATGAAGGTGAGCGTGTGGGTGGCGGCGACGGCGACGCCCGCGCCGACGATCTGGCCCGTATCGCTGTCGAGTCCGCTCGGCACATCGAGCGCGAGGACGTGGCCGCCGCTGCGCGCGTGCGCGGCGATGCGCGCCGCCTGCTCGGCGAATGCACCGTCGAGCGCGCGGCCGAGACCGATGCCGAACAGCCCGTCGACGATCCACGCATAGTCGTCCAGCGAAGCCGGTGGCGTGGCCGACAGCGGCACGCCGGCTGCGCGCGCGAGGCCGAGTGCCCATTGCGCGTCGTCCGGCTTCACCGGCACCGGCATCCACGCCTGCGTCGCGACGCCAAGCTGCTGGAGGTGCGCGGCGGCAACCAGCGCGTCGCCGCCGTTGTTGCCCGGGCCGACCGCGAACCAGACGGGGCGGTCGTTGCCGGCCGCGCGCTCGGACAGCCAGCGCGCGGCGGCGGCGCCGGCGCGCGCCATCAGCGTATGCGGCGGCAGCGCCGCGGCGGCGCGGGCTTCGGCCGTGCGCAGGTCGGCGACGCGCAGCAGCGCAACGGGATCGGAATCGGGGAGCGGGCGGGTAACGGTCATCGCGGGGTCGTGGCGGCTGGCAAGGCGGCCGCCGGGGACGGGCCCGCGGCGGTCAGGTCGTGAAGCGCCCGGCGCGCAGCGCGGCGAGCGTGTCGGCGGGCCAGTGTTGCAGGTCGCCGCCCAGATAGTCGGTCACCACTTTAGCAGACCCGCATGCGAGGCCCCAACCGGCCGGGCCGTGCCCGAAATTGACGAATACGCGCGGATGCGGGGTCGGACCGACGACCGGCAGGCCGTCCGGCGACAGCAACTGCATGCCTTGCCACGACAACGCGGCCGAAATCCTGGCGGCACCGGGCACCCAGTCGTGGACGGCCTGGCCGAGCAGCGCGAGCGCCGCCTCGGACAGCGGCTCGGCGAGCGGTTTAGCGGTGTCGGGCACGCTCTGCAGCACGGCGCCGCCGCCGACGCGCAGCCGCTGGTGAGTGCGCGTGATCGAGATCCGCTTGATCGAATCGATGACGTTCAGGTGCGGCACGTGTTCTTCGTAGGCGATCGGCGCGGTGAGCGTATGGACGCGCACCGGATGCAGCGGCAGGCGCCAGCCGAGCCGGGCGAGCAGCGGCAGGCTGCCGGCGCCGGCGGCGACCACGATCGCGTCGGCGGAAATCACGTCGACCTCGCGCGCATTCGACGCGCGCCGGTCGCCGGTCGGGACGAGCTCGACCGCGGCGCGGCCCGTGTCGACGCGGATCGCGGCGACTTCCGCGCCGAAGCGGAACTGCACGCCATGCTCGTCGAGCGCCTGCTTGACCAGCTTCGTGAACAGCGGGCAATTCCCGGTGCGTTCGGTCTCGAGCAGCACGCCGCCGGCGAAGCCGGGCTCGGCCGGCACCGACGGCTCGATGGCCGCGCATTCGTCGGCGGAGAGCAGGCGGTACGGCTGGTCGAGCGTGCGCAGCAGGTCGAGCGCGGGCTGCATCGCGTCCCAGTCGCGCGGATCGCGCACGACGTGCAGGATGCCGGGCTTCTGGTCGAATTCGAGTTCGAGGTGCGTCTCGATGTCGGCGAGCGTGTCGCGCGACGCGTCGATCAGCGGGCGCAGCCGCGCGTACTGGGCCGCGAACGCGTCGGGCTCGCGCAGCGTGCCGAGCTGCTTGACGAAGCGGCGCACGCCGCCGTTGAAGCCCGGCTTGTAGACGATGCCGCTGTCGCGCGGCTGGCGCTGGCGCATGAAGGTCGGGCCGAACCAGACGTCGAGCGGGCTCGGCTGCAGTGCGCCGCCGTCGCCGTAGGTCGCACCCTGCGCGACGGTCGCGTGGCGTTCGACCACGCACACGCGGTGGCCAGCCGCGCGCAACTGGTAGGCGGTGGCGACGCCGCTGATTCCGCCGCCGATGACGATGACATCCATGGATTGCTTCGATGACGGGCGGCGCGCAGGCGCCGCCCGGTGAGAATTCGCTGAGGGCCCCGGCCCGGTGAACCCGGAATGATAGCGCCAAAATCGCGCAAACCGGCGCCGGGCGAGCAGGGATCGTGCAGCCGCGCCACGGCCGCCGGTTGCCGCGCCCGCGCAGGGCGGCTCGGCGGGCGATCCGGCGGGCGGGCCGTGCATGGCGCGCATCGCGGCACCGTTGCGGTGCATGCGGGCTGCCGAACGGCCGGTCTTGGGCGACCGACTTCCGGGTATAATTACGGCCTTCCTTTCGCCCCACGTCGCCACCTTGCGCGACTCATCGACGTCAGTCCAGCCCATGGCTCACTTCTCGTGTTTTCCCGGCGCTTCGGCCCTCTCCGATTTCCGTCAAACCCGTCTGCTCGACACGCTCAAGCAAATCGACGCCAACATCGTCGCGGTGCGCGGGCAGTTCCTGCACTTCGTCAATGCGGCCGAGCCGCTGTCGGCCGACGACAGCGCGCGCATCGATGCGCTGATGCACTACGGCGCGCCGTTCGAGCCGGCGGCCGAGAAGGGTACGGCCGAGACCTTCGTCGTGCTGCCGCGCTTCGGCACGGTCTCGCCGTGGGCGAGCAAGGCGACCGACATCGCGCAGCACTGCGGCCTCACGCAGGTGCGCCGCATCGAGCGCGGCATCGAATTCACGGTCACGCTGAAATCGGGCCTGCTCGGTGGCAAGAAGGCGCTGTCGGACGACGCGCGCGCAGCCGTCGCGGCCGCGCTGCATGACCGGATGACCGAAAGCGTGGTCGCGGCACGCGACGACGCGAAGCACCTGTTCGACGAACTGCCGGCCAAGGCGCTCGCGAGCGTCGACGTGCTGGGCGTCGGCCGCGGCGCGCTCGAACGCGCGAACGCCGAACTGGGCCTCGCGCTCGCCGATGACGAGATCGACTACCTGGTCGACGCGTTCCGCAAGCTGGAACGCAATCCGACCGACGTGGAACTGATGATGTTCGCGCAGGCGAACAGCGAACACTGCCGCCACAAGATCTTCAACGCACAGTGGACGATCGACGGCGAAGCGCAGGACATGTCGCTGTTCGCGATGATCCGCAACACCGAGAAGCTGAACCCGCAGGGCACGATCGTCGCGTATTCGGACAACTCGTCGATCATGGTCGGCGCCGAAGCCGAACGCTGGTTCCCGCGCAACGCAGGCGCGGCCGGCGAGCCGGGCGAGCGCTACGGCCGCCACACCGAGCTCACGCACACGCTGATGAAGGTCGAGACGCACAACCACCCGACGGCGATCTCGCCGTTCCCGGGTGCGGCGACCGGCGCCGGCGGCGAGATCCGTGACGAAGGCGCGACGGGCCGCGGTGCGCGCCCGAAGGCCGGCCTCACGGGCTTCACCGTGTCGAACCTCGACCTGCCCGATGCCCGCCAGTCGTGGGAAAACGCACGTGACGCGGCGCAGCCGGTCGGCGAGCGCAACCCGAACGACGCGCACGGCCCGTACGGCCGTCCGGACCGCATCGCGTCGCCGCTGCAGATCATGATCGACGGCCCGCTCGGCGGCGCCGCGTTCAACAACGAATTCGGCCGCCCGAACCTCGGCGGCTACTTCCGCGTGTACGAGCAGAACGTCGGCGGCAAGGTGCATGGCTATCACAAGCCGATCATGATCGCGGGCGGCCTCGGCAACATCGCGGATCAACATACGCACAAGCACGACGTGCCGGCAGGCTCGCTGCTGATCCAGATCGGCGGCCCCGGCATGCGAATCGGGATGGGCGGCGGCGCCGCGAGCTCGATGGCGACCGGCGCGAACACGGCCGAACTTGACTTCGACTCGGTGCAGCGCGGCAACCCCGAAATCGAACGTCGCGCACAGGAAGTGATCAACGGCTGCTGGCAGCTCGGTGCGGAAAACCCGATCCTGAGCATCCACGACGTCGGTGCGGGCGGCCTGTCGAACGCGTTCCCCGAGATCGTCGACGGTGCGGGCAAGGGCGCGCGCTTCGAACTGCGCAAGGTCGCACTCGAGGAATCGGGCCTGTCGCCGCGAGAAATCTGGTCGAACGAAGCGCAGGAGCGCTACGTGCTGGCGATTGCGCCGGCCGATCTGCCGCGCTTCGAGGCGATCTGCGCACGTGAGCGTTGCCCGTTCGCGGTAGTCGGTGTCGCGACCGACGAACGCCAGCTGAAGCTCGTCGACGACGAAGCGACGGGCGCCGACGAATACCCGGTCGACATGCCGATGGAAGTGCTGCTCGGCAAGCCGCCGCGCATGCATCGCGACGTCACGCGCGTGGCAACCGAGCGCGCACCCGTCGACGTGACGGGCATCGCGCTGTCGGAGGTCGCGGTCGACGTGCTGAAGCACCCGACGGTCGGCAGCAAGTCGTTCCTGATCACGATCGGCGACCGCTCGGTCGGCGGCACGTCGGTGCGCGACCAGATGGTCGGCCCGTGGCAGGTGCCGGTGGCCGACTGCGCGGTCACGGCACTCGATTACGCGGGCTTCAAGGGCGAGGCGATGACGATGGCCGAGCGCACGCCGCTCGCGGTGATCAACGCGCCGGCCTCGGGCCGCATGGCGGTCGGCGAGGCGATCACGAACATCGCGAGCGCGCCGATCGCGTCGCTCGACAAGCTGAAGCTGTCGGCGAACTGGATGGCTGCGTGCGGTACGGCCGGCGAGGACGCCGCGCTGTTCGACACGGTCAAGGCGATCGGCATGGAACTGTGCCCGGCGCTCGGGATCGGCATCCCGGTCGGCAAGGATTCGCTGTCGATGAAGACGAAGTGGGACGAGCAGGGCGTCGCGAAGGAAGTGGTGTCGCCGGTGTCGCTGATCATCTCCGCGTTCGCGCCGGTCGAGGACGTGCGCCGTCACCTGACGCCGCAGCTGCGCCGCATCGCCGACGCGGGCGACAGCGTGCTGATCGCGATCGATCTCGGCCGCGGCAAGAACCGGATGGGCGGCAGCATCTTCGCGCAGGTCACGCAGCAGGTCGGCGACACGACGCCGGACGTCGACGACGCGGAAGACCTGAAGCGTTTCTTCAACGCGATCCAGTCGCTCAATGCGCAGGACAAGCTGCTCGCGTACCACGACCGCTCGGACGGCGGCCTGTGGGCGACGGTGTGCGAAATGGCGTTCGCGGGCCACGCGGGCGTGTCGCTGAACGTCGACATGCTGACGCTCGACCCGAATCACGAATCCGACTACGGCGACGCGAAGGACTGGGCGAAGCAGACGAGCGGCCGCCGCGAAGACCGCACGCTGCGCGCGCTGTTCTCCGAGGAACTCGGCGCCGTCGTGCAGGTGCGTGCGTCCGACCGTGACGCGGTGCTCGGCGCGCTGCGCGAGTTCGGCCTGTCGGCGTGCTCGCACGTGATCGGCTCGGTCAACGACCGCGACGTGATCGAGGTGTACCGCGACGCGAAGAAGGTCTTCGACGCACCGCGCAGCGAACTCCATCGCGCCTGGAGCGAAGTGAGCTGGCGCATCGCGCGCCTGCGCGACAACCCCGCGTGCGCGGATGCCGAATACGACGCGCTGCTCGACGTGGCCGATCCGGGCATCTCGCCGGTGCTGAGCTTCGATCCGGCCGACGACATCGCCGCGCCGTTCATCGCGACGGGCGCACGGCCCCGCGTCGCGATCCTGCGCGAGCAGGGCGTGAACTCGCATCTGGAAACGGCCTACGCGTTCGACCGCGCGGGCTTCGATGCGCACGACGTGCACATGAGCGACCTGCTCGCCGGCCGCGCAACGCTCGCCGATTTCGCAGGTGCGGTCGCATGCGGCGGCTTCTCGTACGGCGACGTGCTGGGCGCGGGCGAAGGCTGGGCGAAGACGGTCCGCTTCAACGCGAACCTCGCCGACATGTTCTCGGCCTTCTTCGCGCGTCCCGACACGTTCGCGCTCGGCATCTGCAACGGCTGCCAGATGCTGTCGAGCCTCGCGTCGATGATCCCGGGCGCGGAAGCGTGGCCTAAGTTCACGCGCAACAAGTCCGAGCAGTTCGAGGCGCGCTTCTCGTTCGTCGAAGTGGAGAAGTCGCCGTCGATCTTCTTCGCGGGCATGGAAGGTTCGCGGATTCCGGTCGCAGTCGCGCACGGCGAAGGCTATGCGGACTTCTCGCAGCAGGGCGACATCGATCGCGTCGCGGTCGCGATGCGTTTCGTCGACCACCGTGGCGAAGCGACCGAGGGCTATCCGTTCAACCCGAACGGCTCGCCGGCCGGCATCACGTCGGTCACGACGGCCGACGGCCGCTTCTCGGTGCTGATGCCGCACATGGAGCGTGTGCATCGTACGGTCGCGATGAGCTGGCACCCGGAAAGCTGGGGTGAAGCGAGCCCGTGGATGCGCGTGTTCCGCAACGCGCGCCGCTGGATCGGCTGATCGGGATGATGTTCGACCCGAACGCGCCGGTCGAGGTCGTCACGCTGCGCGACGCGCGAGCGAGCGAGGCCGACGCGATCGGTCGCGTGATCGTCGCCGCGTTCGCGGGCGAACCGGAAGGCGGGCAGTTCGAACGGCGGATCGTCGACACGCTGCGGGCGGACGGTGCGCTGAGCGTATCGCTCGTCGCGGAGCGCGACGGCCGCCTGATCGGGCACGTTGCGTTCTCGCCGGTGTCGATCGGCGGCGAACCGTTCGACGGCTGGTACGGGCTGGCGCCGCTCGCGGTGCTGCCCGACTGCCAGCGGCAAAGTATCGGCGCGGGGCTGGTGCGCACGGGGCTCGACGCGTTGCGCCGGCTCGGCGCGCGCGGCTGCGTCCTGCTTGGCGAACCCGCGTACTACACGCGTTTCGGTTTTGCGCCATCCGGCGACATCGTGTTCCCGGGCGTGCCGCCGGAGTATTTCCTGGCGCTGTCGCTCGACGATTCGGTGCCACGGCCGTCTGGCGACGTTCGCTATCACGACGTGTTCTATCCCGCGTAACGCGAGTCGATCTGGTGCACGCGAAAGGCCGCTCTTCGGAGCGGCTTTTTCTTTTGGTGGGGGTGGAGCGCGGCGCAGCGTGATGCACCGGCAATCAGTGCGCGGGCCATAAAAAAACCGCTCCGAAGAGCGGCTTTTCGATGCGCGTGCGGCGCGTGCCGGCGTTACTTGACGGTCGCCTGCTGGCGCAGACCTTCCTCGAACGCCTGCAGCTTCTGCTGCACGAGCTGCTGCGCGATCTGCGCCTTCACCTGCTCGAGCGGCGGCGGGGCGATGTCGCGGATGTCGTCGACGCGGATGATGTGCCAGCCGTACTGCGTCCTCACCGGCGTGTCGGTCATCTGGCCTTTCTGCAGCTTCTGCGCAGCTGCCGCGAATTCCGGCACGTAGGCCTTCGGGTCGGACCAGTCGAGATCGCCGCCGTTCTTGCCCGAACCCGGATCCTTCGAGTATTGCTTCGCGAGATCCTCGAACTTCGCGCCGGCCTTGATCTTCGCGATCAGGTCCTTCGCCTGCTGTTCGTTGTCGACGAGGATGTGGTGCAGGTGGTATTCGCGGTTGCCGCCGGCGCTCTTGACGAGGTCGTCGTAGCGCGCCTTCACTTCGGCGTCGGTCGGCTGGTTCTTCTTCAGGAAGCTCTCGATCATCGAACGCAGCACGACGGTCTGCTGCGCGACGGCGACTTGCGCCTTCACGTCAGGACGGTTCGGGATGCCTTCGCGGATTGCTTCCTGCATCAGGATTTCGCGGTTCACGAGTTCCTGGCGCACGGCCTGCTGCAGCTGCGGGCTGTCGGCCTGGCCTTGCTGGACGAGCTGAGCCACCATGGCGTCGGCGCGCGACTTCGGAATCGGCGTGCCGTTGACGACAGCGATGTTCTGGGCAAATGCCGGTGCCGCTGCGAAAGCAGCCGCCGCGACCCACAGGCGGGGGGATTTCAGGATCATCGGGAATTCCTAATGAGACTAGATTGAAGATTCGTTGAATTCTTCGGGCGTGTAAGCCACGATCGCGAGCGCATGAATGCCGCGCTGCATCGCATCAGCGAGCGCATCATACACCAGCCGGTGCCGCGCGACGCGCGGCTTGCCCGCGAACGCAGCCGACACGATCGTGACCGTGAAGTGGCCGCCGGCGGACGCGCCGGCGTGGCCCGCGTGCTGCGCGCTGTCGTCGCGCACGGTGAGCGACAGCGGGGCGAGCGCCGCGTTGAGGCGCGCTTCGATCAGCGCGATGCGTTCGTCGGGCGACGCGTGGAGAAAGGCGTCCGTCATGTCACTCGTCCTTCAGGTATTTCGTGAGCCACAGGCTCTGCAGGATGATGAACACGACCATCGCGCCGGTCGTGCCGAACAGCTTGAAGTTCACCCATTGCGATTCGGTGAAGTTGTGCACCACGTACAGGTTCGCGACGCCGAGCACCGCGAAGAACAGCGCCCAGGCGACGTTCAGCTTGTCCCACACGGGGTGCGGCAGCGTGAGCTGCTTGCCCATCATCTTCTCGATCAGGTTGTTGCCGAACGCATAGCGTGCGGCGAGCAGCCCGATCGCAAACAGCCAGTACAGCACAGTCGGTTTCCATTGAATGAATTTCTCGTCATGCAGGACGAGGGTGGCGCCACCGAAGACGACGATCACGCCGAGGCTGACCCACAGCATCGTGTCGACCTTCCGGTGCCGGAAGGCGACCCATGCGACCTGGGCCAGCGTCGCGACGATCGCGACGGCGGTGGCGGTAAAGATGCCCCAGACCTTGAAGGCGACAAAAAACAGGATGATCGGAAACAGATCGAACAGGAATTTCATGGCGCTCGCAGCTGCGTGAAAGGCCGCTTGCGCGGCCTTTCACCGTTGTAGGGACCCGCCAGGCACCGCTGGAGCGGATCGGGCGGCGGCGTGGGGCGCCCCCGCGGATCCGCCCGGCGCCGCTCATTCGTTTTCGGGTCGGGACTCGAAGTTTAACGCAGCCGAATTGATGCAGTAGCGCAAACCGGTCTGGTCGCGCGGGCCGTCCTCGAAGACGTGGCCGAGATGCGCGCCGCAGTGATTGCAGCGCACCTCGACGCGCACCATCCCGTGCGAGTAGTCGACCTTTTCGTCGATCACCTCGCCGTTGAGCGGTTTGAAGTAGCTGGGCCAGCCGCAGCCCGAATGGAATTTGGCGCCGGATTCGAACAGCGGCGTGCTGCAGACGACGCAGTGGTAGATGCCGGTGTCTTCGGTGTCGGTGTATTCGCCGGTGAACGCACGCTCGGTGGCCGCGTGCTGCGTGACTTCGTACTGCATCGGCGTGAGCCGGCGGCGCAGTTCGGCGTCGTCTTTCTGGTACGGGAAGGTCTTGTCGTCGGAATCGTGGGACATGGGGGTTCTCCTGATCGGTCGGTCGATACGCGCGGGTTGGGGCTCAGGACGAGCAGCTCACTTCGAGCGACCCGGCCCAGTCGGGCGGCAACGCCGCGTACGCTTCATGCTCCGGTTGTTCGTCGAACGGCCGGCGCAGGATCTGCGCGAGCCGCTCGACTTCCGAAAAATCCCTTTCCTTCGCGCGCCGGATCGCGACTTCGGCCAGATGGTTGCGCAATACGTATTTCGGGTTCGCGCGATTCATCGCGGCCGCGCGTGCGGCGTCGTCGCGCGTTTCCTCGGACAGCCGCGCGCGATAGAGGTTCGCCCACGCATCGAATGCGTCGCGGTCGATGAACAGGTCGCGCACCGGCGCGTCGCGGCTCGCGTCGTGCTTCGAGATCTGCGCGAGCCGGCGGAACGTCAGCGTGAAATCCGCGTGGCTCGCATGCATCGTTTCGAGCAGCTTGTTGGCGAGCTCGGCATCGTTCTCGCGTTCGAGCTCGAGGCCGAGCTTCGCGCGCATCGCGCGTTCGAGCGCGGGGCCGAAACGTTCCGGGAACTTCGCGAGCGCGGCCTGCGCGTCTTCCACCGCACGCTCGGCGCGCGCGTCGTCGTCGGCGATGCCGTGCTGCAGCCCGATCAGCGGCAGCAGCGCCTGCGCGAGGCAATAGCAGTTCCAGTGCGCGATGCGCGGCTGCATCCGGTACGCATAGCGCCCGCTCGTATCCGAGTGATTGCAGATGTGGTTCGCGTCGAACGCATCGACGAAGCCGAACGGGCCGTAGTCGATCGTCACGCCGAGGATCGACATGTTGTCGGTGTTCATCACGCCGTGGCAGAAGCCGACGGCCTGCCACTGCGCGACGAGGTCGGCCGTGCGCAGCGTCGCGGCCTCGAGCAGCGCGAGGTACGGATCGTCGGCGCGGTGGCAATCCGGGTAGAAGCGGTCGATCACGTGATCGGCGAGCTGGCGCAGCAGGTCGGGGCGATCGTTCGAGAAGAAGTGCTCGAAGTGGCCGAAGCGCACGAAGCTTTCCGACACGCGCGTGACGACGGCCGAGGTCTCGATCTCCTCGCGCACCACCGGCTGGTCGGAGCCGATCACCGTCAGCGCGCGCGTGGTCGGGATGCCGAGGTGATGCATCGCTTCCGAGCACAGGAATTCGCGGATCGACGAGCGCAGCACCGCGCGGCCGTCGCCCATCCGCGAGTACGGTGTGCGACCGCTGCCTTTCAGCTGCAGCTCGTAGCGGCGGCCGTCCGTGCCGGTGCGCTCGCCGATCGTCAGCGCGCGGCCGTCGCCGAGTTGGCCGGCCCACACGCCGAACTGGTGGCCGGAATACACCGATGCGTACGGCATCGCGTGCGCGGGCCAGTCGCGCGTCGGGTTGCCGGCGAACAGCTCGGCGAAGCCGGGCTGCGCGGCGATCGACGGCGGCAGGTCGAGCAATTGCGCGACTTCATCGGAAAAGCCGACGACGTACGGCGCGGCAAGCGGCGCGGCCGGCAGCCGCGTATGAAACGCGTCGCCAAGCGTGACGAACGCACCTTCGGCGGGTGCGCCGAGCGTGGCGGCGAGGTCGGGGAGAGTGTCAGCCGGATCGGCTTCGCTTCGGGAAAACGACATGTTGAGCGCCTCTGGGTAAGCCGATATTGTAAGGCGGCGCCGCGCCGCCCGCATGGTGGCGCGCGCACCGTGCGCCACGCCCGTCCGGGGCCGCTGACGGGCGCGTCGCAGAGCACCGATTCGCATCCTCACGGAGAACAAGACGATGGGTAAACCGTTGCTGGGCCAGATGATGGACATGCCGTTGCTGGTGTCCTCGCTGATTTCTCATGCCGCACGGCATGCCGGCGACACGGAGATCGTGTCGAGGCGCGTGGAAGGCGATCTGCATCGCTACACGTACCGCGATTGCGAACGCCGCGCGAAGCAGCTGGCGCAGGCCCTCGCGCGGCTCGGTGTCGAGACCGGCGATCGCGTCGGCACGCTGGCGTGGAACGGCTACCGGCATCTGGAAGCGTATTACGGGATCGGCGGCATGGGCGCTGTGTGCCACACGATCAACCCGCGCCTGTTCCCCGAGCAGATCGCGTACATCGTCAATCACGCGGAAGACCGCTACGTCTTCTTCGACATCAATTTCGCCCCGCTCGTCGACGCCATCGCGCCACAATGCCCGCACGTGAAGGGCTGGGTCGCGATGACGGACGCCGCGCACCTGCCGTCCGGCACGACGCCGTTCCTCTGCTATGAAACCCTCGTCGAAGCGGAGGACGGCCGCTACGACTGGCCGCGCCTCGACGAGCAGCAGGCGTCGGGGCTCTGCTACACGTCGGGCACGACCGGCAACCCGAAGGGCGTGCTGTATTCGAACCGCTCGACCGTGCTGCACGCGTACGGCGCCGCGCTGCCCGACGCGATGAACCTGTCCGCGATGGACGCCGTGCTGCCCGTCGTGCCGATGTTCCACGTCAACGCATGGGGGCTGCCGTACGCGGTGCCGCTCACGGGCGGCAAGCTCGTGCTGCCCGGCAAGGATCTCGACGGGAAATCGCTGTACGAGCTGATGGAAGCCGAGCGCGTGACGTTCTCCGCGGGCGTGCCGACCGTGTGGCTCGGCCTGCTCAACTACATGCGCGAAGCCGGCGTGCGCTTCTCGACGCTGAACCGCACGGTGATCGGCGGCTCCGCGTGCCCGCCCGCGATGCTGCGCACTTTCGAGGACGAATACGGCGTGCGCGTGATCCACGCATGGGGGATGACCGAACTGTCGCCGCTCGGCACGCTCGCGAAGCTCAACTGGGCGCAATCGCAGCGGCCGCTCGACGCGCAGCGCAAGCTGCTCGAGAAGCAGGGGCGCGTGATCTGCGGCGTCGACATGCGCATCGTCGGCGAGGACGGCCACGAGCTGCCGTGGGACGGCGTCGCGTTCGGCGAGCTGCAGGTGCGCGGCCCGTGGGTGATCGACCACTACTTTCGCGGCGAGTCGTCGCCGCTGTCGGACGGCTGGTTCCCGACCGGCGACGTCGCGACGATCGACCCCGACGGCTTTCTGCAGATCACCGACCGCAGCAAGGACGTGATCAAGTCGGGCGGCGAGTGGATCAGCTCGATCGACATCGAGAACGTCGCGATCGCGCACCCGGGCGTGGCCGAGGCCGCGTGCATCGCCTGTGCGCATCCGAAATGGACCGAGCGCCCGCTGCTCGTCGTGGTGCCGCGCGAAGGGGCGAACCTGAGCCGTGACGCGCTGCTCGCGTTCTATGAAGGCAAGGTCGCGAAATGGTGGATTCCCGACGACGTCGTGTTCGTCGAATCGCTGCCGCATACCGCCACCGGCAAGCTGCAGAAGCTGAAGCTGCGCGAGACGTTCCGCGATTACGTGTTGCCGACGGCGGTCTGCGAGCCGTAACGCCGGTGCCCGGGCCGGACGCGGCTCGCGCAGCGGTCGCCCGATCCGTCCCCGGATCGGGAATAAAATTCAAATTGAACGACCGTGCTTTTTCGTTGTATGCTGCCTCAGTTCATTCGGACATGCGGCTGTTCGACCGCGCACAATGAAGCGCAGCCACCCCGGCGCGCGATGCATGGAGGCAGGCAGATGGCAGTGGATTACTCGACTCGCGACGGCGTGGCCGTCCTTACGCTCAACAATCCGCCCGTCAACGGGCTTGGCCTGTCGACCCGTCAGGGAGTCATGGACGCGCTCGATCGCGCCGCGCAGGACCCGTCGGTCACGGCCATCGTGCTGACCGGCGCGGGACGCGCATTCTCGGGCGGCGCCGACATTACCGAATTCAATACGCCGAAGGCGCTGCAGGAGCCGACGCTGCACACCGTGATTCGTGCGGTGGAGGCGAGCGCGAAGCCCGTCGTCGCGGCGTTGCACAGCGTCGTGATGGGCGGCGGCCTCGAGCTCGCGCTCGGCGCGCACTACCGTGTCGCAGCACCCGGCGCGCAGGTCGCGCTGCCCGAAGTGAAGCTCGGCCTGCTGCCGGGCGCGGGCGGCACGCAGCGCCTGCCGCGCGCGGTGGGGCTCGAAACCGCGCTGAACATGATCGTGTCGGGCGCGCCCGTGCCGTCGGAGCAGCTTGCGAAGAGCGGGCTGTTCGACGAACTGGCCGATGGCGACCTGCTCGACGCGGCTGTCGCGTTCGCGCGCAAGGTCGGTGCCCAGAAGGGGCCGCATCCGCGCGTGCGCGATCGCAAGATCGTTCACCCGAACGCCGCGGGTTTCATCCAGTTCGCGCGCAATTCCGCGCAGGCTGCCGCACCGAACTTCCCCGCGCCGCACAAGTGCATCGACGCGATCGAGGCCGGCGTGCTGCATGGTTTCGACAAGGGCAGCGTGGCCGAGCGCGACGGTTTCGTCGCGCTGATGATGACGCCGGAAAGCCGCGCGCTGCGGCACGCGTTCTTCGGTGAGCGTGCGGCGAGCAAGATTCCCGACGTGCCGGCCGATACGCCGCTGCGCGAGATTCACCGCGTCGGCGTGATCGGTGCGGGCACGATGGGCGGCGGGATCGCGATGAATTTCATCAACGCAGGCCTGCCCGTCACGCTACTCGAGACGAAACAGGACGCGCTCGAGCGTGGTGTCGCGACGATCCGCAAGAACTACGACGCGCAGGTGAAGAAGGGCAAGCTCACGCAGGAAAAGCTCGACGCGCGCATGGCGCTGATCACGCCGACGCTGTCCTACGACGACCTGAAGGACGCCGACCTGATCGTCGAGGCCGTGTTCGAGGAACTCGGCGTGAAGGAGCAGGTGTTCAAGAAGCTCGACGAGGTCGCGAAGGCGGGTGCGATTCTCGCGTCGAACACGTCGACGCTCGACGTCGACAAGATCGCGGCGTTCACGAAGCGCCCGCAGGACGTCGTCGGCATGCACTTCTTCAGCCCGGCGAACGTGATGAAGCTGCTCGAGGTCGTGCGCGGCGCGCAGACCGCGAAGGACGTGCTCGCCACCGTGATGGCCGTCGCGAAGAAGATCCGCAAGACGGCAGTCGTGTCGGGCGTGTGCGATGGCTTCATCGGCAACCGGATGATCGAGCAGTACATCCGCCAGGCGCTCTTCATGCTCGAGGAAGGCGCGCTGCCCGCACAGATCGATCGTGCGATCGAGAAATTCGGTTTCGCGATGGGGCCGTTCCGGATGAGCGACCTCGCCGGCAACGACATCGGCTGGGCGATCCGCAAGCGCCGCTACGTCGAGCAGCCCGATCTCCAGTACTCGAAGATTGCCGACCGCCTGTGTGAGCAGGGCCGCTTCGGCCAGAAGACGGGCGCCGGCTGGTACGACTACGTGCCGGGCGATCGCAAGGCGAAGCCGTCGTCGCTCGTCGACGAGATGGTCGTCGCGTATTCGAAGGAGCGCGGCGTCGAGCGGCGCAAGATCGGCGACGACGAGATCGTCGAGCGGCTCGTGTTCGCGCTCGTCAACGAAGGCGCGAAGATTCTCGAGGAGAAGATCGCGTCGAAGGCGTCCGACATCGACATGGTCTACCTGACCGGTTATGGCTTCCCGCTGTGGCGCGGTGGCCCGATGCTGTACGCGGACGTGGTCGGCCTCTACAACGTCGAGCGCGCGATTCGTCGCTACGCGGCCGCGCCGAATGGCGAAGCATGGCAGCTCGCGCCGTCTATCGCGGAGCTCGCGAAGGCCGGCCGCGGGTTCAACGGCTGACGCGCCGGATCGCGGCGCGACGCACACCCGGAGAAACGCAATGAAACGCACCGACGACGTACTGCTCGTGATCGACGTGCAATACGACTTCATGCCGGGCGGCGCGCTCGCGGTGCCCGACGGCGACGCGGTCGTGCCGGTGATCAACGCGCTCGCGCAACGCTTCGACCAGGTCGTGCTGACGCAGGACTGGCACCCGCGCGAGCACGTGTCGTTCGCGGTGAACCATCCGGGCCGCGAACCGTTTTCCACGCTCGCGCTGCCGTACGGCGAACAGGTGCTGTGGCCCGTGCACTGCGTGCAGGACACCGAAGGCGCGGCGTTGCACCGCGATCTCGACATCCCGCATGCGCGGCTCGTGATCCGCAAGGGCGGCGACGCGCAGGTCGACAGCTATTCCGCGTTCGTCGAAGCCGACCGCACGACGCGCACCGGGCTCGCGGGTTATCTGCGCGAGCTCGGCGCGAAGCGCGTGTGGTGCTGCGGGCTCGCGACCGACTATTGCGTCGCGTGGTCGGCGCTCGATGCCCGCGCGGCCGGTTTCGAAGCCGCGGTGATCAACGATGCGTGCCGTGCGATCGACCTGAACGGGTCGCTCGCCCACGCATGGCAGCAGATGCAGGCAGCGGGCGTCGCGCATGTGACGTCCGCGGGCGCACGCCCGGCGGCGTAGCGCATTCCCCATCCTCAGGACATGAAGCAGGACCGAAGGAGACTCGCATGACCGAAGCCGTAATCGTATCGACCGCCCGCACGCCGCTGGCGAAATCCTGGCGCGGTGCTTTCAACATGACGCACGGCGCGACGCTCGGCGGCCACGCGGTCGCGGCCGCGCTCGAACGCGCGAAGCTCGACCCCGCACGCGTCGAGGACGTGATCATGGGTTGCGCGAACCCCGAAGGCGCGACCGGCGCGAACATCGCGCGGCAGATCGCACTGCGCGCGGGGCTGCCCGTGACCGTGCCGGGGATGACGGTGAACCGTTTCTGCTCGTCGGGGCTGCAGACCATCGCGCTGGCCGCGCAGCGGATCATCGCGGGCGAAGGCGAAGCGTATGTCGCCGGTGGCGTCGAATCGATCTCGTGCGTGCAGAACGAGATGAACCACCACATGATCCAGGAAGGCTGGCTGGCCCAGCACAAGCCCGAGATCTACTGGAACATGCTGCAGACAGCCGAAAACGTCGCGAAGCGCTACGGCATCTCGAAGGAGCGGCAGGACGAGTACGGCGTGCAGTCGCAACTGCGGGCCGCGGCCGCGCAGGACGCTGGGCGTTTTCGCGACGAGATCGCGCCGATCACCGTGCTCGCGGGCATCGCCGACAAGGCAACGGGCCGCCTGTTCACGAAGGAAGTGACGGTTTCGGCAGACGAAGGGATCCGCCCCGACACGACGCTGGAAGGCGTGTCGAAAATCCGGTCGGCCGTGCCGGGCGGCGTGATCACCGCCGGCAACGCGAGCCAGTTCTCGGACGGCGCGTCGGCCTGCGTCGTGATGAGCGCCGACGCCGCGCAGCGCGAAGGGCTGCAGCCGCTCGGCGTGTTCCGCGGTTTCGCGGTGGCCGGGTGCGAGCCGGACGAGATGGGCATCGGCCCCGTGTTCGCGGTGCCCAAGCTGCTGAAGCAGGCGGGGCTGAAGGTCGACGATATCGGTCTGTGGGAGCTGAACGAAGCGTTCGCGGTGCAGGTGTTGTACTGCCGCGACACGCTCTGGATTCCTGAGGACCGCCTGAACGTCAACGGCGGTGCGATCGCGGTCGGCCATCCGTACGGCGTGTCGGGCGCGCGCCTGACGGGCCATGCGCTGATCGAAGGCAAGCGGCGTGGCGTGAAGTACGTGGTCGTCACGATGTGCATCGGCGGCGGGCAGGGCGCGGCCGGCCTGTTCGAAATCCTCTGATCTTTGGCAGGAGGCGGCCGCGGTTTCGCTTCGGCGAAGCGGGCGGCCGCGATTTGAATCGGTGCGACTGAACCGCCATTCGAAACAATCGGGAAGCAAAAGGCGTGCGCTCGGCAATGCCGTTTCCCCTTACTTGTCAAACGAATTGCCCCACCTATACTTGCTCTGACATTTGCCTTTCGGCACGATGGGCCGGATCGTGCGTTATGCGATCCGTGCCGCGAAGGTTCGAACCAACGCAGCAGACCGACCGGGGACCGAATGAGTACGACCTATGCAGCCGGGGAACCGCCGCGAGTCGTCAGCGCGGCCGCGAGGCTCTACGCGAAATGCCTGCTGATCGGATTCGCGTTGCTGCCCGCCTATCTGATTGCCTATCTGTGGTTCTTCAGCGACCCGCACGTCGTGTTCGAGAGCCACGCGTTCCATGAAATCGCGATTGCTGCCGCGACGCTCGAAGGCGCGTTCGTCACCTACGTGACGTGGGTGTGCTACCGGTCGTCCGGCGAGCCGCTGCTGCGCTGGCTGACACTTGGCTTTCTCGGCTTCGCGATGATCTATGCGCTGCACGGTGCGTTCACCGGGATGGCGCATCACAACATCTGGCTGTTCCTGCTGTACGGGCCCGCGTCGCGGCTCGTGATGTCGATCCTGCTGCTCACGGGCCTGATGTCGTATTCGCGTCCGCCCGATCGGATCGAGAAGCGCACGAGCGTGCGCACGTGGCTGCCGTGGATCGCGTTCTTCGTGATCGTCAACGTGGCCGTGGCGTACATCGCGTATTCGCCGGTCGCGGGCGCGCTGGGCACGCGGCTGTCGATGGAGGGCGGCGCGCTCGTGTTCTCGCTGCTGAACGTCGCCGTGCTGCTCGCGCGCCGGATCCGCTCGCCGCTGATGGTGATCTACGGCGTGTCGATCATGGCGTTCGCGCTGTCGTCGCTCGCGTTTATCCTCGGCAAGCCGTGGAATCACATGTGGTGGCTCGCGCACGCGATTTTCGCGGGCGGCTTCTTCCTGCTCAGCTACGGCGTCGTGCAGGCGTTGCAGACGACCCGCTCGTTCTCGGCGATCTACAGCCAGGAAGACCTGATGAGCCGGCTGTCGGAATCGATGGCGCGTACCGAGAGCGCGCTGCAGGAACTGCGGCGCACGAACCAGAAGCTCGAATACATGGCCGCGACCGATCCGATGACGGGCGCGTCGAACCGCCGGCAGTTCATCGCGCAGGTCGAGCGCGAGATGGTGCGGGCCGAGCGCGACGGCACGCCGTTCTGCCTGCTCGCGCTCGATCTCGACAACTTCAAGAACATCAACGATGCATACGGGCACCAGATCGGCGACGAGGTGCTGCGCGGCGTCGTGCGCCAGTGCCTCGACGCGATTCGACCGGCCGGCGGGCTCGCGCGGGTTGGTGGTGAGGAGTTCATGGCGCTGTTGCCGGATATGCCGCTCGAAGGCGCGCGGATGACAGCCGAGCGTGTGCGTTCGTCGATCGCGAGCTCGCCGTTCGGGCTCGATTTCAAGCGCGTGCAGGTGACGGTCAGCGTGGGCGTCGCGCAATACGGGGCCGACGGCAGCACGGTCGATGCGTTGCTGCGCGTGGTCGACGAACGGTTGTACCAGGCGAAGCGGGAAGGGCGGAACCGGGTCGTCGCGCGGTGAGCGGATATCGCTATCCGTGATTGATCGTCCCGCAGGTCCCGGCTAGTGAATGCCGCTTGCGCAACTCCATGTGATTCTCATCTCAACAGGCGCCGGCAACGTATCCGCGACTATGCGGCGCGGAAGCATCGTGCGGTGGCAGCCTGCTGGCCGAAGTCGGCCTTGAATTCACGCTCGGGCGCAATGACGTCCAGCAGATCAAGGGGGTGCCCGCGAAGCGCAACGTTCCGGCGTTGGTGCAGCCGAAGATGGGCGTGACCAAATTCGACGCGAAATACCGGATGACGGCCGCCGAAGCCGTTGTCGCCGGTGTTTCGCGCGGCGGTTACGACATCGGCCACTATCGGACCGTCTATCGGCTCATCACTGCGAGCGGCGAGGTCGTCAAGGTGGCCGGACAACTCGCCACGACGTCGCCGAATGCGGACCCCGGTGACAAGGTCCGACTCTATGACGATCCGGCCCATCCGGCGGAGGGCATGAGATTCCCAGGATTTTTCGAGCGGTGGTTCGCCGTCCTGATCCTGACCGTCGTCGGCGTCGTGTTCGCTGTCGCCGAATGCGCGGTGTCGTGCCGGTTCGTGCGCGACAGGGTGATGGGGCCGGCGCGATGCGCGGAAGCGGTGTGCGCCCTCGTTGAGCCACGCTGACGATCGTGGATCGCCCGCGGCGAAACGAATGGCATCCATATCGAACCCCCGGGCGCGAAAACGCCCCGGGGCTTCGGGGATTCTCGACGCGTGGCGCGCTATCGCGACGCGACCGCGTTGGCGGTTGGCGTGCGGTCGTCCTGCATCTGCTGCGACGCCTGCCACCAGTACTTGCCCGTGCGCTGCTGCGGATCGCGGATCGCGAGATACGTGGTGCTCCACAGTTGTGCGGCGTTCGCCTCGGTCGCGTCCGCGCTGCGCGTGCCGAACGCATCGGTCTGGTACTTGCCGTTCACGTAGGACCACGTCCACATTTCCGACGTCCGCATGTCGCGTCCGTTCGAGATCACCTGCCAGATCGTCTGCCGCGCCTGCGTGAGCAGCGCGCGCGTCGCGACCGACAGGTCCTGGCGCGCGAGCTGGCGATCGAGCCCGGCCACCCACATCGCCTGCTGCCACGACCAGATCACCGTGCCGTGATACGCGGAACTGGTGAACTTCGGCCACAGCGCCTGGCTTGCATACGCGGGGTTCGCGATCAGCATGCCGGCATCGGTCACGAGCCCGGTCGGGAACGGCCGCGTGACGTCGGTGACGATCCGCTGAAGCTCGTTGTCCGGCGGCGTGCCGAACAGCAGCGCGAAGCCGCCGTCCGAATTCATCACCGGAATCGGGTTGCCCTGCTGATCGAGCGACAGCGCGTAGAACGCCAGCGGGGTGCCCGGTGCGGCGCCGGCCGGCACGCCCGCAGACGGCGCATAGGCCGACACGTCGGTGGCCGCCTGCGCGGCCGGCACGCTGACCTGAAACAGCGACGGTGCCTGCGTTTCCCAGGTGGCCGCCTGGTTCGCCGTGTTGGCGAGCGTCGCGCGTTGTCCGGCATCCAGGTAAGGGTCGAGCAGGCCGCGCGTGAGGAACGCGTTCGCCGCGCGGAGCGCGGCCGGCACGAGCACGGCATTCACGTCATACGGATAGACGCCGCCGCCAAGCCCGTCGGTGCTGTCGCGCCAGTTGCCGACGATCTCGCCGGGCCGCAGGTGGATCAGGTTCGCGACCGACGGCTGCTGCGCGAACGGCTGCGCGGTCGTTGCGACGTGCAGCAGGTTGACGACCAGGCGGCTGCCATTGGTCTGCCCGTCGCTGCCGCGCCGCGCGAGATAGGCGGCCGCGCGGGCCTGGCCGCGCGTATCGTCGATCAGCCACGCGGCCGCGATCGGCGCGAGCAGGTAGTCGCTGTCGATCATCTTGTAGTCGTAGGTCGGCGTCGGATCGTTCGGCCGCCCGTTCTTCTGGTTGTCAACGAGCGCGAATTCGCCGATGCCTTCCTCGTGCGCGACCTTGCCATCGGCCGACAGCCGGCCCAGCACCGACGACAGGCCGGCCTCGATCGCCGCGGGTTCGAGTACGGGCATCAGCATGCGCACCGAGATCAGCGTGTCGCGGCCGAAGTAGGTGTCGTACTGCCACGAGCCGGCCAGCAGCTTGTCGTGGAAGCTCAGGAACTCGAGCACGTTCTGGCTTACGGGGTCGGGGTTCACGGACGGCGCGAGCAGGTCGGCGCGCGTGATCGGCGACAACGGCGTCTCGCCCGACAGCGCATCGATATGCAGCCGCAGCGTGTGCGAGCCCGCCGGCGCGCTCAGGACGAGCTTGCCGCCCGCTGCCGGCGCGATGCTGCCGCCGTCGCGCAGCGTGATGCGCAGTGAATAGCCGGGCGCGCCATCGATCCGGTCGCGTTGCCATTGCGCGGCGCTGCCCTGGACCGTCGGCGCGGCGAGGATCTGCTGCGGAATCGTTGCACCGCCGTTGAAGTCGCGCAGGAAGCGCACGTTGCTGAGCACGCCCTGGCGGATCGTCAGCGTGTCGGTGTCCACCGACACGTCGGCACCGATGCCGTACAGCGGGCGGCCGTGCGTGTCGGGTGCCGACAGCGCGGACGGCGGCGTGTCGAGGCTCCAGTTCACCGGCTGCGCGGTGTCGTCGAACCACAGCCCCGTGCCGCTGTTGCCGGCGGGGAACACCACGAGCAGGCGCGGTTTCGTCGACGAGCGCACCAGCAGGTGTGCGGCGACCTTGTCCTGCCGGTAGAACGCGTTGATCTGGCCGCCGGTGTCCATCCGGAACGACAGCGCTTCGGTGTTCGACGGCGGGCTGCTCGATGTGACGTCGTCGTTGCAGGCCGCGAGCAGGCTGGCGCAGATGAATCCGAGACACAGCGACTTCGCGAGGCGATGCATGTTGATGTCCCTCCTGATGACTGGCGATTTTTATGGGAATTATCGAATGAGCGGGTGCTCGGTCTGCTGCGTCCGGTATTGCATAATTCCTGGAAATGATGGAATTAATCAGGACGTGATTCTGAGGCGAACTGAATGAGAAATAACCGGTTGGCGGTTAATACCGGAATTGAAAACAAAAGGAGGCGATGCCCCGGCTGGGCACGGAAAACTTCTCTGCTGGCGTCTCGGTACAGTACCGGCGCTGGTGTGTGTGCGGCGTGAAAAACGAAATGTAAGCCGTCGTAGGGGATTCTAAAGTTCGAATAAAGTCGAAGTCAATAATGATTTTATGGTTTTCGAATAATGCTCTGGAATGAGGTTGCAATTATTGCTTGTTGGGTCGGTAAAATATGCGAATTCATGAGGGCATGGAGGTGCGCTGATTATCGATTTTGGTAAAAATAGATTGGCAATTGATGTCCGTATTGGCGATTGATTACGAGCCGGGATTGAATCGTGGTGGTTTGCCTGTCGCCGTGTCTCGGGCGGCGCAAACGGAATGCGCGGAAGGCGCGGAATGCGGTGAATTCGGCAATACGGAGCGGTGAGCAATCGACGCTCCTGCGATCGCGCCAACGGCGTCGGCAAGTTTGGTAGGCTCGGGGCGTGCCTCCGTTTACCGAATTGACGCAGTCGATCCTCGATGCGATTCGATATCCGTGTTTGCGGGACTGACGATTTTGCGACAGAGCTGCGCTTCATCGATGGTCGATGGTGGTTGACGTCGCTCTCACTCCGGAGAATGTGCGGTGCTACACGTGTCCGACGATTCAGTGGTCGTATTGGTAGATTTTCAGGCGCGGCTGATGCCGGCGATCCACGAAGGGGTATCCGTCGTCGCGCAGGCTGTCCGGCTTGCCCGCATCGCGCAGATAGTCGGCGTGCCGGTGATGGGTACCGAGCAGAGCCCCGTCCAGCTGGGCCGGAACGTACCGGAGATCAAGGAGCTGTGCTCGAACACCGTCGTCAAGGATCATTTCGACGCGTGCGCGGAAGGCCTGGTCGATGCATTGCCGGCCGGGCGCAATAGCGTCATCGTCGCCGGTTGCGAGGCGCACGTCTGCGTGTTGCAAACGGCGTTCGGGCTGTTGCGCAGCGGCCGCAAAGTCACGGTGGTTAGCGATGCGGTGGGGTCGCGCAGGACGATCGACCGGGACGCGGGGATCGCTCGGCTCGGGGCGGCGGGAGCGCAAATCGCGACGGTCGAGATGATCGGGTTCGAATGGCTGGGCTCCAGCCGTCATCCGCGTTTTCGCGATGTGCTGCGACTGATCAAGTGAGTCTCGGCGCTCGTGCGCTGACGGGAACAGCGTGCCTGGAGCCGGATGCGTAAATCTCGGGGTACCGGCTATTGGAGCCGGTAGGTTCGGTCGGATGGCTGCCGGCGGCCGCGAGCGGGATCCTCGCGTCGGCGGGCGACACGGAGAAGAATCGGGCATCGTGCGCGAGCGCCCGGTCGCGACCCTCCGACAGGGCGACGGCAGTCCTCGTTGAACTGTCGCGCCGGCTCGAACCTCGCCGTCGCGGGGGCGAGGTTTCCCTGCCGCCGACGGCGTTCAGGCTGCGGCCGCCTGAGGAACCGAGTCGCGCTGCTCGCCGCCCAGGATATCGATGAGACTGGTGAACATCCGCCCCAATTCACCGGTCATCAGCGTGACATCCGAGTCGAAGCGTTCAGCGTCGTTCTGCGCGGTCGGATCCGCCGCTTCCTTGATCACGTCGAGCGGCGTAACGCGCTTGATCGTCAGCGACGGCGTCAGCACGAACGAGATCCGGTTGTCCCAGGTCATCGCAAGACGCATGCATTGTTTGCCGGCCTCGATGTGCCGGCGCATGTCGTTCGCTTCCAGCGCGTGGCCGACGTATCGCACCGTGGCGCCGCCTTCGCCGCTCGAGCGCAACTCGGCGTCCTGGTCGACGGTGAATCCGCCCGGCGCCTCGCCGGACAACAGCCAATCCGTCATCGCGGCGACCGGCGAACGCACCACTTGAACGCCGGCGAGCGGCAACTGATCGATCGATTTGACGAGCAGGCCGCGAACGTCGTCGGCAAGCGCCTGTGACGCCGCATCGATGACGAGCCAGCCGTTCGCCGTATCGATCCACACGCGGGTATCGCGGCGAATGGTGAATGCGCGCGGGAGCAGTTCGTCGGTAACCTGCTCCTTGAGTTCGCGCATCTGTTTTCGCCCGACCTTGAAGCCCTGCTGCTCCTCGACTTCGAGCGCGCGGTCCTTGGTCACCTGATTGACGACCGACGCCGGGAGCAGCTTCTTCTCGGCACGAAACGTCAGCAACATCTGCCGGTTGATCGAATACACGAGCGCGCCGTCGTCACGCGGCGACGCCCATCCGTGGCTCTGCATCTCGACGCTGTTGCCCGGCTGAAACGCGTGGGGCGCCAGCCATTTTTCCATCTGATCGGGGGTAACGGCCCAAGGTGCGGGAAGACGATGAAGCTGAAGGTTCTTGAACCACATAGGAGTACGGGCAAAGCGCACCATTCTATATGACGGGGATGCTTCGGGTGCAGATTCGGCCGCTCGACGTGACGGTTCAAGTCGTTGACGGTTGTAGCGCTGGGCAGGTGGGCATCGCTCACCGAATTTGCCACGGAAGGGGCGCCACGGTCTTCGCCGCGCGCGTCTTGAAGGCTGGTGCTTCGACATTCGCCGATAGCAAAGAGATTCTCCTTCCCGGCAATTCTTTACCTGTATCGCTGGAGTTGGAGCCGAGCGAATTCACCAAGCGGATCCTGTCCATTGAAGCCGGCAAGTTTGGTAGGCTTGTCGTCTGCCTTTGCTTGTCGGATCTTGATGTCGTCAAGTGGCACGGTGAAAAAGCCGGTATCGTCGTCGGGTGATCGAAACGATACCCGCTTTATAACCCGCACCTTTATCGACCGGACGCAATTTCCAGCGAACGCGAGCAAACGGCGAAAGGGCGTAAGATGCCCGATTGGCAAGGGTGACAGGCAAGTCGCCGAACCAGAACGAACAGGAGCAACCGAAGTGATCCGACATATCGTCATGTGGAAGTTGAAGGAATCGGCCGAAGGCGCGACGCGCGCCCAGAACGCGCTGAAGCTGAAGGAAAAGCTCGAAGGCTGCCGCGACCTCGTGCCGGGCACGCTGCAGATCGACGTCGGCGTGGCGACGCCGGGCCTCGACGCCACCGCCGACATCGTGCTCGTGTCCGATTTCACGGACAAGGCCGCGCTCGACGCCTACCAGGTGCACCCGGTTCACCAGGAAGTGAAGAAATTCGTCGTCGCGGTGGCCGAGTCGCGCGAGTGCGTCGACTACATCGTCGACAGCGCACGATGAGCGACGCGGCAACCCCGACGGACGGCCCGTCGATCGAAAGCCCGTTCGTCGACATGCTCGGTGTGCAGCTCGTGTCCGCGAAGGACGGCGCAAGCGAGATTGTGCTGCCGCTCGAAGAGCGGCACATGAACACATGGAGCATCGCGCACGGCGGTGTGACGATGACGCTCGCGGACATCGCACTTGCGATGGCGGCGCGCAGCCTGACCGACGACGGTATCGGCGTCGTCACGGTCGAGATGAAGGTGAATTTCATGCAGCCGGGGCGCGGCGAGTTGCGCGCTTACGGGCGCGTGATGCATCGCTCGACGACGATGGCTTACTGCGAAGGCGAAGTGCGCGACAGCGACGGCAATTTCGTCGCGAAGGCGCTCGGTACGTTCAAGTACATGCGGCGGCTCGCGGTGGGCCGCGACATCAAGCGGCAACGCTCGCGCACGGCGCCGGACGCCCAGCCCGGCCCGAGCGACGCGTAAGCGCCCGGACGCACGGCCCTGCCTCTTCACAGGCAGGGCCGTTTTGTTTTATGGAGCGCATTGGCGCACCGGAATTTCGAAACGCGCGGCACGCCACGCTCGCACGACGCGCGCATGGCATCATGCACGCTTGTCCGTTCACGGCGTCGCGCAGACGCCGTCCTCAACCGATGCCGCTGAATCCGAAGATCGCCCAGGTGCTCGACATGATCGAGCGTGCGAAACGTCCGTCCTACCATCACCAGACGCCGCAGCAGGCGCGCGCCGCGTACGAGAAGAGCGCGCCGATCCTCGACGTCGCGCCGGCGCCGATGCATTCGGTCGAGGAATGCGTCGTGCCGACGCGCGACGGCCGCACGATCGGTGCGCGGCTGTACCTGCCGGTCGCACCGAGCCTGGCGGAGCCGCTGCCCGCGCTGGTCTATTACCACGGCGGCGGCTTCACGGTCGGCAGCGTCGACACGCACGATGCACTGTGCCGGATGTTCGCGCACGATGCGCAGTGTGCGGTGCTGTCGGTCGGCTACCGGCTCGCGCCCGAACACCGGTTCCCGACCGCCGTGCATGACGCCGACGACGCATTGCAATGGCTGCATCGCGAGGCCGCCACGTTCGGCATCGATGCCGAACGATTGGCGGTCGGTGGCGACAGCGCGGGTGGCACGCTCGCGACCGTCTGTGCGGTGCTCGCGCGCGACGCAGGCATTCGCCTGGCGCTGCAGATGCTGATCTACCCGGGCGTGACGGGCTTCCAGGACACCGAATCGCACGCACGGCTCGCGAACGGCTACCTGCTGACGCAGGACACGATCCAGTGGTTCTTCACACAATACGTGCGCGATCGGGCGGACCGAGACGACTGGCGCTTTGCGCCGCTCGACGGCACGCGCGACGCGCCGTCGTTCGCAGGCGTCGCGCCGGCGTGGATCGCGACGGCCGAATACGATCCGCTGAGCGACGAGGGCGCTGCCTATGCGGAGAAGTTGCGTGCGGCGGGCAACGCGGTCACGCTGGTCTGCTACGCGGGAATGATCCACGAGTTCTTCAAGATGGGCGGCTACGTGCCCGAGGTACGGGCTGCGCATGCCGACGCGGTCGCGGCGCTGAAAGCCGCATTCGACGACGTTTGACGACGGGCGCTTGACGGCGAGCGCGCCGCGTGGAGAGCAGCGATGACGGACGGCGTGGTGGAAACGGGTGACTGGACGGCACTGGGCGGCGACGCCGCGCGGATCCGCGACGCAGTGTTCGTGCGCGAGCAGCAGATTCCGCCGGAATGGGAGCTCGACGACGACGATCTGCTGTCGCTGCATGCGGTGGCATACCGGATCGATGCGTCGACGGGCGTCCGCCGTGCGGTCGCGACCGGGCGGCTGCTGCCGTCAGGCACGATCGGCCGCGTCGCGGTGCTGGCCGACGCGCGCGGGCAGGGTGTCGGGTCAGCCGTGCTGAACGCGCTGCTGGATGCGGCGCGGCGGCGTGGTGAAATCGTCGTGCGGCTCTATGCGCAGGATTCGGCCGTGTCGTTCTACCTGCGGCACGGCTTCGCGGCAGTCGGTGAACCGTTCGTCGAAGCCGGCGTGCCGCACGTCGAGATGGCGCGCGCGCCGTAGCGCGGCGCCCGCTCGTGCGCTCAGCGCGGCGGGGTCGCGTCGAGGTCGAACGTGAACGCGCGCTCGAACGTGCCCGGGCGGACGGTGCGGTGCGAGCCGTCGTCGTCGCAGCGTTCCTTGATCTCGACCGTCAGCCGCACGCCTTCCTTCATCGTGACGCGCAGCGCGGTCGTGCCGCGCGTGCCGTATTCGGGGGTCTCGATGAACGCGGCCGACAGCGCACGCTCGCGCTCGATCGGAATGCCCGTGTGCGGCAGCGCGTCGTCGTCCGCGACATGCGGGTCGCGCATCAGCGCGATCAGTTCGTCGAGCGACGGGGTCGGATTGTCGGTGAGCAGCGTGCCGAGTTCCGCGCGCTTGCGTACCACTTTCGGCCAGGGCGTATCGAGCCGCGCATTCGACAGCGCATGCACGCCGGGCGCGATCGCGACCGGTGCGGCGACACCGCTTTCGCCTTCGGGCGCGCGATTGCAGAACCACGCGAGTTCACGCCGCCGCCAGTCGCCGACGAGCAGGTTGAAGCCGTTGTAGACGGCCGCATGCTCGGCCAGCTGCCCGAGGTAGTCGAGCGGCGCAACGGACGGGCCGCCGAGGAAATCGGACACGAGCTTGCCGCGGGTCGGCGCGCCGGCGCGGATGTCGAACGGCGCGCGGTAGTTCGTCAGCGCGGCGAAACGGCCGTCGCGCGATACGCCGAGCCATGTGCCGCCCGCTTCGAGATCGCGGCCGGCCAGCACGCCCGGTACATCTTCCCACCACGAGAGCGGCGCGCTGGTCCGGCGAAAGAACTCGTCGCGGTTGGCGGTGAGGGTAAAGACGGGACCGGCGGCGGCATCGGGCTGCCAGTCGAAGGCAATCAGACACATCGGGCGAATCTCTCGCAGGAAACATCGTGCGCCGGCTGCGACTCGCGAGCCGGCGCGCGAACGGGTTGTCAGTGCGTCACGCTTCCGTCGGCCACGCGTACGGCAGCGTATCGAACGCGAGCGCCGGGCCGTCGGCCGAACCGAGGTGCACCGTGCCGTTGTCGAGCGCGGCGAGCTTGATCTCGACGAGCGCGTCGACACCGCCCGCGGGCGCGGCCGCCGCGTTGACGATCATCCCGCACGGCTGGCCGGGATCGTCGCTGTGGAACAGCTCGACGCCGGCATGCACGGTATCGGTCTCGCCGGCGATGTGCGCGAGGGCGGTGCGGCGCTTGATCGTGCCGCGGTACTGGCTGCGCGCGACGATTTCCTGGCCCGGGTAGCACCCCTTGCGAAAGTTAACGGCGTCGATCACGTCGAAGTTGACCATCTGCGGCACAAACTGTTCGACGGCAGGCTGCGTGATGCGCGGTTCGCCCGCGCGGATGTCGAGCCAGTCCCATACGGCCGGCGACACGACCGGCAGCGTATCGCCGAGCGCGGCGATGCGTGCGTCGACTTCCGCGCGCGGGCCGATCCACAGGTAGCGCTTGCGGCCTGCCGCATCGGGCACGCGGATCAGCGTGCCGGCCGGGCCGTCGACCTTCACGTGCACGCCGTCCGGCAGCGCGTCGAAGATGCCCGACAGCGCGTCGCGCACGTCCCCCGCGAACCCGACCACCGCGAGCGCGTCGCTTGCATCGGTCAGCTTCGCTTTCGCGCGCAGCACGAACATCGACAGCCGCTTCTGCACGGCGGGCTGCACGTCCTTCGACACCAGCAGGCGCACGCCGTGGCCGGCGCGCCACGTGAGGAACGAGCCGAGGAGGCGCCCCTTCGGCGAGCAATAGCCGGACAGCCGCGCAGTCGCGGCGTCGAGATGTTCGATGTCGTTGGTGAGCTGGCTGTGCAGGAACGTTGCGGCGTCGTCGCCGGCCACGTCGATCACGCCGAACTGCGGCAGCGGCATGCAGGCGCCCGGCGCGTCGAAATCGGCGGCGGAAGGGCGGGGGAAAACGGGGAGCGAGGCAGGTGCGGCCTGGGCAGCCGGTGAAACGAACGATGTGCTCATGGAATGAGGGAACAGTCAACCCTGACTTTGACGAAGGCGAGCAAGTATTATATGGGTCTTACCTGAGTCACGTTTCCATGTCCCTACTGAAGAAATGCGCCGCGACGATCGTGGCGCTGGCCGTCGTTGTGGCCGCTGCCGGCGCGGGCGGCGGGTATTACTGGGCAACCCGGCCGCTGCTGCTGGGTTCGGCATCGCTCGACGTCACGATCAAGCCGCGCAGCACCGTGAAGAGCGTCGCGCTGCAGCTCAAGCGCGGCGGCGTGCCGGTCGAGCCGCTCGGTTTCGTCGCGATGACGCGCGTGCTCGGGCTGTCGAGCCGGCTCAAGTCCGGCAACTACGAATTCAAGACCGGCATCACGCCTTACGAGGTCCTGCAGAAGATCGCGCGCGGCGACGTGAACGAGTATGTCGCGACGATCATCGAAGGCTGGACCTTCAAGCGGATGCGCGCGGAGCTCGACACGAACCCCGATCTTGCGCACGCGACGGCGGGCATGAGCGACGCCGAGCTGCTGCGCGCGATCGGCGCGTCGGATAGCGCGGTGCAGCGCGGCAGCGGCGAGGGGCTGTTCTTCCCCGACACCTATCTGTTCGACAAGGGCACGAGCGACCTGAACATCTACCGGCGCGCGTACCATCTGATGCAGACGCGGCTCGACGAGGCCTGGGCTGCACGCGTGCCGGGCCTGCCGTACAAGACGCCTTACGAAGCGCTGACGATCGCGTCGATCGTCGAAAAGGAAACGGGCCACGCGGCCGATCGCGCGTTCGTCGCGGCCGTATTCGCGAACCGGCTGCGCATCGGCATGCCGCTGCAGACCGATCCGTCGGTGATCTACGGGCTCGGCGACGCGTACGACGGCCGTCTGCGCAAGCGCGACCTGCAGGCCGACACTCCTTACAATACCTACACCCGACGCGGGCTGCCGCCGACGCCGATCGCGTTGCCGGGGGTGGCCGCGCTGCAGGCGGCGATCAATCCGGCACAGACGAGCGCGCTCTATTTCGTCGCGAAAGGCGATGGCACGAGCGTGTTCTCGGACACGCTCGGCGACCACAACAAGGCCGTGGACAAGTACATACGAGGTCAATAATGGCGAGCGGTAAATTCATCACGTTCGAAGGCATCGACGGGGCGGGGAAGACCACCCACCTGCAATGGTTCTGCGAACGCCTCCAGGGCAAGCTGGCTGCGGCCGGCCGGCAGGTCGTCGTCACCCGCGAGCCGGGCGGCACACAGCTCGGCGAGAAACTGCGCGAGATCCTGCTGAACCAGCCGATGGATCTCGAGACGGAAGCGCTGCTGATGTTCGCCGCGCGCCGCGAGCATCTCGCGCTCGTGATTGAGCCGGCGCTCGCGCGCGGCGACTGGGTCGTGTCCGATCGCTTCACCGATGCGACGTTCGCGTACCAGGGCGGCGGCCGCGGGCTGCCGCGCGACAAGCTCGAGACGCTCGAGCGCTGGGTGCAGGGCGGCTTCCAGCCCGACCTGACGGTGCTGTTCGATGTCGCGCCGCAGGTCGCGAGCGAGCGCCGCGGCGCCGCGCGCATGCCCGACAAGTTCGAAAGCGAGTCCGACGCGTTCTTCGCGCGCACGCGCGGCGAATACCTGCGGCGTGCGGAAGAGGCGCCGCACCGCTTCGCGATCGTCGACGCGACGCAGACGATTCCCGAAATCCGCCAGCAGCTCGAACGCGTGCTCGCCGCGCTGTAATTCGCAAGGAACGCACCACATGATCTATCCGTGGCAGACCGACGACTGGAACCGCCTGCAGCAGTTGCGTGCACAATGGCCGCACGCGCTGCTGCTGCATGGTCAGGCCGGGATCGGCAAGCTGCAGTTCGCGCAGCATCTCGCGCAGGGCTTCCTGTGCGAATCGCCGCAGCCGAACGGCGAGCCGTGCGGCACCTGCGCGGCCTGCACCTGGTTCTCGCAGGGCAACCATCCGGACTACCGGATCGTGCTGCCCGAGGCGCTGGCGGGCGAGGCGCCGGGCGCCGCGGACGACGCGAAGGCGGCCGATTCGGATGAAGGCGGCAAGAAGACCCGGGCGCCGAGCAAGGAAATCAAGATCGAGCAGGTGCGTGCGCTGCTCGACTTCTGCGGGGTCGGCTCGCACCGCGGCGGCGCGCGCGTCGTCGTGCTGTATCCGGCCGAGGCGCTCAACGTCGCCGCGTCGAACGCGTTGCTGAAAACGCTGGAGGAACCGCCGTCCGGCGTCGTGTTCCTGCTCGTGTCGGCGCGCATCGACCGCCTGCTGCCGACGATCATCAGCCGCTGCCGGCAGTGGCCGATGGCCGTGCCGGCGCCCGACGCGGCCGCGGCCTGGCTGGCCGCGCAGGGCGTCGAGCATGCGCCCGCGCTGCTTGCCGAGGCCGGCGGCGCGCCGCTCGCCGCGCTGGCGCTCGCGAGCGACGAGAACCGCCCGCTGCGCGACTACACGCTCGGGCAGCTCGCGGCCGGTGCGGCCTGCGATCCGTTCGCGTGCGGCGAGACGCTGCAGAAGCTGCCGGTGCCGCTGGTGCTCGGCTGGCTGCAGCGCTGGCTGTACGATCTGCTCGCCCAGCGGATGGCGGGCGCGCCGCGCTACTTCCCGATGCACGCGGCGGCGCTCGCGCGTTGCGCGGAAGCGGTCGATGCGAACGCGTTCGCCCGCTTCATGAAGGCCGTGACGCGGCAGCGGACGGTCGAGAACCATCCGCTCAACGCGCGGCTCGTATTCGAGGAATTGTTTCTCGGGTACCGGGAAATGTTCGCGTGATCCGGCATTGTTTCTCGCGGGTTGCGAAACGATGACCGGCCCACGCCGCGACGCGACCGTGGCCGGCCGGCCCGCGAACGCCACCCGTTGCCGCATGCCGGCGCGCGCATGAGCGCCCGCCTTACGTATTAGGAAACACGATGTTCGTCGACTCTCACTGCCATATCAATTTCAAGGGCCTGGCCGACCGCCTGCCGGCCGTTCTCGAGAACATGCGCGAGCACGACGTCACGCACGCGCTGTGCGTATCCGTCGATTTCGAGACGCTGCCGGAGGTCCTGGCGATCGCGGACGCGCACGACAACGTCTATGCGTCCGTCGGCGTGCATCCCGATCACGAGGACATGCACGAGCCGACGCTCGCGGAGCTCGTCGAGCTGGCCGCGCACCCGAAGGTCGTCGCGATCGGCGAAACGGGCCTCGACTACTACCGTCTCGAAGGCCGCTCGATCGCCGACATGGAATGGCAGCGCGAACGCTTTCGTACGCACATTCGCGCGGCGACCGCGACGATGAAGCCGCTGATCATCCACACGCGCTCGTCGTCGGAGGACACGCTGCGGATCATGGCCGAGGAGCGCGCGGACGTGCCGGGCGGCGTGATGCACTGCTTCACCGAGCCGTGGCCGGTGGCCGAGCAGGCGCTCGCACAGAATTTCCACATCTCGCTGTCGGGCATCGTCACGTTCAAGAATGCGACCGACGTGCAGGACGTCGCGCGGCGCGTGCCGCTCGACCGGCTGCTGATCGAGACCGACTCGCCGTACCTCGCGCCGGTGCCGTATCGCGGCAAGCCGAATGAACCTGCGTACGTCAGCCATGTCGGACGCTTTATCGCATCCGAGCGCGGCATCGCCGTCGAGGCGCTGGCCGACGCGACGACGCAGAACTTTTTCCGGCTGTTCAAGATCGCCCGCTAATGACGCGCGTGCAGCCGACAACCCAGGGAAGGAGCCCACAACAATGACGAAGCCGATCAACCCTCTGCCGAAACGTGCACTCGTTGCCGCCGCGCTCGTCGCGAGCGGCCTGTTCGCGGCAGCCGGCGCGCATGCCGAATCGCTCGATGCGATCGTCAAGGCCGTCAAGTTCGACGACATCGCCGACATCGGCAAGCAGCTCAAGAGCGGCAAGCTCGACCCGAACACGATCGCGCCGAACGGCGACCCGCTGATCGTGATCGCCGCGCGCGAGAAGTCCGACAAGGTCGCGGCAGCGCTTGCCACGACGCCGAACGTCGATCTCGAGAAGGAAGACAAGGCCGGCGAAAACGCGCTGATGCTCGCGTCGCTGAACGGCGATGTCGGCCTCGCCAAGCTGCTGATCGACAAGGGTGCGGAAGTCAGCAAGAAGGGCTGGGCGCCGCTGCACTACGCGGCCACCAACGGCCAGGACGCGGTGGTGAAGCTGCTGCTCGACCACGACGCGTATATCGATACCGCGTCGCCGAACGGCACGACGCCGCTGATGATGGCGGCACGCGGCAACCATGCGTCGACGGTCAACCTGCTGCTCGACCAGGGCGCCGACCCGCAGGTGAAGAACCAGCTCGGCATCACCGCGCTCGAATTCGCGAAGCACTACAAGGCGCCGGACGCGATCGACATCCTGAGCAAGCGGACCGAGCGCGTGGGTGGATCGACGCCGGCAGATGCACAAAAGAGTGCAAAATGACGGTTTTCGGTGCGGCAGACGGTGCCCGCCCGGCCGGATTCCGGCCGGAGCAGGGCGTCCCGGCGCCGCGCCGGCCAAGGCAGCAGGCGGTCTCGGGCCGCATTGACATAAGGAACACCATGTTGCGCGCAATGTTTTGTGCCGCGGCGTTTGCCGTGCCGTTGTCGGCGGCGGCTTTCACGGGCGCGGATCTCGACCGGCTGTGCGCGAAGACGGACGTCAAGTCGCGGGCGTCGTGCGCGGCCTACATCGAAGGCGCCGCCGACGGCGTCTACAACACGATCGACGCGATCGGCGGCACGACAGGGCCGCGGGTCGGCCAGTACTTCTGCCTGCCGCCCGACATCCGGGCGCAGCAGATGACCGACGCGGTGCGCAAGTACATCGCGGAAAATCCGAAGCTGGCCGACTACAACGCGAGCACCGCGGTGTCGCTCGGTCTCGGCAAGGCGTTTCCCTGCAGGAGCGGCAACTGATCTGACGCCGTGTCCGGGGCCTGCGCGTGGCCCGGACGTCGCCGACGCATCCAGGACGAGGCGTGCGCGCCTCATCACCCACGGGCGCCGATGATTTCAATCGAGGAACTGCAGCGCATCACCGATGCGCCGCTCCATTCGTGGCTCGGCACGCTGGGCGTGTCGGTCATCGTCATACTGGTCGTCACGATCGTGCACCGTCTCGGCGCGCGCATCGTCAAGCGCATCGCGCAGCCGTATCCGTTGATGAGCGCGATCCTGCGCTACATCGACCGACCGTCGCTCGTCGTGCTCGCGCTGCTGGCGCTCGAATTCCTGTGGGTCCAAGCGGACGACGGCATGTCGTTCGTGCGCGGCATGCGCACAGCGGCGGCGGTCGGCTCCATCGTGTCGCTCACGTGGCTGCTGGTGCGGCTCGCCGCCGGCGTCGGCGACGCCATCATCCAGGCGCATCCGATCGATACGGCCGACAACCTCCAGGCCCGGCGCATCCATACGCAGGCCAGGGTGCTCGTGCGGACCGTGATGGTGCTGATCGTGATCATCGGTACCGGCGCCGCGCTGATGACGTTCCCGAACGTGCGCCAGGTCGGCGCGAGCCTGCTGGCGTCGGCCGGCGTCGCGGGCCTGGTCGCCGGTATCGCCGCACGGCCGGTGCTCGGCAACCTGATCGCCGGGCTGCAGATCGCGCTCACGCAGCCGATCCGGCTCGACGACGTGGTCGTGATCCAGGGCGAGTGGGGGCGCATCGAGGAAATCACCGGGTCGTTCGTGTCGGTGCGGCTGTGGGACCAGCGGCGCCTCGTCGTGCCGCTGCAGTGGATCATCGAGAACCCGTTCACGAACTGGACGCGCAGCAGCTCGGAGATCATCGGCACGGTCTACCTGTCGGTCGATTACCGCACGCCGCTCGCGCCGCTGCGCGAGGAACTCGCGCGGCTCGTCCATGCGGCGCCCGAGTGGGACGGCCGCGTGCAGGTGCTGCAGGTGACCGACGCGACGGAGCGTGCGATGCAGTTGCGCGCGCTCGTCAGCGCGGCCGATTCGTCGTCATGCTGGGATCTGCGCTGCCGCGTGCGCGAAGGCTTGATCGCGTACCTGCAGGATCGCTATCCGCAATGCCTGCCGCGCAGCCGGATGGAGCTGTATCCGCACGAATCGGCGCCGGATGAACCGAACCCCGAGCGGCCGCACGCGCGGCCGCCTGCCGCCAGCACGGCGGCCAACACCGCGGCCGATCCTCAGGCTGCCGAAGGCCGCTGAACGCGGCCCGCATGCTCACCCTCCATCGTCATGACCGCGCTGAACACGCTCGCCATCGCCAATTACCGCTCGCTGCGCGAGCTGATCGTGCCGCTCGCGGCGCTCAACGTCGTCACGGGCCCGAACGGCAGCGGCAAGTCGAGCGTGTACCGTGCACTGCGGCTGCTCGCCGACACCGCACAGGGGCGCGTGATCCCGTCGCTGGCCCGCGAAGGCGGCTTGCCGTCGACGCTGTGGGCGGGCCCCGAGCGCTTCTCGCGAGCGATGCTGGACGGCGACGCACAGGTGACCGGCACGGTACGCAAGGGGCCCGTGAGCCTGAAGCTCGGTTTCGCTTGCGACGATTTCGGCTATTCGATCGATCTCGGCATGCCGATCCCGAGCAGCTCGCAGTTCTCGCTCGATCCGGTGGTCAAGCGCGAGTGCATCTGGGGCGGCGCGCTGTTGCGCCCGTCGACGTTGCTGGTCGACCGGCAGGGCGCGCAGATCCGCGCGCGCACCGCATCGGGCGACTGGCAGACGATTCCGCAGCCGGTGGCCAGCTTCGACAGCATGATGACCGAGTTCGCCGATCCGACCGGCGCGCCCGAGATGATCGCGGTGCGCGAGCGGATCCGCTCGTGGCGGTTCTACGACCATTTCCGGACCGATGCGCAGGCGCCGGCGCGGCAGTCGCATATCGGCACCCATACGCCGGTGCTCGCGGACGACGGCGCCGACCTGGCCGCCGCGCTGCAGACGATCCGCGAAATCGGCGACGGCGCGGCACTCGATGCGGCGCTCGACGACGCGTTTCCCGGCGCGTCGGTCGAGATCGACAATCCGGGCGGCCGTGGCCGCTTCGACGTGCTGATGCGCCAGCCGGGGCTGCTGCGGCCGCTCGCGGCGGCCGAGCTGTCGGACGGCACGCTGCGCTACCTGTTGCTCGCGGCCGCGCTGCTGACACCGCGGCCGCCGGCGCTGATGGTGCTGAACGAACCGGAGACGAGCCTGCACCCCGATCTGCTGCCGGCGCTCGGCCGCCTGATCGCGCAGGCGGCGCAGCGTTCGCAGGTGCTCGTCGTGTCGCACGCGGCGCGGCTCATCGCGACGCTCGAGCGCGAGGCCGGCTGCGAATCGCTGGTGCTCGACAAGCGGCTCGGCGCGACGGGGCTCGTCGATGCCGACACGCGCGACCTGCCGGCATGGAAGTGGCCGTCGCGCTGACGAGCGGGGCAGCCTGCGTGCGGGCGTGATGGCCGCGTTGGGGCCGGATCGGCCCGGCAGGCGGAATGTATCCTGCCTGTAACAACACCCATAAAATGCAAGACGGGCGGTCCCGGGCAGCGGGATCGCGAATAATAATGAGATATCTGGCTGGCGCCGAGCCGGCCGGTGCCGTATGGGGGCGAGCGGGGCGCGCAAGCGCATACGTCCGCCGGCCGTGCCGCAACGGACAGGACACAGGAGACGTGGACCATGAGAATTGCCCAGATCGCGCCGCTGACCGAATCGGTGCCGCCGAAGCTGTATGGCGGCACGGAGCGCGTCGTGTCCTACATCACCGAGGCGCTCGTCGAGCTCGGCCATGATGTGACGCTGTTCGCGAGCGGCGATTCGACGACGCGGGCGAAGCTCGAGCCGGTCTGGCCGCGTGCGCTGCGGCTCGATTCGTCGATCCGCGACCGGGTCGCGCCGCACATGCTGCTGATGGAGACGGTCGCGCGCCGCGCGAAGGATTTCGACGTGCTCCATTTCCACATGGACTACTACTCGTTCTCGGTCTTCAACCGGCAGGAAACGCCTTACGTGACGACGCTGCACGGCCGGCTCGACCTGCCCGAGCAGCAGCCGGTGTTCGACACGTTCAACACGGCGCCGGTGATCTCGATTTCGAACGCGCAGCGCCAGCCGCTGCCGCAGGCGAAATGGCTGACGACCGTCTATCACGGGCTGCCCGATACGCTGTACATGCCGCAGCCCGTCGAGCCGCGCTATCTCGCGTTCCTCGGCCGCATCTCGCCGGAAAAGCGGGTCGACACGGCGATCCGCATCGCCCGTCAGTGCGGGCTGCCGATCAAGATCGCCGCGAAGATCGATTCGGCCGACCAGGAATACTTCGAGCGCGAGATCAAGCCGCTCTTCGCGCTGCCGCACGTCGAATACATCGGCGAGATCGCCGATCACCAGAAGGCCGAATTCCTGTCGGGCGCGCATGCGCTGCTGTTTCCGATCGACTGGCCGGAGCCGTTCGGCCTCGTGATGATCGAGGCGATGTCGTGCGGCACGCCGGTGATCGCGTTCAATCGCGGCGCGGTACCCGAAGTGGTGGACGAGGGCGTGTCGGGTTTCATCGTCGAGGATGAAATCAGCGCGGTGGCCGCCGTGAACCGGCTGCACCTGCTGCCGCGTGCGCGTGTGCGGCAGCGCTTCGAGGCGCGCTTCACGTCGCGCCGCATGGCGCAGCAGTATGTCGACGTCTACCAGTCGGTGATCCGCGCGCAGAAGCGCTCGCGCTTCAAGGTGATCGACTCGACGATCTGACGCGCATGGCGCAGGACGCGCACGGATAAAAAAAACGGCGATGCCCGCAAGGACATCGCCGTTTGCGCATGGCCCGCGCGCAGTGCGCACGGGCAGTGCGTCAGCGTCAGATCTTCAGCTTCGAGACCTTCGTGCCGTTGATCGACACGTCGCCCATCAGGCCCGCGTTCGTCAGCACGATGACCTGGACCGGCGCGGTGGCCGTGGTCGTGTCGACCGCGCCGTTCGCGCCCATCTTCACGAGCGCGACCGACGCGCCGGCGCCGGCTGCCCAGCCGTCCGAGCCGCGGAATTCGTCGAGCGCTTCCTGCGTCATGAACAGGAACACGATCGCCTTCGACTGCGCACCGGCCTGCAGGCCGACCGACAGCGACGACGTGTTGTAGTAGCCGACCGTGCTGCCGCCGACGCGCAGTGCGCCGTTGCCCGACTGGCCGCCGACGATGAAGCCGGCCTGGATCACGTCCGGGAAGACGAGCACGCCGCGCGACTTCGCGACGAGTTCACGCGAACCCTTGACCGTGGAGTACATGCGCGACAGCGTGGCGTCGACGCTCGAGTCGATTGCCTGGCGCTTCGACGCGTTGGTTGCGGCGTTGTCCGGCTTGTCCGGGGTAGTGGTGCAACCGGTGAGCGCGAGGCTACCGACGATGAGCGCAGCGGCGGCTTTCAGCACAAGATTCCGTTTTTGCATCGTTCTTCTCCATCGGATGATGTTCGGAGTGAGTCTCGCTCAGGGAGCGGATCACGTCGGCAGTTATATCACAGCGGATTACAGCCTCTTTTCGTTGCGACGTGAAAAAGCGTCAAATCGCGCGGGGATGTCGCGGCGCGCCAACGGACGACGCGGCGCCCGCGCGCCGAGGTCGGGTCGGCATGCGGGAAACACGACGGTCGATCGGACGGCGGCGCCTGCCGCGCGCATCAGTGCGTGACGGGCGGAACAGGCGGCTTGATCGGGGGACGGCGCAGCGCGCGGCGGATCAGCGCGATCACGACGCCGCAGGCGAACAGGAACGCGGCCGGCACGACCCAGTAGCCGACGAACGCATGCCACAGGTAGCTCGCGAGCGTGCTGCGGCGCACCACGTATTCGTCGCGGGCCGCCTGCTGGCGCGGCGCATTGGCGGCGAGCACGTCGGCCGGGCAGCCGACCGCGCGCGCCTCGTCAGGATCCCCGTGGCACTTCGCGGCGGCGCCGGCTGCCTGCTGCGCATCGGTGAGCTGCCAGGTGGTCAGCGCGAGCTGCAGGTCAGCCTTGTTGTACGCCATTTCCTCGCGGATCTCGCGCACGGCGACGATCGCAACGGGCACGGCCCAGAATACGATCACGATCAGCCAGCGGCGGAACCAGCGGTGTTGTCTCCATGCCATCCATGCCTCCGTTTGACGCGCGTAAGCGTCTGTCTCGAGGGCGGCCCGATGGCGCTTCTTGTACTTGGATGGGCCGCGTTGCAGCCATCATAGAAGAAAACGCGGCGAATTGCCGCACCATGTGGCGGTGCCGGTCCGGCGGGCCGGGAAAGCGGGGCGGGACGCGTGGCAAAAGCGCGGGGGCGGGGTGCGTCGATGCGCGTGCAACGAAAACAACAATGCCGCGCCCGCCGAAGCGGTGCGCGGCATTCGAGACGGGAGCGCCGGGACTCAGGCGGCCGGCTGGCTGCTCAGGCAGCTCTTCATGAACGCCTTGCGGTCGTCGCCCTTCTTGCCGGTGGCCTGCGTGTTGCACGCCTTCATCTTTTCCTGCTGCGACATTGCTTTCGCGGGCTTCGCCGACAGGCAGTCCTTCATGAACGCCTTGCGTTCGTCGCCCGTCTTGCCGGCTGCCTGGGTGTTACAGGCCTTCATCTTGTCCTGCTGGCTGTTCGCCGCGAACGCGGGGGAAGCCAGCATGCCGCCGAGAAGCACTGCGGCTACGAGCGATTGAATTTTCATTTCGACACTCCCATGGGGTGAATTGCGTGTTATCGACGCCGTCACGAAGCACCGCGCGATGGGGATAGGGCCGCATCGCGCCGCGCGCTCCGATTATGGCAAATCAATGTGAAAACACCAAAACGGCACTTCCTATAACGTTGCGGATACCACGGCCGTTGACGGCGCGCCCGGCCGGACGATCGGGACAAACCATGAGGTGCGCCGGCCGGCCTCGAACGTCGCGCCGGAACCTGCCGGATCCCGGCCGCAAGCCTTTACAATCGCGGCCATGAATACTCCGAATTCCGTCTCCCCTTCGTCCGCGGCGGCCCTGCCGCGCATCGCCGTGCTCGCCACCGGCGGCACGATCGCCGGCGCCGCGCCTGACGCGGCCAGCACGGCCGGCTATCAGGCCGGTGCGCTCGGCGTCAATTTCCTGGTCGACGCGGTGCCGGCGCTTGCGTCGGTCGCGCGCATCGACGCCGAGCAGATCGCCAGCATCGACAGCAAGGATCTCGCGCTGCCGCTGTGGAACACGCTCGCCGCACGGATCGACGCGCTGATGGCCGATCCGGCGATCGACGGCATCGTGATCACCCACGGCACCGACACGCTCGAGGAAACCGCGTATGCGCTGCACCTGGTCGTCAACGGCGACAAGCCGGTCGTGCTGACGGCCGCGATGCGCCCGGCGACCGCGCTGTCGTCCGACGGCCCGCTGAACCTGCTGAACGCGGTGACAGTGGCCGCGCATCCGTCCGCGCGCGGGCAGGGCGTGCTGGTCGCATTCAACAACCGGATCCACGGCGCGCGCGATGTCGTGAAGACGAGCACCTATGCAGTCGACGCGTTCCAGTCGCCGGAACTCGGTGCACTCGGCTGGGTGCAGGACGGCCGGGTCGAATTCGCGCGCCGCGTCACGCGTTCGCGCGACTCGCAGCTGGCGATCGCCGCTGCGTGGCCGCCCGTCGAAGTCGTCGCCAGCTATGCGGGCGTGACGCGTACGACAGTGGATGCGCTTGTCGCCGCCGGCGTGCGCGGTCTCGTCGTCGCGGGCACGGGCAACGGGTCGATCCATGCGACGCTGCAGGCGGCGCTGGCCGATGCGGTGAACGCGGGCGTTGCGGTGGTGCGCGCGTCGCGCGTCGGGTCGGGGCACGTGATGCGCAACGGCGCCGCGAACGACGATGCGCTCGGCTTCGTGAGCGCAGGGTCGCTGAACCCGTTCAAGGCGCGCGTGTTGCTGATGCTCGCGCTCGCGAACGGCATTCACGGCCGCGACGAACTGCAACGCAGGTTCGATACGCTGTGACGGCCTGACCGATACGCGCGGCTCGGGCCGCGTGCGTCATGTCAAGTCCTGGAATAGGTTGACAGTATCCAGACGCTAGAACGCCCGATGCACCGCATCGGGCGTTTTGTATTTCAGGGCGGCATGTGGCCGCTCGTGGTTGTAGATGCGCACCGACTGTTCGACC
>NZ_JAUJQH010000040.1:0-42431 GCF_030482905.1 Burkholderia sp. AU45251 | reverse complement strand
GACGCGTGCGGATCGATCGGGGCCGCGCGCCGGCTTGGCGGGCGCGCGGTTCTGGTTTGCTTTGCCGTCTCCCGCTTTTTCCTTCCTTCCTCCCTTCCTCCCTTCCTCCCTTCCTCCCTTCCTCCCTTCCTCCCTTCCTCCCTTCCTCCCTCCCTTTCTTCCGCCGCATGCCGCTGCGCTGAATCGCGACAACGCGATTGCGCCGGATAATATTTTTCCCCTTTCATTTTTATTTCGATTTGTAATCATTGAGCCCATTCCGGGGAATGAAAAGGCAATGCGCACATTTCAGAAAAAATGACGCATTTGCATTGAGCGGCCCGGAAGAAAATGCCGGGAAAAAGCACTGAAACCGTGCGGCCGGCCAGCTGATGCGGCGCGGTGAGCGGGTTTGACCATCGTTGACGGAAAAGCGCCGGACGGCAAAAGGAACGGCGTGAATAATTCGGGGTGACGGCGAATGCGCTTTAGCCGGAATCACCAATATTTCATGCGCCGCGATTTACAGTGTCGACAATTGAATGTTCGGGAGCATTATTCATGTCAATGAAACAAATTCGGGCGGCGTTGCTGGGAATGTGCATGGCGATGCTGGCGCCGGCGAGTCACGCGCAGGTGCAATACTCGACCGACTGGCTCGCGAACACGTACGGCACGCTGGCCCAGCACGTCGGCAATGCGGCGCGCTCGATGTGGGTCGCGCCCGAGGGCGTGATCTACACGGCGTCGCGCTGGGACGAGAACGCGGGCGGCGTCGCGCTCTACCAGAACGGCCAGCCGATGGGCACGATCGGCATCCACGACGAATTCCAGGGCGGCGCGATTACCGGCAACGCGACGTCGATCTTCGTCGCGCTCGGCTACAACCGCACCTTCGGCAGCGGCTCGGTGGGCCGCTACAACCGCAGCACGAACAAGCGTGACCTGCGCATCCCGGTCAGCACGTGGACGGGCCTCCCGAACCCGGACGTGATCACCGGCCTCGCGACGGCCGGCAACCTGCTGTACGCGAGCGATTTCTACGGCAACCGCGTGCGTGTGTATACGACCGACGGCGTCTGGCAGCGCGACATCGGCGTGACCGGGCCCGGCGCGCTGGCGCTCGATGCCGCGGGCAACCTGTGGGTGGCACGCATGAGCGCGGGCGTGGTCGTGCAGTACAGCGCGACCGGCACGCTGATGAACACGATCCAGATGGCGGCCGGCGCGCGGCCGTCGGCGCTGTATTTCGACGCGTCGACGGGGCAGTTGCTGGTGGGCGACCAGGGCCGCGACATGAACATCAAGATCTACAGCCTCGCCGGGTTGCCGCAGCAGATCGGCACGTTCGGCGTGCAGGGCGGCTATCTCGACACGACCTCGGGCATCAAGGGGCAGGTGGGCGACAAGCGCTTCACGCGCGTGGTCGGCATCGGCAAGGATTCAGGCGGCAACCTGTACGTGCTCAACAACGCGTGGGGCGGCGGCTGGGATCTCGGGCGCAACGGCAGCACCGACCTGCATTCGTACAGCCCGACGGGCGCGCTGCAATGGAAGCTGCAGGCGCTGAACTTCGAGGCGATCGCCGCACCCGATCCGGCGACGGACGGCGCGTTCTTCTACAGCGGCAACAACGTGTACACGGGCTCGGCGGGCGGCACGTTCGTCGCGAACACGGTCGATCCGTTCACCTATCCGAAGGATCCGCGTCTCGACATGAACGACTACCAGCGCGGCCAGCACTTCGGCCAGCTCGTGATGGTCGGCGGCAACCGGATTCTCGTCGCGTCGGGCCAGAACCCCGGCAACTTCAATTTCTATTACTTCACGCCGGCGACTGGCTACATCGCGAATCCGGCGGGCTCGCTGCCGGGCAAGCCGTTCAACACGACGTTGCAGGTCACGACCGGTTTCGATATCGATGGCAACGGCGATGTATGGGCCGGGCTGAACGGCTCCAACGCGATTACCCGCTATCCGATGACGGGCTTCGACGCGACCGGCAAGCCGTCATGGGGCAAGCCGGTGACGACGCCCGTGCCGAGCACCGTGGCGCCGACCACGCGCATCGTCTACCAGGCAGACAGCGACACGATGATTCTCGCGCAGGGCCTCGCGAACAACTGGGACTGGACCGCGATGAACGGGCACATCGAGGTCTATCACGGCTGGAAGAACGGCAACACGACCGCGCCGAACCCGGTGATCAACCTGACCAGTGCGAACCCGAAATCGATCGCGGCGGCCGGCCACTACCTGTTCGTCGGCTATGTGCACACCGTGCCGAACGTCGACGTGTTCGATCTCAATACGGGCGCGCTCGTCACGACGCTGACCAACTCGAACACGTCGGCGATGGACGTCGGCAACGACGTCGACTCGATGTACGGGATCCGCGCGTATCTGCGCTCGACCGGCGAATACGTGATCACGAAGGACAACTACAACGGCACGAGCATGATCGTGTATCGCTGGCATCCGTGAACGGGCAGGCCGTGCGGGCCGGATGGCCGGCACGGCGCCTGCGTCACGGCGCGCCGAGCACGCGCCCGTTCACGCTGAGCCCGTACATCGAATCGGGCGAATTGTGGAACTTCGCGCGCGTGTCCTGCACCGAGCCCGTGAAGCGCGGGTCCTGCGGACGTTCGTGGCTGTCCATGAAGGTCGCGACGTCCCATGCCTCCTGATCGGTCAGCGTGCCGCCGAGCCCGAGCGGCATGTTGGCCTTGATGAAGCCGGCTGCATTGCGGATGTCGCCCATCCCCGCGCCCCAGTTGAACGACCGCGCGCCCCACAGCGCCGGGAAGACGGCCTTGTCGCCGCTCGACTGCCCCTGGCCGTCCGCCCCGTGGCACAGCGCGCAGTGCTGCGTGTAGACGGCGGCGCCGCGCGCATAGTCGGCCTTCTGCGCGGGCGGCGGCAGTTTCAGGAAACCCTGCCCCGGCAGCTTCGTGCCGACCGGCGCGCCCTTCGCGAGCCAGTACGAATAGGTCTCGAGCGCGACGAGGATCGGGTCGCCGGCCGGCGGCGCCTTGCCGTTCATGCTGTAACGGAAGCACCCCTGCAGGCGCTCGGCGAACGTGTTCACGTGGCCATTCTTGCTGCGGTACGCCGGATACAGCAGGTACGCGGCCCACATCGGACTCGAATCGGGCCGGCGGCCCGCGTCGAGGTGGCAGCTCGCGCAGGTCAGCTTGTTGCCGACGTACTTGCCTGCGAACTCGGGCGTGTGCAGGAAGATCTGCTCGCCGAGCTTCACGGTCTTGCCGAACTCGTCGGCGGGTATCGCGGATTCGGCGGGTGGCGCGAAGGGTTTGGCGGCCGCCGCCATCGCAGCCGGCGCGGGTGCGGAAGCGGCGGCCGGTGCGTCCTGCAGGGCGGCCGCGCACGCGAGCGCGGGCATCCAGGCCGCGCCGAGCAGGGCCGCGCGGGCGTGGCGGATCAGCGTCGTGCGGTCGATCATTGCTTGTCTCCTTGTGCTGCGCCGCCGCGCGCGTAGTAGGCGGCCACCGCGTCGATGTCGGCGTCGGACAGCTTGCCGGCGATCGCCGGCATCAGCGCCATCGGCCCGGGCGGGCGCGTACCGTGTTTCCAGCCGTTCAACTGGCCGGCGATGTAGGCGGCAGGCTGGCCCGCGAGCGGCGGAAACGCGGTGCCCACGCCGAGGCCGCCCGGGCCGTGGCACTGGGCGCACGCGGGCAGGCCCTGCGACCAGCGACCGCGCGTCGCGAGCCACGCGCCGGTGTTCGCCGGATCGATCGACGTGTCGTCGGTCGCGACGATGCCGGCCGGCGCGGGCAGGCTCGCGAAGTACGCGGATACCGCGTCGCGCTCGTGCGGCGTCAGCATTTTCGAGAGCGGCTGCATGACCGGGTTCTGGCGGCTGCCGTCCGCGAACGCGGCAAGCTGCGCGGACAGATACGCGGCGTGGGTGCCAGCGAGGCGCGGGAAGCCGGCCGCCGCGTTGCCCTCGCCCTGGCTGCCGTGGCAGCCGATGCACGCGGCGACGCCCGTCGTCGTGCCCTGTGTGGCGATCGTCTTGCCGAGCGTCGCGTCGTCCGCGCGCGCGTGGCCGGCCAGCAGCGCCGCGGCCGCGAGCAGCAGCGGCGCAAACCGGCGTCGCGGTGTGTCCACCGTATCGTTCACGTGTCCCCTCCTTGTTGTCGTTCGCGTAAGCGCCGCCGGACTGCCGGGGCGGCCGCGCGGTCAGCCCGCGTCGGGCTGCTTCTGCTCCGGCGCGAGGTGCTGCGCCGGTGCCGCCGCATCGTATCGGCCAAAGCCGTAGCGCTGGAAAATCCGGAACGCCTCCGGCGACCGGATGAACGCGAGCCATGCGCGGGCGGCTTCCGGATGCGGTGCGTCCTTCACCATCGCCCCCGCATAGATCGCCGTCGTATTCTGCTCGGCCGGAATGTCGATGTGCATCAGCGGATGCCCGACCTGTTCCTGGAACGCCGCTTCGGATTGCCACAGTACGCCCGCGTCCGCGCGACCCTGCATCAGAAATAACGCCGTTTCCCGATGATGGATGTGCGTGAGCTCGGTCGTGCCGGTGCGCACCTTGTCGTCGTAGACGGTACGTGCGAGCGCGTCTCCGCCGGCCTTCACGAGCGACGCGCGGATCTGCCGCGCGACGCCTTCGAATGCCGGATTGGGCATCGCAAGCTGCACGTCGGGCCGCGCGAGGTCGTTCAGCGACGTGATCCGCTTCGGATTGCCGGCGCGCACCATGATCGCCAGCTGGTTCGTCACATAGGGCACGGCCGGGCCGGCGAGCGTGCCGTCCGCGATCAGCCCGTTGATCTTGCCGAGGCCCGCGAAATACGCATCGGGCTTGACCGTCCACGTCATGTTGCCGACGGTGATTGTGCCGCCCGCCTGGATCTGCTTCACGAGCAGGCCGGGCGGGATCGTTTCCCAGTAGATGCGGCCGCGGTATTCGGGATGGTCTTCCTCGAACTTCGCGACGAGCGGCGCCATCGCGAAGAAATAGTTGCCGCCGACGAACAGCACGAGCTTCGGCGCGGTGAGGTCGCCGTGGAAATCGGCGAGCACGTCGACCTGCGGCACCGTGAATTCGAGGCCACGGTGCGTCGCGTCGTTGTTGCGGCCGTCCTGCCAGGGCGGAAAGACGGTCGCGGCAGGCGCGGCGAGCGAGAGGGCCGACGCGCAGCAGAGCCACGCTGCCAGCACGGCGCGCAGCGTGCGCCGACGGCGACGCGATGGCGGTTGCAGTTGCAGGGGGATCGATGTCATCGCGGGGCTCATTTTGCGTACGTGAAGCCGGCCTGCTGCAGTTCGGGCAGGGTGCCGACCGCGCCCGGCGTGACGATGGCCGACGGGATCACGTGGTTGGTCAGGTCGGCCGCGAGCGCATCGAGCGGCAGCTTGTCGGGATTCGCGTTCGCGCCGTCGAGGCGTTCCGCGAGTTCCCAGATCGCGTTGTGGCACGACAGGAACACGACGCCGCGCTGCTGCAGCGCGGCGAGGCTGTTGTCGTGCGACGAGAACGCGCCGTCGGGCAACTCGTGGTCTTGCGCGCCCTTCGATTGCGCAGGCTTCGCGTCCAGCAGCGTGTTGGTCGGGAACGCGGCGCCGGCGAATGTCGCGAGGCCGTATTTGTCCCACGCGGCCTGGTCGAACAGCGCGAGATGCGCGCTGCCGTGCGTGGCCGATACGACGAGAAAATCCGGATGGCGGTACGACCAGATCTGCGCGTTCAGCGAATTGCGCATCAGGTTCAACCACGGGCCGCCGAGCTCGGTGTTGTCCCACACCTGCTTCGGGCCGCCGCGGTAGCCGGTCACTTCGGCGAGCGCCGCGTGATCCCACTGGTCGGGACGTTCGAGGATCATCGGCACCGTCTTGAAGTCGCGCCGTCGCGGTGCGGCCGCGAGGCGGCGCGTGAGGTCGGCGAGGTGCGTGGCGCCGCCGGGCAGCAGCGCGCCGGTGTCGGGCGCGGCGGCGTGAGCGTGGCGCGCGGCGGCGAGCAGCGCAGTGCCGGCCGCGAGGCCGAGTGTCTTGAGCGCGCCTCGGCGCGCATGCCGGTCGGACATGGCTTATCTCCCGGAATCGTTTTTGTGGGGGCGTGACGCGTTGCCGTACGACGATGCGGCGTCGCGAATGCGTAGCCAGTCTAGCGGCGCGCGCTCGATACGGAAAATCGCGATATCGGATGGGAGATATTCGAGGGTCTGATGATTCGGCGGGAGGGCGGCGGCGGTGTGATCGCTGCAACCACCATCGGTGCGAATGTTGCAACGGGCCTTTTGGGGATTGCCGGGTTGTTGAGGGGTTTCCAGCGGACGGCTCCGGTTTCCGTCGGCAAGTTGCTCGTCCTGTTGATAGGGATGACTGATTATGCGCGAGGGGGAGTAGAGGATCGACTTGTATAATTTCGCCCCACGAATGCAAACATGCTTTACCGAGAGAGAACGTTAACCATGAACTGGGACGATGCCCGCGTTTTTCTGGCAGTTCATCGCGCCGGGACGCTGCGCGAGGCCGCAGTCGTGCTCGATGTCGATCAGGCTACCGTGGGGCGACGCCTGACGGCGCTGGAGAAAGCGCTGGGCGCGAAGCTGTTTCTCAAGACATCGTCCGGCTATGTCGTGACGCCGATCGGCGAGCATTCGCTGCAGGCCGCGGAAGCGATGGAGCAAGCGGCGAGTGACTTCGAGCGGCGCGTCCACGGCTCGGACGACCGGCTCGAAGGCGAGGTTCGGGTGACGACGACCGATTCGCTGGCGATGGATTTCGTCATTCCCGCGATACGGGTGTTGCGACGGACATGCCCCGCGATACACGTGATCCTGACGACGTCCGTGCAGGTGCTGAACCTGACCCGCCGCGATGCGGATCTCGCGATTCGAACCGTGATGCCGGAAAACCCCGATCTCGTCCGCCGGAAGCTGGCCGAGTGGGAGGTCGGGCTGTTCGCGAGTCGCGAGTATCTGGATGCACATGGTGCACCCGCGACCGGATCGGCTTTCGACGGGCATGACCTGGTGGTCTACCAGCCTTCCATCACGTCCAATCAGGCACACACGCTGTGCGGCGAGTCGATGGAACGCGGGCGTATCGTTGCGCAAGTCAGCTCGAGCCTGATGCTGGCGACGTCGATCCGGTCGGGCATCGGCATCGGCGAACTGCCCGTGTATATGGCGCAAGAAGACGATTCGCTCGTGCGAATCTGGCCCGACAGGACGCGTGCCGTGCCGTATCAGGTCTGGCTCGTGTCGCATACGGACCTGAACCGGACGGCGCGCGTTCGGGCGGTCACCGCCGAGATCGCTGCGTCGTTCGACCGCTATCGATAGCGGCCGGGATCTTGCCGGTGCGGGGCATCTTGCTCAACGGGGCCGGGTTTCACGCATCGAGAGCGTGCGCCGCGCGGCGTACCAGCGCGGCACGATCGCAGCTGCCGCGACGATCGCGAAGAAAGGAATAGCCGTCGCCAGCACATGGCTGCCGGTGCCGAGCAGGCCGCTGGACGCGGTAGCCGCGAGCGACGCGCTGCCGATCTGGAAGAAGCCGACGAGCCCGGACGCGGTGGCCGCGCGCCCGTGTTCGCTCGCGATGGCGCCCGACACGGCGAGCGACAGCGACGATCCGTTCGACAGGCTGACGAGAAACATCGGCACGACGATCGCGACGATGCCTTTGACGTGCCACGACTCGCACAGCGCGAACGCGATGCCGCCGGCCACGAAGCAGCCCACGCCGGCCACGACGATCGCGTCGTAGGACATCCGGTCGAGCATGCGGCGCGAGATCATGTTGGCGGACACGATGCCGGCGGTCAGCGGCAGGTAAAGCCAGCCGCTTTGCTGTTCCGACAAGCCCAGGCCCGAGAAAATGAACGGCGACTGCGTCAGGTACACGAACCACGCGCAATAGATCGCGCAGACGACGAGCGTGTATCGGATGAATGCCCGATCACCGAGCACGTCGGCGAAGCCAGCCAGCGGCACGGCGCGCTGTTGCCCCGGCGTGACGGGCGGCCGCGTCTCCTTCAGAAGCAACTGAACGAGCACGAGCGCGACGACGCCAAACGCGGCGACGAACATGAAATCGCTCCGCCACCCGAACCACGCAGCCAGATATCCGCCGATCGCGGGTGCGATCGCCGGAGACAGCGACACGAGCGGATACACGATGCTGTAGACCTTCGCGGATGCCTTCTTGTCGCAGGTATCGGCGATGATCGCGCGACCGATGACGAGGCCGGACGCCGCGCCGAGGGCTTCGAGGACGCGCCAGCCAAGGAAGCTTGCGAAGCCGCCTGCGTTTGCGCAGCCGATCGAACCGAGGATGTACAGGAGGATGCCGGCCGTCAGCACGGGTTTGCGTCCCCATCGATCGGAGAGGGGGCCATAGAACAGTTGCGCACAGGCGAGCGCGATCAGGTAAGCCGATACCGTCTGCGGCATCTGCCATGCGCCGATCGAAAACTCATGGGCCATCGACGGCATCGCGGGCAGGTAGACGTCGGACGCGATCAGGCCAAAGGCGCTCAACAGGGAGACGACGAGGATGAGTGAGAAGTGGGACATGTTCGCTGGGTGGTGGTGGCGGCGCGCGTGAACGGCGGGAAATGGCGACGCGCGTTGGCCCGCCTTGAGAAAAGGCCGGGGCGATCATACGGCGTGCGATGCGGTTCGGGAGCGGGCGGAATTGCATCGCTCGGATGCATTTTTGCGGGCGTTAAAGCCGTTGCCGGGGAGGCGCGTGGAGGACGGTGGCGGGTGTCGCGCGGGACGCCGGTCAAGAAGAATCCGGCGCGGGTGTGGGCGGCGAACAACGCGGCGCTGCGCGGTCGTCCTTGATTCGCTGGATGATCGCGCGATGTTCCGGCGCCGCGTTGTTGTCCGGCACAACGCGCGGGTTTGCCGTAATCGATCGAGCGTGAGGGGGCGGGATGCTGCGCTGAGGAGAGGGGCGGCGCGCGGGCCGCCACTTGCCGGCCCGCCCACGCGCGCATCAGGACATCAGAACCTCAGAACGACACCGTCGTCGTCAGCGTGACGAGCCGCGGCTCGCCGACCGCGACGATCAGGTTGTTGTTGCTCGACGGGTAGTAGGTCTTGTCGAGCAGGTTCTTCACGTTGAGCTGGAAGCGTGTCGGGAACTTGCCGATCGTCGTTTCGTAGGCCGCGAACGCGTCGACGGTCACGTAGCCGGGCAGCGTGAAGCTGTTCGCGGTGTCGCCGGAGCGTGCGCCCACAAGACGTGCGCCGCCGCCGAAGCGCCAGCGGCCGGGCAGGTTCGCGATCGCCGTGTCGTACACCGCAAACAGGCTGCCCGTGTGGCGCGCGACGTTGACGAGCGGCGTGTTGCTGTCGCGATCGGTCGCATTCGTATAAGCGTAGCTGCCGATCACGCTCAGATGGCGCGTGATCTGCCCCGCGACGTCGAGTTCGATCCCGCGCGAGCGCGCGGTGCCGATCGTCGAGGTCAGGTCGCCGACCGTGACCGCGACGTTGCGCTTGTCGATCTGGTAGACCGCGAGCGTGCCGGTGATCGCTGGCTTCAGGCTGAACTTCAGCCCGGCCTCGAGCACGCGGCCGTATTCCGGTGCGAGCGGCGCGGCGACGTTCGTGGCGACGTTCGGCTTGAACGAGCGGCTCACGTTCGCGTAGGCGGTCAGCGCCGGCGTGAGCGCATACGCGAGCCCGAACTGCGGCAGCCATACGTTGCCGTGTGAGCGGTCGGCGAACACGAACGGCCGGCCCATCCCCGATTCCTGCTGCCAGTTTTCCCAGCGCAGCCCGCCCACCGCCGTGAGGCGGTCGGTGAGCTTCACCGAGTCCTGCACGATCGTCGAATACGCATGCACGACCGAGCGCGAGTCGCTTTGCTTCGGGTTGGGTACGCCGCCCGGCGCGAGCAGGTCGTACACGGGATCGTAAAGATTGAAGCCCTTGGTTGCCTTGCCGCGGATCGTGTCGCCGCGGAAGCTGCGCTGCCGCTCGTACTCGCCGCCGATGTAGATCGCGTGGTTCATCCCGGCGAGCGTCACGTTGCCGAGCAGGCCGAGCGTCGCGATCTGGTCGGAATCGTTGCGCCCGAGGTTCGCATCGGACGAGCGTGTCAGTGCGCCGGTCGTGCTGTTGAATGCGGTGGCGCGGGTGATGGTCTGGTCATAGCGGTCGCGGCCCCAGCCGAAGGTCGCGCGCACGCGCCACGCATCGGAGAAGCGGTGCTCGATACGCGCGCGCAGCGTTTCCTGGATGCCGCTGCTCTGCGACCACGCCTCTTCGTAACGGCGATAGCGCAGCGCATCGTCGAGCTGGCCGTTCACGAGCACGGTGCCGCGATCGAATGGCGTCGTGTAGTCGACGTACTGGTAGCTGACGTCGATCGACGTGTTCGCGTCGTGCCACGACAGCGCGGGTGCGATCAATGCATCGCGCTGGCGGCCGAAGCTGCGCCAGTAGCGGCTCGTGTCGTATTGGCCGGTCAGCCGGAACGCGAGCGTGCCGCCCGCGATCTGGCCCGGCTTGCCGAGCGGGCCCGTGAGATCGAACGTCGCGCTGCTGCCGCCGTGGCTCGTGCGCGACGCGGAAATCGAGCCGCCGAAGGTGTCTTCCGGCTTGCGCGTGACGAGGTTGATCACGCCGCCCGGATCCTGCATCCCGTAAAGCAGCGACGCCGGGCCCTTCAGCACTTCGACGCGGTCGATCGTCGCGAGATAGCTGTGCAGCACCGGTGTGCGCACGCCGTCGACGAGCACGGAGCCGTCGTTGTTCGACCCGAAGCCGCGCTTGATGAACGCATCACGTGTGCCGCCGAGCGTGTTGGTCTGCGTGACGCCGCTGATGTTGCCGAGCACGTCGTCGAGCGAGCGCGCCTGCTGGTCTTGCATCACGCTGCTGCTGACCACCGCGACCGATTGCGGAATCTCCTTGATCGAACGGTTGTCGCCGCCCGCGATGCTCGTGGTGCGCGGCTGATAGCCGATCGTCGGATCGGCGGTTGCCGATGCGCTGACGCTGATGGCCGGGAGTTCGCGTGCGGCTGGCGTCGCGGGCGTCGAAGCGGAAGCAGAGGCGGCGGGCTCGGCGTCGGCGCGTTCGGCGGCGGACGCATGCGTGCCGCTCGCGACGCATAGGGTGATCAGGGCGGGCAGGCTCGTGCGCCACGGACGCAGGGTCCGGGCGCGGCGGGGTGTTCGACGGGAGGGCATGAATCGATGCAGGACGGAGTGCTAAGGATCGGGTCGCGGGCCGCAGCGTTTCGCGGCGGCCAGGGTGCAGATCATATATGTAATGAGAATCATTTGCAATTGTAATGAGGCGATCGGCATCATGCGGGCCTTGGTTGCCGGGCCGTCGGCCGTCTGCTACCGTAGCGACCAAAATCAGACGCAGTGAAATTCAACGAGAGAGCCGGGGGCCGCACCATGTCATCTTCCTGTCACGTCGCGTTCAGCGCGACGCTGCGCGCCGCACACGACCATGCGGGTGGTGAAGTGATCGCAGCCGTGTACCGCCAATCGAACGATTAAAGCAACGGAAGCGAATTCATCGGGCGTTGCGCCGGGCAGCCGGCGAAGCGCCGTATTCAATCACTTCAACCACCACGCTAGACGGGAGACCACCCATGAGAAAAATTTCCGCGCCGTTCGCGGCGGCCGCGCTTGCGGCCTGCACGATGCTGGCGGGCGTTCACCAGACCGCCCGCGCCGCGTCGGACACCGAACCGGCGATCGACGCGCATTACGGCGCCGTGATCGAGGCCTATACGCAGGACATGGCCGCCGCGAAGACGAAGTACGACGGCAAGCGCCTCGTGTTCGTCGGCGCCGTGATCCGGATGGGCGGCGACCCGGGCGGCACCTATTTCGGCGCGTTGACGAAGGATGGCGAGCAATTCGACACGCATTTCGACGTGGCCGACCAGGATGCGCTGAAGCCGAAATTCCCCGGCGGCGAGATCAAGCCGTTCGTCACGTCGTCGGCGTTCCGCTTCAGCTGCGTGAACGAAGGCTATATCGATGCGCCCGTGCTGCCGGGGTTGAAGCTCTCGCACTGCCGGCTCGTCAACTGACCTTGCGCTGGCGCGGTGTCCGGCGTTCAGAACTTCTGCTGAATGCCGGCCATCACGCCGAGCTGGTTCATCCCGGTCCCGACCGTCCCGCCGGCAGCGACCGCGTTCGCAGCCAGCGTGCTGTTGAACATGTAGCCCACGGACGTATAGACGGTCGTCCGCTTCGACAGGAAATAGTTCGCGCGGCCGACGAGCAGCGTGGCATTCGTGCCGCCTTCGCCGTTTTCGCGGCGCTGCAGGTAGCGTACGCCCTGCAGGTCGAGCGCGAGGTAGGGCGTCGCATAGTACGTGCCGCCGGCGAACACGATATCGGCCTGCAGGTGTTCGGCCGCCGCGAGGTTGCGCCGGATCCACCCGGCGCCCAGTTTCGCGGGGCCGATCTTCACGTAGCCGGCGACGATGTCGCGCGTGTCGGTGTACGCCGGATTGTTCAACGGCGTGAGCGCGCCGCCGCCGCCGCGCATCACGTCGTGCGATGCGGCGAGCCCGAAATTGCTCGCGTCGTACGCGAGCATCGCCGTGTACTGGCGGCAGGCGACGATGTCGCCGGGCACCTGTCCGGCGCAGCCCGTCGCCGACGGCCCTGCCGGCCCGGCCGCGTCGCGGCCGAAGCTGTAGGTGGCGCCGAGCGTCACGCCATGGAACGTACCCTTGTAGCCGATCGCATTGTCGCTGCGCGCATTCGGCAGATAGGAATCGAAATCCGCCATCGAGTGAATCGACGGGCCGATCACGTCGGCATTGGTCAGCACGATCATCGACATGTTCATCTGGCGACCGAGGGTCAGCGTGCCGAACGGACTGTTCACGCCGACGTTCGCCTGTCGCCCGAACAGGCGCCCGCCGTAGTTCAGTGCGCCGGTGCCGGGCTGGAAGCCGTTTTCGAGCACGAAGAAGGCCTGGTAGCCGCCGCCGAGATCCTCCGTGCCTCTCAGCCCCCACCGTGACGGCACCTCGCCGGTCAGCGTCGGCATCCCCGTGAACGATCCGCCGTGCGCGGCGTGGTTGTAGTAGGACACGCCGGTATCGATGATCCCGTACAGCGTGACGCTGCTTTGCGCGCAGGCCGGTCCGGCCAGCCCCATCGCCAACGCCGTCGCGAGTGCGGCGCCCAATTTCGTTTTCATGGCTGTCTCCAAACAGTATGTAGATATGCTTATTGATTTTTCTAATGAACCGGACGATGCCGACAGGTATCGGCAAGACTGCGGGCGTCGCGTGTTACGACATCGCCGGGTCGCGTTGCCGGCGCGGTGCCGCGGTACGCGCGCCCACCATGACGACGGCGATTGCCGCGCCGGCCATCGGCACGAGGAACGCGAGATAGAGGTGGGGAACGGACCAGCCGTCGTCCAGCAGCGCCCCGACCGTCATGGGTGACAGGATCGCGCCGAGGCGGCCGATGCCGACCGCGAGGCCGATGCCGGTCGTGCGGATTTCGGCGGGGTACGGCGTCGGCGACAGCGCATACATGCCGGCCACGCACGCATTGATCACCGCGCCGAGGAACACCGCGACGGTCATCCCGATGCCGAGCGAGCCCGTGTTCGCGCCGAACACGACCATCAGCGCGCCGCCGAGCAGCAGTGTCGCGCCCAAAAGCTTGCGCAGGCCGAAGCGCGTCGACAGCAGGCTGAAGAGTGACGCGCCCGCAATGCCGCCGAGGTTGAGCAGTACGCCGCCGGTGACGCCCTGCGATGCCGACAGCCCGGCCTGGACCAGCAGCTTCGGCGTCCAGCTCACGACGAAGTAGAAGCTGCCCATCACGAGGAAGAACGCGATCCACAACGCGATCGTGCGGCGCGCGAGCGGTGCGCGCAGCACGGCTGTCCAGCTCGATGCCGGGCTCGCCATGCCGACGGACGAAGCCACGGTCGGCAGCGTGTCGATCGGTGCGCGCTTCATTCTCGCGAGGATGCGGTTGATTTTCTGCAGCGCGTTGTCCGGACGCCTCGCCAGCAGGAAATCGAGCGATTCCGGCAGCAGCGCGAGTACCATCGGGATCGACAGCAAGGTCAGGATGCCGCCGAACGCGAACACGCTGCGCCATCCCCACGTCGACAGCAGGTAGCCGGCGATGACGCCGCCGGCGGTGGCGCCGATCGCGTAGCCGGTCGACTGCATGCCGATCGCGGCGCTGCGCCATTTGTTCGATGCGTACTCGCCGCTGATCACGGTCAGGCTCGCCAGCATGCCGCCGATGCCGAGCCCCGTGTACGCACGCGCGATGGCGAGTTGCAGCGTGCTGTGCGTGGCCGCGCAGGCGAGCATCCCGGTCGAGATCACGGCCAGGCAGAGCAGGATGATGCGGCGGCGGCCGACGCGGTCGGCCAGCGGCGCGATCAGCACCGAGCCGATGCCCATGCCGGCCAGTCCGGCACTCAACAGCAGGCCGATTTCCTTGCCGCTCAGTTTCCATTCGGCCGCCAGGTGCGGCGCGGCAAACGCGACGGCCAGCACGTCGAAGCCATCGAGCATGTTCAGCACGACGCAGGCCGTAACGGCCATCGTCTGGAACGCGCTCATCGGGGATTCGTCGATCGTATTGCGGATATTTGCGCTCACGTCAAAGATCCTTCATCAAATAGTATGACTAATCAAATGGGATGGCGTCGAAGCCGGCGGTAGCGAATGGGACGAAAGCGCATGCGCGGGCTGACGGGTATGCGGTGGAATACCCGTCGCGGCCAGCAGGTGTCGCTAGCGCGCCGGCACGATGCTTACGCGGGTTCGGGTTGCAGCAGCAGTCGTTCGATCACGCGCCGCGCGCGATTGGGGCCCGCATCGACGTGAATGTCGATCTGGCGACTGTCCGGAAACCGCAGCTGATTCCGGTATTGCGCTTCGATTACGGTCTTGTCCTCATCGAACGTCGCCGCGGATTGCTCGATGACCGTTTGCGCGACGCGCTCGACGTCGTGTTGCGGATTGGTCGCCATGGTCCAGAAGTAGTGCGTCGTCGTTTCCGTCTCGGGCGTGATGCCGTGGAAGCCGCGCATGTGAAGGCCGCCGCGTTCCGGATCGTGCAGGTCGCCGGTGCCGGCGTCCATCGCGCCGGTCCAGATCCGGATGTGCGACACGTGGAACTCGATTTCCTGCCAGCGATCGACGCGGCCCGCGAACGGCCATGCGGCGGTGTAGGTCGGCGGCGGGACGGAATCCGGCATCCGGCGAACCAGCGTCACCGTGTCGCCGTCGCTGCTGACGCGGGTTTCCGCGCCCATGTGCAGCGGCGCGTTGCCGCCGATCGTTTTCAGATGGACATAGCCGAGGTGGCTCAGGTCCATCAGGTTGTCGTGAATCAGTTGATACGGCGCGTCGTAATGGTAGTTGCCGCCGCCGAACCGGTATTGCGGATCCCCGTGGAACGCGTAGCGCGGCGGCGCGCAGGTCGGTTGGGCGTGCGCGTCGGCGCCGATCCAGATCCACACGATCGCGTCCTGCTCCTGCACCGGATACGGCGGCACGCACGCCTTTGCCGGAATTCGCTCCTGACCAGGGATCTCCACGCACGTACCGCCGCGGTCGAACAGCAGGCCGTGATAGCCACAGCGCAGGCCGCGCGCTTCGAGCGAGCCGCACGAAAGGGGCAGCGACTTGTGGCAGCAGCGATCCTCCAGCGCACCGACTTCCCCGGACGGCAACCGGAACAGGACGACCGGATGGCCGAGCAGCGTGCGGGCGACGGGTTTGTCCGTCAGTTCGGATGACAGCGCGGCGACCCACCATCGGTCGACCGGGAATTGCGTTGTACTGATCGGTGGCCGGGCATGTTGCTCCATTGATCGTCTCCAGTATTGGGGTTGGCCGCCTCGGGTCGGGCGGTCCGTTTACAGATCGAGTACCAGCAGGTCGCTTCGCGATCGCGAACAGCACGGCATGAACTGGTCGCCGGCCGCCTGTTCCGCTTCGGTCAGATACGAATCGCGATGATCGGGCTCGCCTTGCAGCACGCGCGTCATGCAGGTTCCGCATACGCCTTGCTCGCACGATGTCAGCACGTCGACGCCGTTCGCGGCCAGCGCCGCGATGACCGTGCATTCGGCCGGCACGTCGATCACCTGGCCGCTGCTCGCGATCCGGATCTGGAACGCACGGTCCGAGCCGGTCGACGCAACCGCGCCGCCGAAGAACTCGTAGTGCAGTCGCGCTTCCGCCCAGTTGCGCGCGCGTGCGGCGTTCAGCACCGCATCCATGAAGCCGCGCGGGCCGCATACGTACAGGTGCGTGCCTGCGGGCGCGGCGGCGAGCACGGCGGCCAGGTCGAAGCGTTGCGCCGGGTCGCCGTCGTCGACGTGGAAGCGGGCGCGGTCATGGAACCCGGCTGCGTTGATCCGCTCGACGAACGCCATGCGGTCGGTCGAGCGCGCGCAGTAGTGCAGGTCGAACGGCATGCCCGACGAGAACAGCCGTTCCGCCATGCTGAGGATCGGCGTGACACCGATCCCGCCTGCGAGCAGCAGGTGATGCGGTGCGTTCGGGGCGAGCGGAAACTGATTGCGCGGCACGCCGATCCGCACGGTATCGCCTTGCCGGACTTCGTCGTGAATCGCGCGCGACCCGCCGCGTCCGTCGGCATCGCGCAGCACGGCGATCTGATAGCGGTCAGCGTGCTCCGGGTGGTTGCACAGCGAATACTGGCGCACGAGGCCGCCCGGCAGATGCACGTCGATATGGGCGCCGGCGTCGAAGCGCGGCAGCGGCGAACCGTCATCGCTGACGAATTCGAAGCCGCAGATGTCGCGTGCTTCCTGCCACTTGCGGGCCACCCGGACCGTCAGCGTCGCGGCGCTCATGACGCCTCCTTGATCTGCGCGACCGGAATCACGGGCCGCGACGGGCCCGACGCGTTCTCGTCGGCGAGCAGCCGCTCGATCACCTTGCGCGAGAGCACGCCGCCGGCGTCGATGTTGAGCTTGAGCAGCTTGCGATCGGGCCACTTCTCCAGGTTGAGCTGCTGGCGCTCGAGCATCTCGAGATCCTCGCCGAAGATCTTGCCCTGGCCTTCGCGGATCTCGGCGGTCAGTGCGTGATCGTCGGGCCGGAAGTTACGCGCCATCCCCCAGAAGTACCAGATCGAGGTGTCCGTCTCGGGCGTGATGAAATCGACCACGATCGACGACGCCTTCAGGTCGGCCGGCGCGTCGTAGCCGCCGTGGCCCGCATGCGCGACACCGACTTCGATCATCACGTGGCTCGGCGGCGTGAAGCGGCAGATCTGCCAGCGATCGACCGGCACGTCGTCGGCCAACCCGTTGCCGCGCAACCCCATCTGCCAGAACGGCGGCGGCATGACGTTCTCCATGAAGCGGCTCGTGACGACTTCGTCGCCGTGGCTGGTCGTCTTCGGCGGCGCTTCGTCGATTTCCTTCTGGCCGATGCTCGTCGCATGCACGTAGGTTTCGTGCGTGAGGTCCATCAGGTTGTCGATCATCAGCCGGTAGTCGCAGCGGATGTGATACAGGCCGCCGCCGTGGGCCCAGGCCGGATCCTCGGCCCACGCCAGCGCGGGCAGTTTGGCGGGATCGGCTTCCGACGCGTCGCCCGGCCAGACCCAGATGAATCCGTACCGCTCGACCGCCGGGAAGCTGCGAATCGGCGGGAAGCCGCCGACACGCTGGCCCGGCATACCGGCTGCCTTGCCGTTGCAGCTCATTTCCAGCCCGTGATAGCCGCACACGAGTACGCCGTCGCGCACGAATCCCAGCGACAGCGGTGCGCCACGGTGCGGGCAGAAGTCCTCGAGCGCCGCGACCTGGCCGTCCGCCGCGCGGTAAAACACCATCGACTCGTTGCAGATCTTGCGGCCCAGCGGCTTGCCGTCGATTTCATCGGGCGTGCACGCCACGTACCAAGCATTCTTGAGAAACACGTTCGTCGTCTCCTTCAGGTCGATGCCACCGGTACGCGGCATCTCTTCATTCCGTGTGCTGAATGAGATTCAGTGTACTCATCGAGATTGGCTGGGGCAAGGCGGGCGGTATACTGGTTTTCCCGGGAAATGGCGCGAGGCAGCGCCATGCCGTCGGCGCGCGCAACCGGCACGCGCCGCTTATGTCATCGACTATTCATGGAAAAAACGAATCCCGACAACGCGCCGGTTTTCCCGCTCGATCTGTACGACGAACCCGGGCACCTGATCCGGCGTGCACACCAGATCGCGGTGGCGATGTTCTACGAGAAGCTGGGCCGGGACGTGACACCGGTGCAGTACGCGGTCCTGCGGATGCTCTACGAGTGCCCGGGGCTCGATCAGGTGACGCTCGCGCAGCGGGTCGCGCTCGACACGTCGACGACCGCGGATCTCGCGGTCCGGCTCGAAGCGAAAGGATTGATCGTGCGCGAAGTGCTGCCGCGGCGTCAGCGCCGCTTGCTGCTGACGCCGGCGGGCGTCGAACTGCTCACGCATCTGATTCCGTCGGTGAAGGAGCTGCGGGCTGGCCTGTTCGACGGAATGGGAGAGGACGATTCGCAGGAACTGGTGCGCCTGTTGCGCAAGTTCGTCAATTTGAACAACGAGCAGAGCCGCGCGCCGCTGCGCGTCAGCGACGAGTCATAGCGACCCCTAACCCCACGACGGTGGGGCAGCGGCGATGAGGCGGCGGGCGCGCTGCCCGCCGCGCGTCACCCGCGTGGGCCTTCGCCTTCCAGCCGCCGCACGGCTTCCGCCACTTCGTTCCTGAAGCGCACGAGCGCCGCCTGCTCCGGCGCCGGCGGCTGCACGGCGGCCCACAGCATGTCGACGAGCTGCGTGGCCGTCGTTTCCGTATCGAGCTTGCGGTGTCCGAGGATCGCATCCCACAGCACGTGCTCGATCGGCCCGAACACCATCGAGCGCAGCAGGCTCAGCGGCAGGTCGGTGCGCACCTGGCCGGCCGCCTGGCCGCGCGCGAGCACGTCCATCAGCGGTGCGGTGTAGCGGCGCTGCAGCGCGGTGAGCTCGTCGCTCAGCGCATGCTGCTTCGCGCGGCCTTCCGACAGCACCAGCGCGCACAGGCCCGTGCCGTTCACCAGCATCAGCCGCAGGTGGGTGCGCACGATGAACGCGAACTGCTGCTGGACCGACGCGTCCTGCGGCATCCCCTCCTCGAACGCGGCGATGTTTTCGTCGTACCAATCCGCGATGACCCGCGCGCACAGCTCCCGCTTGCCGCGGAAGTAACTGAACACCGTCGCCTCCGAGACGCCCACGCGCTGCGCGATCTCGGCGGCCGTCGCATGCTCGTAACCTTTTTCGGCGAACACTTCCCGGCCGGCGCGCAGAATGTCCTGCACGCGTTGCTGGGATTTGCGCCCGGCGGGCGCGCGCGGCGTGTCGGCGCGGTCGGCTTTGGCGGTGGCGGTCATGGTGTCGGCGGTAGCGGCTGTCATCTCGGCATGATATCTGAGTGTCACTCAAAAAACTATTGACGCCGAACCCGACGAGGCGCGAAACTGTGCAAAATTTACGCTGTATAGGTCAATGAATCGGTGCATTCATTCGATTTGAGCGAAACTCAGAAATCGGTGAGTGCCACACACTTTCTGGAGACGGAGGAGACATGATCAACCTGCCCGGTGTGCAATTCATGCTCGGTGAAGACATCGAGATGCTGCGCGACGCCGTCGCGACGTTCGCGGCGAAGGAAATCACGCCGCGCGCGGCTGAGGTCGACCGCACCGACCAGTTTCCGATGGATCTGTGGAAGAAGTTCGGCGATCTCGGCGTGCTCGGCATGACGGTCGCCGAGGAATACGGCGGCGCGAACATGGGCTACACCGCGCACATGGTTGCGATGGAAGAGATCTCGCGCGCATCGGCGTCGATCGGCCTGTCGTACGGCGCGCACTCGAACCTGTGCGTGAACCAGATCCACCGCAACGGCACCGACGCGCAGAAGCAGAAATACCTGCCGAAGCTCGTGTCGGGCGAACACATCGGCGCGCTCGCGATGAGCGAGCCGAATGCCGGCTCCGACGTCGTCAGCATGAAGCTGCGCGCCGACAAGCGCGGCGATCGCTACGTGCTGAACGGCACGAAGATGTGGATTACCAACGGCCCCGATTGCGACACGCTCGTCGTCTACGCGAAGACCGACCTCGAAGCCGGCCCGCGCGGCATGACCGCGTTCATCGTCGAGAAGGGGATGAAGGGCTTCTCGGTCGCGCAGAAGCTCGACAAGCTCGGCATGCGCGGCTCGCACACGGGCGAGCTGGTGTTCCAGGACGTCGAAGTGCCGGAGGAAAACATCCTCGGCCAGCTCAACGGCGGCGTGAAGGTGCTGATGAGCGGCCTCGACTACGAACGCGCGGTGCTGTCGGGCGGCCCGACGGGCATCATGGCCGCGTGCCTCGACGCGGTGGTGCCGTATATCCACGACCGCAAGCAGTTCGGCCAGGCGATCGGCGAATTCCAGCTGATCCAGGGCAAGATTGCCGACATGTACACCACGTTCCAGGCGTGCCGCGCGTATCTGTACGCGGTCGGCCGCCACCTCGATTCGGCGGGCAGCGACCACATTCGCCAGGTGCGCAAGGACTGCGCGGGCGTGATCCTCTACACGGCCGAGAAGGCGACGTGGATGGCCGGCGAGGCGATCCAGATCCTCGGCGGCAACGGCTACATCAACGAATACCCGGTCGGGCGCCTGTGGCGCGATGCGAAGCTGTACGAGATCGGCGCCGGCACGAGCGAGATCCGCCGGATGCTGATCGGCCGCGAGCTGTTCGCGGAAACGCTGTAACGCCCCACGTCACGCGAACGGAGCCCCGTCGATGCCGATCATCGAATCGAAACTGAACCCGCGCTCGGAAGACTTCCGCGCGAATGCCGCCGCGCTCGAGGCGGTCGTCGCCGACCTGCGCGCGAAGATCGAACAGCTCGCGCAAGGCGGCGGCCAGGCCGCGCGCGACAAGCACCTGTCGCGCGGCAAGCTGCTGCCGCGCGACCGTATCGCGCAACTGCTCGATCCGGGCGCGCCGTTCCTCGAGTTCTCGCAGCTCGCGGCGAACGGCATGTACAACGACGACGCGCCGGGCGCGGGCGTCATCACCGGGATTGGCCGGATCGCCGGCCGCGAGTGCGTGATCGTGTGCAACGACGCGACCGTCAAGGGCGGCACCTACTACCCGGTCACCGTGAAGAAGCACGTGCGCGCGCAGGAAATCGCCGCCGAAAACCGGCTGCCGTGCGTGTACCTCGTCGATTCGGGCGGCGCGAACCTGCCGAACCAGGACGACGTGTTTCCCGATCGCGACCACTTCGGCCGCATCTTCTTCAACCAGGCGACGATGTCGGCCGCGGGGATCGCGCAGATCGCCGTGGTGATGGGCTCGTGCACGGCGGGCGGCGCGTACGTGCCGGCGATGAGCGACGAGTCGATCATCGTGAAGGAGCAGGGCACGATTTTCCTGGGCGGCCCGCCGCTCGTGAAGGCGGCCACCGGCGAGGAAGTGAGCGCCGAGGATCTCGGCGGTGGCGACGTGCATACGCGCCTGTCGGGCGTGGCCGATCATCTCGCGCAGAACGACGCGCATGCGCTGTCGATCGCGCGCAACATCGTCGATCACCTCGCGCCGAAGATCGCGTCGCCGGTGGCGCTGCGCGAGCCGAAGCCGCCTCGCTACGACGCAAAGAGCCTGTACGGCGTGATTCCGGTCGATACGCGCAAGCCGTTCGACGTGCGTGAAGTGATCGCGCGCATCGTCGACGATTCCGAGTTCGACGAATTCAAGGCGCGCTACGGCACGACGCTCGTCACGGGCTTCGCGCACATCTGGGGCCATCCGGTCGGGATCGTCGCGAACAACGGCATCCTATTCTCCGAGTCGGCGGTGAAGGGCGCGCATTTCATCGAGCTGTGCTGCCAGCGCAAGATCCCGCTCGTGTTCCTGCAGAACATCACGGGCTTCATGGTCGGCCGCAAGTACGAGAACGAAGGCATCGCGCGGCACGGCGCGAAGATGGTGACGGCCGTGTCGAACGCGAAGGTGCCGAAGTTCACGGTGATCATCGGCGGCTCGTTCGGCGCCGGCAACTACGGGATGTGCGGCCGCGCGTTCGGCCCGCGCTTCCTGTGGATGTGGCCGAACGCACGGATCTCGGTGATGGGCGGCGAGCAGGCCGCATCGGTGCTCGCGACGGTGCGCCGCGACGGCATCGAGGCGAAGGGCGGCTCGTGGTCCGCCGAGGAAGAGGATGCGTTCAAGCAGCCGATCCGCGACCAGTACGAGCGCCAGGGCCATCCGTATTACGCGAGCGCGCGGCTGTGGGACGACGGCGTGATCGACCCCGCGCAGACGCGCGACGTGCTCGGGCTCGGGCTCGCCGCGTCGATGAACGCGCCGATCGAAGACACACGCTTCGGCGTGTTCCGCATGTAACGGCCGGGAGGGCTGAACGATGCGATACGAAACGATCAAGGTAAGCGAAGCCGGCCGCGTGGCGACCGTCACGCTCGCGCGTCCCGACGTGCGCAACGCGTTCAACGAGACGACGATCGCGGAGCTGACCACCGCGTTCGAATGGCTCGACGCGCATGAAGGCGTGCGTGCGATCGTGCTCGCCGCGGAAGGCGCGGCGTTCTGCGCGGGCGCGGACCTGAACTGGATGAAGAAGATGGCCGGTTACTCGGACGACGAGAACCGCGCCGATGCGCGCAAGCTTGCGCGGATGCTCGAGGCGATCCATCGCTGCGGCAAGCCGGTGATCGCCCGCGTGCATGGCGATGCGTATGCGGGCGGTGTGGGCCTGGTGGCGGCGGCCGACATCGCGATCGCCGCCGACGGCGTGAAGTTCTGCCTGTCGGAAGCGCGGCTCGGGCTGATCCCCGCGACGATCGCACCGTACGTGGTGCGTGCGATGGGCGAGCGCGCGGCGCGCCGCTATTTCACGACGGCCGAGGTGTTCGACAGCGCGCGCGCGGCGTCGCTCGGTTTCATTCACGACGCGGTGCCGGCCGATGCGCTCGACGAAACCGTCGCGAAGCTGGCCGCGACGCTCGTCGCGAACGGCCCCGACGCGGTGAAGGCGTGCAAGCGGCTCGTCGCCGATGTGGCCGGCCGGCCGCTCGATGCGACGCTGATCGAGCAGACCGCCGACTGGATCGCGCGAACCCGCGCCGGCGCGGAAGCGCGCGAAGGGATTGCGTCCTTCCTCGAAAAGCGCACGCCGTCGTGGCGTGAATGATCGCGCAGCGCGCGTGACCCACTCTTTCCGGACGACATCGAAGCCATGTTCGACAAGATTCTGATCGCCAACCGTGGCGAAATCGCGTGCCGCGTCGCCGCGACGTGCAAACGTCTCGGGATCGCGAGCGTCGCCGTCTATTCCGACGCGGACGCGAACGCGAAGCACGTGGCCGCGTGCGACGAGGCCGTGCACATCGGCGGCTCGGCCGCCGCAGACAGCTACCTGCGCATCGAGCGCATCATCGAAGCCGCACGCGCCACCGGCGCGCAGGCGATCCACCCCGGCTACGGCTTTCTGTCGGAGAACGAAGATTTCGCGCATGCGTGCGAAGCGGCCGGCATCGTCTTCATCGGGCCGCCGGTCGACGCGATCGCGGCGATGGGTTCGAAGGCCGCCGCGAAGGCGCTGATGCACGCGGCCGCCGTGCCGCTCGTGCCCGGCTATCACGGCGACGACCAGGACGCGGCCAACCTGCATCGCGAAGCCGATGCGATCGACTATCCGGTGCTGCTGAAGGCCAGCGCGGGTGGCGGCGGCAAGGGGATGCGCGTGGTCGAGCGCTCCGGCGATTTCCCGGCGGCGCTCGCGTCGTGCCAGCGCGAAGCCGCGAGCAGCTTCGGCAACGACCGCGTGCTGATCGAGAAATACCTGACGCGCCCGCGTCACGTCGAGGTGCAGGTGTTCGGCGACACGCACGGCAATACCGTGTACCTGTTCGACCGCGACTGCTCGGTGCAGCGCCGTCACCAGAAGGTGCTGGAAGAAGCGCCGGCGCCGGGGCTGCCGGACGACGTGCGGCGCGCGATGGGCGAAGCGGCCGTCGCGGCCGCGCGCGCGGTCGGCTATGTCGGCGCGGGCACCGTCGAATTCATCATGACGGGCGACGCGTTCTACTTCATGGAAATGAACACGCGCCTGCAGGTCGAGCATCCGGTCACCGAGATGGTCACGGGGCTCGATCTGGTCGAATGGCAACTGCGCGTCGCCTTCGGCGAGCCGCTGCCGCTGAAGCAGGACGAACTGCGCGTACAGGGCCATGCGCTCGAGGCGCGCCTGTATGCGGAGAACCCGGCGCGCGGCTTCCTGCCGTCGACGGGCACGCTGAAGCACCTGCGGCTGCCGGCAGGCGTCGAGTTCGCGCTCGGCGCGTCGGTGCGCGTCGACAGCGGCGTGCGCGAAGGCGATTCGATCACGCCGTTCTACGATCCGATGATCGCGAAGCTGATCGTCCACGGTGCGGATCGTGCGGAAGCGCTGAGCCTGATGCTGCGCGCGTTGCGTGCATGTGAAGTGGTCGGCCTGCACACGAACGCTGCGTTCCTGCAGCGGATCGTTGCGTGCGAACCGTTCGCGACGGCCGATCTCGACACGGGCCTGATCGAGCGCAACCACGACGCACTGTTCGCGCCGCAACAGCCGCCGCGTGCGATGCTGGCGCTCGCATGCGCGGCGCTGCTCGCACGCGAACGCGGCGCGGCCGCGCAGGGCGCGTCGCCGTGGGGCGCGCTGCCGGACTGGCGACTGAACGGCGGCTATCGCCGCACGCTCGAATGGCATGCGGCCGAGCGCGAAGCGGACGTGACGGTCACGTACGAGGACGACGGCGCGGTTGCACGCCTCGCGACCGGCGACGCAGCCGCGCAACCGTTCGCGTGGGCGCACGGCGCCACGCCGCTCGATTTCGACGTGACGCTCGGCGGCGTGCGCAGCAGCGGCCGCGTGTATGCGGACGGCGACAGCTTCCACGTGTTCACACAGGGCGCGGCCGAGACGTTCGAATGGCGCAACCTGATCGCGCATGCGGGTGACGCGGAGCAGGGCGGTGGCCGCCTGACTGCGCCGATGCCCGGCAAGGTGATCGCGGTGCTGGTCGAGCCGGGTCAGAAGGTCGAAGCGGGCACGCCGCTGATCGTGATGGAAGCGATGAAGATGGAGCATACGATCGGCGCACCGAGCGCGGGCGTCGTCGCGGAAGTGCTGTACGGCGTCGGCGACCAGGTTTCGGATGGCGCGCAGTTGCTGATGATGGCGGAAGGCTGAGCATCGCCTGTTTCGCCGCATGCGGGCCGGCTGCCGCGGTTGCCGGCCCGTAAAAGACGCTTCGCGATTCGTTGCACGACCGGTACCGCGACGGACCTGCCTCGATCGCCCGGCAAAACAAAGCAATGCGAATCTTTCGATTGCATTACGTCGCTCGCTCCTTTTCCGCCGCGACACGTGCCGCTACCTGTGTGCACGCAGCTCGCCTCCTTACGCGACACTGTCGTGTAACACGCTGAAATTAGCATCTCGCCGTCGACATGACCGGTGCGCTCCCGCACCTGTGTCACGTCATCACATCTACGGAGAGACGTTATGCGAAACTCGGCCCTGCGGCCTTTCGCGGTCGTTGGTCTGATCGCGCTGACAGCACTCCTCGGTGCCTGCAACGACGACGTGACGGCACCCGCCGCCCCCGTCGCGCAGCAGAAGGCCGCCTGCGGCGGCGGCGTGGTCGCCACCGCGCAGATGCACTGCCCGCCCGGATTCACCGCACCTGCTTCCTCGCCCGCTTCCTGATCCCGGCCGTTTCCACCAGAAATCCAATCAAGAGCAACCAGCATGGCCACCCATTCGCGACGCGATTTTCTGAAGTTCTCCGCCGGCCTTGCCGGCGCGACCGCCGCCTCCGCACTGCTTCCCGAGTCGATCCGCAAGGCGCTGGCGATCGAGCCGAATTCCGTGACGGGCACGATCCAGGATGTGCAGCACATCGTCGTGTTCATGCAGGAGAACCGCTCGTTCGACCACTACCTCGGTCACCTGAGCGGCGTGCGCGGTTACAACGACCGCTTCCCGGTCACGCTGCCGAACGGCAAGCCGGTGTGGTTCCAGCCGCGTCAGGAAGACAAGACGAGCGTGATCGCGCCGTTCCGCTACGACACGACCAACCCGGGCGTCAACGCGCAGTGCATCGGCGGCCTGCCGCATACGTGGGCGACGACGCACGGTGCGATCGACAACGGTCGCGCGGATCAATGGGCGGTGCAGAAGTCGAACATGACGATGGGCTACCACGTCCGTGACGACATCCCGTTCCACTACGCGCTCGCGGATGCGTTCACGGTGTGCGACAACTACTTCTGCTCGATCCCGGGCAACACGCACCCGAACCGCATGTACCTGATGACGGGCATGGTCGACCCGCTCGGCACGGGCGGCGGCCCGCTGCTCGACAACACCGACTACATCGACAACCAGTTCGACAAGATCCAGTTGCCGCCCTTCAGCTGGACGACGTATCCGGAGCGCCTCGAGAAAGCGGGCATCTCGTGGCAGATCTACCAGCAGGGCACCGGGTTCGACAACTTCACCGGCAATTACGGCACGAACATGCTGGCGTGCTTCAATAATTTCGTGAATGCGCCGGCCGGCTCGTCGCTGCAGACGCGCGGGATGAGCACGCGCGCGATCACGCAACTGAAGGCCGACGTGCAGGCGAACGCGCTGCCGCAGGTATCGTGGCTGCTGCCGCCCGCTGCGTATTCGGAACATCCGAAGTTCACGCCGCTCTACGGCGCGTACTACCTGTCGACGATTCTCGATGCGCTGACGTCGAATCCGGACGTATGGAGCAAGACCGTCCTGCTCGTCATGTACGACGAGAACGACGGCTTCTTCGATCACGTCGTGCCGCCGTCGGCGCCGACGCTGCCGGGCTCCGGCATGAGCACCGTGGATGTGTCGCTCGAGCGGCACAACGTCGTGACCTCGACGCAGACGGGCACGTACACGGCCGACAACCTGCCGTACGGCCTCGGCCCGCGCGTGCCGATGTTCGTGGTGTCGCCGTGGTCGAAGGGCGGCTTCGTCTGCTCGCAGGTTTTCGATCACACGTCGGTGCTGCAATTCATCGAGAAGCGCTTCGGCGTGATGGAAACGAATATCTCGCCGTGGCGTCGCGCGATCTGCGGCGACCTGACGTCGGCGCTCGACTTCTCGAAATCGGATGCCACGCTGCCGACCCTGCCGAGCACGCAGGCGTATGTCGCGCAGGCGGACCTGCAGTGCTCGCGCGCGTCGTCGCAGACCGCGCCGGCCAGCACCGCGCAGCAGGTCGTGACGGCGCAGGAGCCCGGTACGCGGCCGGCGCGTGCGCTGCCGTACGAACTGCATGTGACCGGCCAGCTCCAGTCGCAGGGCTACGCGCTGACGTTTGCGAACACCGGCACGCAGGGCGCGCACTTCTGGGTCTACACGGGCGACCCGACCGCGATGCCGCGTCGCTATACGGTCGAAGCGGGCAAGCAGCTGACCGATACGTGGGCGCTCGACGCGAACGGCAACTACGTGGTGAGCGTGTGGGGGCCGAACGGCTATTTCCGGCGCTTCGCGGGATCGGCCGCCGCGGATGCCGGCGCGAAGCCTGAAATCACGCCGTGCTACGACACCGCCAACGGCGACGTGTACGTGACGATCGCCAATGCGGGCACCGGCACGCTCACGGTCACGGCGACCGATGTCGCGTATGGCGGGGCAGCGCGCACGCTGACGGTTCCGGCCGGGCAGCGCGTCGAAGCGCACTGGGACCTGTCGTGCAGCAGCCACTGGTACGACCTGCAGTTCGTGGTGGCGGGGAACGCGGGCTGGACGCGCCGCATCGCGGGGCACGTCGAAACCGGCAAGGCCAGCGTCACCGACCCGGCCGCGGTCGCGCCGACGATTGCGGCGATCTGACTGCCCCTTCGCGCGTGCCGGCCGCTTGCCGGCACGCGAGGCGGGCATGAAGGCGCCCGGCTTCTGACGCCGCGAGCGTTTCGTCAATCGTGAAAAAGGCGCCGTGAGGCGCCTTTTTCATTCATCGGGCAAGCAAGACGCAGTGATTCCGGACTGAATCACGGTCGCGCAATCAAATCGGGCGAAATATTGCATATTGGTCGCCATCGAGTTTTTCCATGTACCGGTAATCATGGAGCGTCAGGTTGACTGGCTGGAGGAATTTTTCATTGGCGGCCTCCTGTTCGTTGTTGGCGCGCGTGTTGAACAGATTCGACGCGTTTGCGGCGTTCACCAGGGAATCAAGACCCTTCGCGTTCCAGTCGAGGTGCCCTCTGAGCAAATAGAAGTGCATGATCCCGCATTGCTGATGCGCCCAGAAATCGTGCCACATGAACGAATCGGGCCGCCACACGGAGTTGTGGCTCTCGAAATACGAGGCCCCGCTCATCGGCATGCACTCGGGGGTCGAGATGAGGATGTATCGCGATCGATAGTTCAGAAACTCCAGTAAATCGCGACCGTGCGAGTGACGCATGTGTTCGATGACATCGCCCAGGATGACCGTATCGTACGAGTCGCCGGATCGTTCATAAAGCGTGTCGCTGACGCCGGAGATGATGTCGTCGTAGCCGTTCTCGATCAGGAACGGATGCGTCTCCTCATCGCATTCCAGCGCCGTGAAGTGACAATCCGGCACCACCTTTTTGAGCAAGCGCCCGTATTTCCCGCCACCGGCCCCGATGTCCAGAATCTTGTTCGGGTTGATTGACTTGACCAGGTGCTGAGTGAGCTGATCGAAGGTCGGCCATGAATATCCGATCTGTTCCAAGCTGATCTCCCGTTAAAGCTGGTTTGAGAAATGAATCGCAGTCGTGTAACGGATCGCACGGCCGGACGGAACCCACGTCCAGTCCGCGTTAGCTGCGCCGGTCGAGGGCGCTAGCGCAGCAGCCCGTCGTCGTGCGCCATCATCAGCGCCCGCATCGCGGACCACATCCCGTAGTAATGCACGATATAGCTGTCCGGGCGGCGAAACAGCCAGGGCGTGTTGACGCGGACGAGATCGGCCACACCTTCGCCTTCCAATTGCCCGTCGCGCTCCATCGCGCGAATGAATTGCACCTGATCGCCGTCGCTCGCATAGACGCTCGACCGGTCGTGCAGCGCGGCGATCGTCGTCATCATGTCGCGCAGCATCGCATCGTTGCGCGCGGTGCGCCGGAACGCCATCACCCCCGAGTTGAATGCCCACTGGCCGATGTCGTGCGCGAGCAGCCAGTCGCGTCCTTCGAGAAGCGGCTCCAGCGCTTGCTGCTGGTCCGCGATCAGCACGTCGGCGTCGAGCCACACGACCCATTCGTGGTGCTGCAGGTACGCATGGAGCAGCCACGGCTTGAACCAGTTGCCGGTCGCGTTCAGGCCGATTTCGGCGGGAATGTCGCGATGCACGTAGAGCGTGTAGCCGTGTGCGTCGCAGTAGCGCCGGAAATTCCGTTCGGCGATGCGTGCATAGCTGCCGATGTTCGGCGTGTAGAGCATCATCAACGCGATCGGGCGGCCCGGATTGAAGGTGCTGCGCTCGGCGGCTTCGTCCTGGGTGTCGGCGGCGTCGTGATCGAACGAGAACAGCGGCCGGCCGGCGGCGCGGCATCGATTGACGTACGCCACGAGCGTGTCGCGGAAACGGGCCGTCGTGCCTTTCCGTTGGGGATCGTGCGGCGTGTCGTCGATGCTGATCGCGAACGTCGGTTCGCGGCTCCACATCGGATCGAGGTCGGGGCTGGTCGGCATGACCGGATACAGCCCGTCGATCGGCGTCATATAGCGATGCGTGTCGAGCTCCGCGAACAACGCGGCTTCCGAGGTCAGCCGCGGTTCGCCGCCGAGCCTGCAGCGCTGCACGAGCCGCATCACGATCGCCCGAACGGCCGCCGTATTGCGCCAGATCTGCACGTCGACCTGCGGCAGCGGGGACGCCAACGCGTCGACCAACAGCATGTCGCGGCCGCTCATCAGGCGATCGAGCGCGACGGGCTCGATGATCGCCGCGTCTTCGCTGAGCAGCAGCACGAGTTCGTCGGGCTGCGCGCGGCGCAGCACATGGAGCAGCGATTCGTAACGATAGAGCGGGTGCAACGGCAGCGCCTGCGGCATCGCGGACGCATCGACGAACGCGTGGCGATAGCCTTGCGCGTGCGCGTACTGCCGGTGATTTTCGAGGCTGGCGGGTGCGTCGTGACTGAAGTGGCTGAGGACGATCATCGCGCGCTCCGAAGGCCGCGCGGCGGATGACGGCGGGCGCCGGGCGCGGTGTGGTTCCGCGCGGCATCGCGGCCCGGCACGCATGCCTGCGCGTGCCGCCCCTGTTCATGATGGATTGCCCGGAAGACTTGCGCGGCGTCGCGTTCCATTCTGTCAGCCATTGTTTCAGCAGCGTTGCTGCAAGGTCGTTTTCTGCCCGCCCGGGATGCCGATACCGCCCGGCAACCCGGTAGTGCGGCCGGTCGCCGGAGTATCGCACAACCGTCTCGCGGATTTGCGTGCGCCGGCCGCGGGCTGACCATCCCTGACAGTATGCGGCCGGCGCTCCGCTAGAATGCCGGGTTGCCGCCGGCGTGCACCGCTTGACGCGGGCGGCGTTTCGCGCGCTACACTGCGTCCATTCCATCCCCATCCAACCTTCCATCCCGCCGACGATGACGTCTCCTGTCCTGAACGGCCTGCGCATCGGTATCACGATCGGGCTGCGTGCCCCTGACGAAAGCCTGTGGATCAACGGCATCAAGCAGAACGCGCTGTTTCTCGCGAAGCTGCTGATGGCATCGCCGCACGGTTACCGCGTGACGCTGGTCAACACCACCGACGTGCCGCTCACCGATGCGCTGCCGTGGGATCGCAGTGTGTACGACACGCGCGCGTTCGCCGACACGAAGGATGCGCTCGACGTGGTGATCGAGCTCGGCGGGCAGATCGACGGCGAGCAGACGGCCTACCTGAAGTCGCGCGGCGTGAAGCTCGTCAGCTACTGCTGCGGCGTCGAGTACATCAATGCGATGGAGTCGATGCTGTTCGGTCGCCGGCTGTGGGATTCGCTGTTCATCAACCGCGGTTTTGACGAGGTGTGGGCGATTCCGCAGATCGCGCCGTCGTCGCTGCCGTTCCTGCAGTCGCTGCGCCGCTGCCCGGGGCGCGTCGTGCCGTTCGTGTGGGATCCGATGTTCCTGAGCGCGCGCGCGCAGTCGCTGCCCGAGCGCGGCGAATACCGGCCGCGGCGCAGCGAGCCCGGCAAGCGGCTGACGGTGATGGAGCCGAACCACAACGTCGTGAAGTTCTGCGTGTATCCGATGCTGATCATCGACGAAGCGTATCGCCGCGATCCCGACGCGATCTGCTTCACGCACGTGACGAACGCCGACCGCCTCGCGCACGACAGCCCCGAGTTCGTGATGCTGATGAACTACCTGGACATCGTGCGCGCGGGCAAGGCGAGCTTCGTCGGGCGCTTCGATACGCCGCTGTTCCTGGCCGACCTGACCGATATCGTCGTGTCGCATCAGTGGTCGAACCCGCTTAACTATTTCTATTTCGACGTGTGCTGGCAGGGTTATCCGCTCGTGCACAACGCGAGCCTCGCGCCCGATCTCGGCTACTACTATCCGGACAACGACGTGCAGCAGGGCGCCGATGCGCTGCTGCGTGCGCTGCATACGCACGATGACGATTGGGAAGCGTACACGCGGCGCCAACGCGAGATCCTCGGCCGCTATACGTCGGCGAATCCGGCACTCGTCGCCGAATACGACGCGCTACTCGCGAACCTGATCGGCGCATCGGCCGCATAAGGCCCGATTTTTGGCGCGGCGCACACTGTTGCGCCGCGGCCCGCTATCGGGATTGTCCCGCCCTAATGTCTGACGAAATAATGCCGTTAAAAAAGAAACCGCCGAACCCGATCGGTTCGACGGTTTTTGAAGGCACGAATTTGACGGCTCCGAGGGAAGTCCGTCAGAAATTATTTTAGAGGTTAACAAGTCTTTAAGATTGTTAAAAATGTTTCGATCGATAATCATCATATGATTTAAATTGATATTATTGATTCATGGCGGATCGATTCGGTTTAGAAATTTAATAATCCGTTTGAAACGAGAAAATTGAATGCTGCGATGATCGAATGACGAGCGGCAGCCGATTTTCGGCGCTGGGCAGGCCGTGCGGCTAGCCGTCACGATGGGCTTGGCAGTACGCGAGGGCGGTGCGTCCCGGGCCGGTATTTATCGGATTAATTGGAAATTTCCTGATTTGCGGGGCATGCAAATCGCGGGAGAATCGATTCGGGCAAGGTTGTTTAGATCGGGAAAATAAACGGCATCGGGATCGGGGTTCGGTAATTCGCGTTAGTGTGGTCTGTCGCACAGTCGGGATCCCGCGGGCATGGTGTATTTCCAGTAACTGAATATCGTTGAAAATATCGAATTTGACGGCGCGCCGAAGCGAAAAGTACGCTCCCGGAAAAGATCGACATAACAGGATGGGCCGGGTAGGCGGCGGAGCGCGTCATGATCGGCTTGCTTCGCATGTTTCTTGAGGTCGAGCCGCTCGCGGCGGCTCGCCATTTGCCGGAGCGCCGGATGAATGCGGTCGAAGCTCGCCTGGTGGCGAATCGGGAAGCGAATCGTGACGAAATCGATCTCGTCTTCGGTGCTCCCGACGATCATTCCGACCTCGCGTCGGTACGCAGTTTCGTGGAAAGCCGGCTCGGGTTCGCGCGAGAGCCCGTGTGCCGGGCCGACCTGTCGGGTGGTGTGCTGTATCAGGAATGCCTGGCGCGATTGCGGTGGGGCGAGCGCGAGGCGCTACCGCCGATCGCGTTCCTGCCGCGCCTCGAGGCGCTCGGGCTGATGCGGTGGTTCGACCGGCTGGTGGTCGGCCGGACGATCGACGCGCTGCGCGCCGATCCGGCTGCCGTCTACGGTTGCAATGTGGCGGCGGCGAGCGCGGTCGTCGACGACGCGTGGCTGGCCATCTTCAAGCGGCTCGAGCGCGAGCCGTCGGTCGCGGCGCGGCTGGTGGTCGAGATCACGGAGACGGGGCCGCTGAATCCCGTCGCGGGCCGTTCGTTCGTGAACCGCTTCCGGCAGACCGGGTGCCGTATCGCGATCGACGATTTCGGGGTCGGTTTCAGTGCATTGAACAACCTGGTGGTCGGCAATCCCGACATCGTGAAGCTCGACCGGTCGATCCTGTCGATGATCAAGCGCAACGCGATCGGGCGCTACCAGTTCCGCAGGCTGATCGCGTTCGCGCATGAAGGCGCGCGGCACGTCGTCGTCGAAGGCGTGGAGAGCGAGGTCGACCGGCAGATCATCGTGGATGCCGGCGTCGCCTGGGCGCAGGGCATCCGCTTTTCATGGCGGTCGCCTGCCGCCGCGTGACGGCGCGGGAACGGGCGGGGTGGCGTGCATGATGCATGCCGGTGTCGAGATGGCCGGCGTGTCGCCGGGACGAATCGCAAAGGGGCGTGGGCATGGCGGGGACGAAGGCCGGAGGCGGAACGGGCACGCAGGCGGCCGGTGCGCGCGACCTCGTCGCGATCGCCGAGCTGGCCGACATGCTGTGGCAACTGGGCGCCGAAGCGACCGATGTGCCGATCGACGTCGCGCCGTATCTCGACGGCCTGAAGGCCATTGCGCGTCGCATTCAGCGCATGAAGCCGCTCGACGCCGGTGGCCGCGAACTGGCGGCGCGGCACTATTACGCGGGCGTCATCGCGGGCGCGTGCGGTGAAGAGTCGGCGATCGCGCGTGGCGTAGCCGACAGCCTCGTCAAGCAATCCGGCGGCGCCAGCCGGCCGGCGGCACATTGCTTCGCCGTACTCGCGCGGACAGGGCGGCGGCACGGCCGTGTGTTCGCCGCGCAGAGCGGCGATCGGGTGCTGGTCTAGCGCCTGTTCACGCCGGTCACGGGCGCTGGCACGGTGCGATGGGCGCGGCCCGCGTCGGCATCGTTTGCGCATAGCGGCCAGGACTTCCGGCCAATCGATCGATCCTTCCTGAATCCGCCGAGGGCGCATGCCATTGCGTGGGCGGCTGCGTGGTCGCGCGGTCGATCGCCCGCAGGATCGCGTCGAGTTCGCGCTGGATGGGGCGGCGGCCGGTCGTGATCAGCGCCTCGGCCGGACATCCACCGTGCCGGTTGATGACGAACGACCGTGGATCGACTCGATCGCGACGAAATCGCGGACGGCCTGATTCGTGAGCGGTCGCGTGGACGACAGAGGTCAGCCGAGCGCGCGGCCGGCGAACAGCCGCTGGATCTGCTCGGAATACGCGCGGACGTTGTGCTCGGCGAGCGTGTCGACCTGGTGCAGGCAACGGCGAGCCGCCGCCGCGTAGTCGTCGAGCCGCGCGTCGTGGGTCTGCGCGGCGGTCGCGATCGCACGCGCCGCATCGAAGATTTCGAAGTCCGGATAGTAGTAGCCGACGTCGCGCAGGAACGGCGAGTTGTGCACGAGCGGGTAGTTGCCGTACAGCGCGTCGTACAGCAGGTAGTTGAGGCCGTTTTCCCAATGATGGGACACGACGATGTCGGTGTGATGCGCGGCCCACGCGACGAACGGCGCACGCACGTCGGCGGTCGCCTTGCCGTCGCGCACCATTTCGAGCCCGAGCGCGAGATGCTTGAAGGCGACGTTTTCCTTCTTGTCGAACGTGTTGGTCATGTACACGTGTTCGACGAGCTCCGGGTGCTCGACATAGCACGCGTTCGCGGCGAGCATCGGCACGATCGAACTCTTCACGACGTTCAGGTTCGGCTCGAAGAACGCAATGCGTTTCGCGGTGCCGTGGTTGCGATAGCCGAAGCGCGCTTTCAGTTCAGGATCGGCGTCGAGGCTGCGCTCGATGAAATACGGCGACCAGATGTGCGGCAGCGCGATCACCGGCGCGCGATAGACGGCCTGGAAGTAGGCCGCGCACGTGTGCATGTGCTGCGGGTTGGTCCAGATTTCGTCGAACTGCACGCGGTGCGGGTTCGGCCGCCAGTCGTTCTTCTCGAAGTTGATCGTCTCGACGGCGATCACGTAGTCGTTGCCGAAGCGGTACGACACGCACTTGCCGCCGCGCTGGCGCACGACGTCCGTGTGGGTCGGATCGATGAACGCATTCATCTCGATCAGCAGGTCGGTCTGGTGGACGACGGCCGACAGCGGGCGCAGCGCGTCGCCGAACGCGTCCATCATCAGCGCCTGCGGATACTCGGTGATGCCGTTGTCGTGCGTGAGCCAGACCTCGCCGATCAGCGGCGACTGCTTCAGCAGCATGTACAGGTACACGCAGTGCTGGTTCGCGCCGTTGTACCAGATCGACTGCGTCGCATCGCGCTGCACGTTCATCGTTATCGCGACATTGAGTTTCATCGGGTCGGCTCCGTGGGGCGCGCGGCGCGCGTTATTGCGCGAAATTCTGCGACTGGCGCGGCACGTAGCCCGTCAGGTGCCAGCGACCGTCGCCTTCGAGGCGGAAGCTCAGCTTCTCGAACACCGTGGCGCCGTTCGTCAGCGTCGTCGCAAAGTCGACGTTCGCGTAGAGCCCATCGGGCGTCGTCGATGTATTCGAGTAGCGGATGCGCGTGACCTGCGCCCAGCCGCGATGACTGACCGCGCCGACCGACTGGCGTGCACGCTGCATGTCGGCCGCGAACTGGTCCTGCTTGATGCGCGCCTTCACGAACGGGGCGGCATCGGTCCAGACCGCGTCGTACTGGCCGGCGTCGAGCTGCTTGAATACCGCATCCGAGTCGCGGAGCAGCGTGTCGGCTGATTCGCCGGCGGATTGCGCGTGCGCGCCGATCGCGATCGAAGCGACGGCGCAGCCGATCAGCCATTTGGCGCGGGTGAGGGTCGGGCGTGCGTTCATGTCGGAATCCGGAAAGGGCGGCGCGTCACGCGTCGCGATAGAGGGAGGCGATTGCGTCGGTATAGGCCGCGACGTTCTCGGGGTTGTAGATGCTGACCGAGCTGAGCACATGCCTCGATTGCTCGCGGTACGCTTCGAGGTTCGCGTCGTGTTCGGCGAACGCCTGCAGCAGCGCGCGGCCGCCGGCCTGGCAGTCGAAGTCCGGATAGAAATACCCGGCCTTGCCGAGGAACGGCGAGTTGTGGATCAGCGGGTAGTCGCCGTACAGCAGCTCGTAGTACAGGTAGTTCTGCGCGTTTTCCCACGTGTGCGACACCACCGCATCGCCGTACGCGGCCATGAATTCGTACACCGCGTAGCGGCTCTCGAACGTCGTGATCCCGTGGTTCACGATGTCGAGGCTCTTCGCGAAGTGAACGAACGTCGCATGTTCCTTCAGGTGCAGCGTGTTGCACACGCGCACGAACTCGAGGAAATCAGGCTTGGCGCGATACGCTTCCTCGGTCACGAGCATCGGGATGACGCTGGTCTTCACCATGCAGATGTTCGGCTCGAACATCGTCACGCGCCAGCGCGGCTTGCCGGGCTCATAGCCGAACGACAGCCCGGCGCCGAGTGTCGCGCGCGCCTTGTCGAACAGCATCGGGTGCCAGATGTGCGGGACGATCGTGACGGGCGCGCGCAGGCCCGTCTGGTAATAGTGCAGGCACGAGCGCTCGAACTCGGGAATCGTCCACACCGCATCGTATGGCGCGCCCGAGAACAGGAAGCCCGACGGCTTGTCGAACATCGCGCGTTCGATGTCGATCACGTAGTCGTTGCCGACCCGCATCGTGACGACCTTGCCGCCGCGCTCGCGGAACGCGCGCAGGTAGTCCGCGCCGAACTGCGCGCTCATTTCGATCAGCACGTCGCAGCGCTGCAGCGCTTCGTCCATCGACAGCAGCGGCACGTCCCATTCGCCGAGCATCATCTGTGGATCGGCGATCTGTTCGCCGCCGTTCACCATCACCGCTTCCGCGACGAGCGGCGACTGGCGCAGCAGCAGGATCAGCAGCAGGCAGTTCTGGAAGATGCCGTTTTCCCACAGCGACTGGCCGGCGCCGCGCACGAACAGCGACACGCCGACGACGAGACGCTTGCCCTCGCCGGGCGCTTGACGGGCATTGGAGTCCGACATGCGTATTCTCCGGTTCAGGCGACCAGACGCGAGACGAACGCGTCGAGGTTCGCGGGGTTGTCGATCGAAACCGACTGCAGCAGCCGGCCGGCCTTCGCACGGTACTCGTCGAGGCGTTCGTCGTGATGCAGCCACGCATCGAGCAGCGCACGGCCGCCCGCGGCGGCATCGAAGTCCGGGTAGTAATAGCCGGCGTCGCCGATCAGCGTCGAGTTGTGGATCAGCGGATAGCCGCCGTACAGCACGTCGTAATACAGATAGTTCTGCCCGTTTTCCCAGTGGTGCGACACGACAGCATCCGCATGGCGCGCCATGAAGCCCGGCAGGTCGAGGCGCGGCTCGAAGGTGGCCTTGTGCTGGCGCACGAGATCGAGGCTGTTTGCGAAGTGCACGAAGGTCGGATGCTCCTTCATGTGCAACGCGTTCACGACGAACATGTGTTGAACCGCGTCCGGACGCGCACGGTAGAACTCATCGCACGCAAGCATCGGGTAGTGACAGGACTTCGCGACCGAGATGTTCGGTTCGAGCATGGCCAGTTGCCACGGGCGGCGGCCCGGCCGATAGCCGAACGTCGCGCCTTCCGCGGCGAGCACGGCGATGCGGCGCTCGAGGAAGTACGGCGACCAGATGTGCGGCATCAGGTGGACCGGCGCACGCAGGATGGTCTGCAGCATCGGCGCGGCGGTCTTGTCGTATTGCGGCAGCAGCCATACTTCGTCGAACGGCGCGCCGTTGAAAACGTGTCCCGACGGTTTGCCGAAGATCGGGGTTTCGCACAGGCCGGCGTACACGTGCCCGCAGAAGAACGCGGCGATTTTCTTGCCGAGCGCCTTCATGTGCCTGAGCCATTCGACCGGCAACTGCGCGCCCATTTCGATCACGACGTCGAGTTCGTGCGTGACGTCGGTGGGCTTGACGAGCGGGATGTCGAGGCCGTCGAGTTCGAGGCCGGCCGGCAGTGCGTTGGCGTCGCCGCCGTTCAGGAAGTAGACGGGGCCGACGCGATCCGAGCGCTTGAGCATCATCGCGAGGAACGCGATGTTCTGGTGTATGCCGTTTTCCCAGATCGCCTGGCCGTCGCGCGCAAACAGCGAGATGCCGACGGCCGGCCGTTGCTTGCGAGTGCCGCCCGAGGCGGCTTCATTGATGTCCGTCACCGGTTGGTTTCCTCTGCGGCGTCGTGCGTCCGGGCGTGGCGTCGAGCGCCGGGCCGGGAAGCGGCGCGCCGTGGATTGTCATGATTGGATTCGCGCCGGTGCGCCGCAGCAGGCGAATCGTGTGACGTGGATCGCGGGGGCGGCAGCCGGATTCCGGCGTGTCGTCGGGCACGCCTGGCACGGCGCGCGATTCGGGCAGGCTGCCCCGGCGACTGTCTGCGGCGATTGTGGCATGGAAACCGCCGGTTTGTGGAGGGACATGACGAACTTTGACATAGCCGCCGGCCCACGGGAGCGGGGCGCCGGCGAAGCGGCGCCCGGGTGGTCCGGCGGTGGTCGGGTGCCGGTCCGGCGCGGCGCTGGCGGCCTGCCGGAGCGGGGCGCCGCGCTCAGTGCTGCAGCCGGATTTCGACGCGGCGGTTGCTGGCGCGGCCTTCCGGCGTCGCGTTGGACGCCACCGGATCGGCCTTGCCGCGGCCCGAGACCGTCAGCGAGTCGGTCTTCAGGCCGTGCGCCTTCAGGTATGCCGCGACGGATTCGGCGCGGCGCTTCGACAGCGCGAGGTTGTAGTCGTCGCTGCCCACCGAGTCCGTAAAGCCGGTGACGCTCACCTGCGAGTACGTGTGGTCTGCGCGCTCGCTTAGCAAACGGTCGAGCGATTCGCGCGCGGTCGGGGCGAGCGTCGCGTGGTCGGTCGCGAAGAGCGCGTCGCCCGACAGGTTCACCTGTTCGACGACGGCAGCCGCCGGCGTGGCGGCGGACGCCGCTTCGGCCGGCGCGGCGCCGCACTGGAACACGAGCGTCGCGGGATCGGATTTGTCGCGCAGCGCGCGGGCCGAGTCGAGGGCGCGCACGGGTTCTTCGCCGCAAATCTTGCGGGCGGCCTTCATGCAGGTCTGCGGGCCCGACAGCAGGCCGTGGCAGTCCACCTGGAAGGTGCGCACGCCGTCGCGCGGCTGCAGTTCGGAGGCGCTGAAGGTCGGGCCGGATGCGGTCGAGCACGCGGCGAGGGCCGTTGCGGAAAGCGCGAGCGCAAGAGCGAGTTTGTTCACGGTTACATCCTCAATGCTTGGGTTGACTGAAGCCCGCCACGGCTTGCGCGGCGGGCTCGTCTGGCCGTCGGGGCCGCCGCGGGCCGTCCGGCTGGCGAGCCGGGCGGCCTGGCGGCGCGACGCGTTACTTCCACTGGTACAGCATGCCGGCGCCGATCACCTTCTGACCGCCGCTGAAGCCGCCGTTGATCGACGCCTTCAGGTTCTCCGTGATGCGGGCCTGCATGTTGACCGCCATCGCCTTCTGGCCGAGGAAGGTCGACGTACCCACGCCCATCCCGAAGTTGGCGTCGCGATCGAGCTGCGGGATCGACGCCATCGCGCCGACGGCCGCGATACCCTGCTTCGCCATCTGGTCGGTCTGCTGCAGTTGCGAACCCAGCGAGTTGATTTGCGCCTGCTGACCCGACAGTGCCGTCGACAGCGTCGTCTGCACCTGCGTCAGCTGGTTCACGTTCACCGCGTCGGTGCCTTGCGTACCCGGCGCGACGTTGATGACCTGGCGCTGCTGCGTGTCGCTACCGACCGACACCACGTTCGAGCGACCGCCGTCGTTCGAATTCGCGCCGATCGCCACCGAGTTCGAGCCGGCAGTGACCTTCGGCGCATCGCTGCCCGTGCCGTTCATGTCGGCCGCGACACCGTTGTTGTTGTTGGCGCGAATCGTGTTGTTGTTGATCGTCGTCGACAGCGAGTTCAACGTGTTGTTGATGTTGGTCACGCCGGTCGACAGCGAGGCCACGTTGCTGTTCGTCGTGCTCAGGCCGGTGGACAGCGAACCGATGCCGGTCGAGGTCGACGTCGACAGCGAGTTGACGTTGCTGTTCGTCGCGCTCAGGCCCGTCGACAACGAGTTGATCGCGGTCGAGGTCGACGTGGACAGCGACGACACCGAGCTGTTCGTGCTGCTCAGGCCGGTGGACAGCGAGTTGATGCCGGTCGACAGCGACGCGACGTTCGACACGGTCGAGGTCGACAGCGCGTTAATCGCGTTGTTCGTCGCGTTGAGCTGGCTGCCGTTGATCGCGTCCGTGCTGCTGGCCGAGATCCGGCCGGCGGCGACGCCGGTGATCTGGCGCTCCTGGTCCTTTCCGCCGATGTTCAACACGCCAACCGGCGAGGTGCCCGCGAAGAAGTACGTGACACCGCCGATCGTGGCGCTCGACGTCGGGTTCGCGGCACTCGTGACCGAGTTCGCGCCGAGTGCGATCGAGTTGGCGACGTTGGCCTGTGCGTTCGTGCCGAAGGCGAGCGCATCGGCGGCCGTGGCCTTGGCAGCCGAGCCGTAGGCTTGTGCGCCGGTGGCGCTTGCCGTGGCATTGTTGCCCAGCGCGATCGTGTTGTCCGCGGTGGCCTGGTTCGAGCTGCCGAGTGCAAGCGCGCTGGCGCCGTTGGCCGTGTTCGCGTTGCCGAGCGCCACTGCGCCGTCGCCGGTCGCCGTGTCGTTCGCGCCCATCGCCACCGCGCCGGTACCCGTTGCGATGCTCGGGTCGCCGATCGCGACCGCGCCGTCGCCGCTTGCCGTGTTGCCGGAGCCGATCGACACGGCCTTGCCGCCCGTTGCCGATGCGTTCTGGCCGATCGCGACCGCGCCTGCCGACTGCGCGTTCGAGCCGTCGCCGACCGCGACGCTGCTGTTGCCCGCTGCGCTGGCGTTCACGCCGGCTGCGATGGCGTTGATGCCCGTCGCGCCCTTGTTGTCGTAGTTGCCTTGCTGCACGCCGTTGTCGTTGACGCTGTAGTAGTGCGTCTTCGCGTCATTGATCGCGGTCGAGGTCGAGGTCGACAGCGACGACACCGAGCTGTTCGTGCTGCTCAGGCCGGTGGACAGCGAGCCGATGCCGGTCGACGTCGACGTGGACAGCGACAGGATCGTGCTGTTCGTGCTGCTCAGGCCGGTGGACAACGAGTTGATGCCGGTCGAGGTCGAGGTCGACAGCGAGCCGATCGAGCTGTTCGCCGACGAGAGGCCTGTCGAGGTCGAGGTCGACAGCGAGCTGATCGAGCTGTTGGCCGAGGACAGGCCCGTCGAGGTTGAAGTCGACAGCGACGACACCGAGCTGTTCGTGCTGCTCAGGCCGGTGGACAGCGAGTTGATGCCGGTCGAGGTCGAGGTGGACAGCGAGCCGATCGAGCTGTTCGCCGATGACAGGCCGGTCGAGGTCGACGTGGACAGCGACGACACCGAGCTGTTCGTGCTGCTCAGGCCAGTGGACAGCGAGTTGATGCCGGTCGACGTCGAAGTTGACAGCGAACCGATCGAGCTATTCGCCGACGAGAGACCCGTGGAGGTTGAAGTCGACAGCGACCCGATCGAGCTGTTGGCCGACGAGAGGCCGGTCGACGTGGAGGTCGAGAGCGAACCAATCGAGCTGTTGGCCGACGAGAGGCCGGTCGAGGTCGACGTGGACAGCGAACCAATCGAGCTATTCGCCGACGACAGGCCGGTCGACGTGGAGGTCGACAGCGAGCCGATCGAGCTGTTAGCCGACGAGAGGCCCGTGGAGGTCGACGTGGACAGCGAACCAATCGAGCTATTCGCCGACGAGAGGCCGGTCGACGTCGAAGTTGACAGCGAACCGATCGAGCTATTCGCCGACGACAGGCCGGTCGACGTGGAGGTCGACAACGAACCGATCGAGCTGTTGGCCGACGACAGACCGGTCGACGTGGAGGTCGACAGCGAACCGATCGAGCTGTTAGCCGACGAGAGGCCCGTGGAGGTCGAAGTCGACAGCGAACCAATCGAGCTATTGGCCGACGACAGGCCGGTCGACGTGGAAGTCGAGAGCGAGCCGATCGAGCTATTCGCCGACGACAGACCGGTCGAGGTCGAAGTCGAAAGCGAACCGATCGAGCTATTCGCCGACGACAGGCCGGTCGACGTCGAGGTCGACAACGAACCGATCGAACTGTTGGCCGACGACAGACCGGTCGACGTCGAGGTCGAGAGCGAACCAATCGAACTATTGGCCGACGACAGGCCGGTCGAGGTCGAGGTCGAGAGCGAACCGATCGAGCTATTCGCCGACGACAGCCCCGTCGACGTGGAAGTCGACAGCGAACCAATCGAGCTGTTAGCCGACGACAGACCCGTCGACGTGGACGTCGAGAGCGAACCGATCGAGCTGTTGGCCGACGACAGACCGGTCGACGTGGAGGTCGACA